>NZ_JBGCCM010000061.1:0-43183 GCF_041262085.1 Catenulispora sp. GAS73
ACAAGAACCCGATGTATCAGAGGTCTCGTTTCCCATGCCACCCGGCAGCCCAGGGCCTTGACACCCACCACAAACCCTTAACTACCCGCTCTTGCTGTCCGGTCAGCTTGGCTACGCCCGCCGACGCGACGGGGAACCCGGGACAACCCCGCCTGTGGGAAAGGTTCCCGCACCTCCCACACGACAACTCACCGCCACCTGTGGCCACCGGGTGGACCCCGTCCACACCACAGGAGGGGTTGTCCCGGATCCCTCGTCGCTGTCGGCGGGCTCTGCCAACCCGCCAGGCCGGGATGGCTCCCTCCGGGCGACGTCAGCGACGAGGGCCGCCAGCCGCCGACCTGACGCGTGCGCAGTGACTCGGACTCGCGCGCGGTCGTGTCCAGCATCACCGCCGGCCGCCAGCGCGTCCCCAGGCACACCACCGAACTGCGCACCCAGCGGATCCTTCTTAAACCCGCGCGAAGCCGTCAAAAAACGCCCTTGACTGTCAACCCACCAACAAACCGCACCCACCACACATCAAGCAGGAGCGCCCGCGGGATTTTCTGGTGGCGGCGGCCGGCGATCGCCTACGCGTCCGCCGCACCCGCCGCCGGCACCACTTCCTGAACCCCTTGCCACGCCTCGAAAACCAGCCCGCGCACCGTCCGCACGCCCGAGGCCAGCGCCCCCTCCAGCACGGCGTTCGCGCCGAGCACCGACGCCGCCAGGTCCGGGACCAGGGGCGTCATCTTGCCCAGCGTCTCACGCAGCGGCTCCAGCAGCAGGTCCGCGCTGTCGCCGATGCCGCCGCCGAGGACGACCAGTTCTGGGTCGATGACCGCGGCGATCGAGGCGACGGCGTGCGCCAGGCGCTCCGCTTCGCGGCGGACGACTTCCAGTGCGGTCGTGCTGCCGGCGCGGGCGGCCAGGAAGACGTCCTTCGCCGAGGCGACGTCGGCCATGCCGAGTTCGCGCGCGATCGCCACGACCGAGTCGGCGGCGGCGGCGTCCTCCAGCAGGCCGCGGGTGCGGGCGCGGTCCTCGTCGTAGGGGCCGTACGGCAGGTAGCCGACCTCGCCGGCGGCTCCGTGCGCGCCGGGGAACAGCTTGCCGTCCACCACGATGCCGGAGCCGAGGCCGGTGCCGATGTGGAGGTAGACGAACAGGCGGCAGTCGCGGCCGGCGCCCGCCGCGTGTTCGCCGAGCGCCGCGAGGTTGGCGTCGTTCAGCAGCTCCAGGGCGGTGCCCAGGGAGGCGGCGAGGCGGTCGGTCACCTCGCGGCGGCCCCAGCCCGGCAGGTTCACCGCGTAGCGCAGCTCGTTGGTCGCGGTGTCGATGACGCCGGGGCTGCCGACCACGGTGTGCAGCACGCGCGACCACTCGACGCCGGCCTCCTCGGCGGCGTGCCGGACCTGCTCCACGATCGCGTCGACGATGCCGTCGGCGTCGGCGGCGGTGTTCGGGCGGTCGCTGCGGCCGACCACGGTGCCGTCCAGATCGGCCAGGCCGACCCGGATCCAGCTGCGGCCGACGTCCACCCCGATGGCGTAGCCGGCGGTCGGGTCGGCCTCGTAGAGGACCGGCGAGCGCCCGCGCCCGGCGACCGCCTGCTTGCCGATCTCGCGGACCAGGCCGCCGTGCTCCAGCCGGCCCAGCGCGGTGGACACCGTGGGCTTGGACAGCCCGGTCAGCCGGGCCAGCTCCGCGCGGGAGGTGGCGCCGTCGGCGCGCAGGCGGTCGAGCAGGAGCCGCTCGTTGTTCGTGCGCAGAACGCTGCGGTTCCAGGCGGACTCCACGTCTGGCGGGCTCCTTCTTCGCGTCGCGCCTCGGTCGGGCTGAGGATCGGGTTCGGGCTCGGGTTCGGGCTCGGGCTGTGGGTCGGGATCTGAGCTCCAGGGTCGGGATCCAGGTCGGATTCCGAGGTCGGCTCAGGCGGACCCGAGTCGACATTAGTCCTCTCATCCCCTGTCAGTGTCCGCCGCTACCTTCGGACCATGACCTCCACCGCCCAAATATACGGGTATGTCCGCGCGTCCAGCCTGACCCCGGCGGGGCTGCTGGACCTGCAGACCTCCGGCGGTACCACCACTGCGGGTCCCACCGCGCACCCGCGCTTCTTCTCCGGCTTCCTGGGCGAGGCCGAGCCCGCCGCCGCCGCGCTGCTCGGCGTGGCCAATATCGCGCAGGCCCGCTACTGGCGCCCGAATCTGGCCGCGCTGCGTGATCCGGTGGTCACCTGCAACGGCGACCGCCTCCGCTTCGAGTCGTTCTCCGGCTGCTGCGGCGTCTACGCCCGGCTGGACGTCCTCGACGAGGGCATGGACGGCACGGCCCTGGACCGCGGTACCACCAACGTGGACGTCAACAACGACCTGCGGCTGGCGCTGACCCGGGTCCGCGGCGGCGACCCGCTGAAGCTCGAAGTCGGCCCGGAGGCTCTGGTGGCCACGACCTTCGACGGCACCGTGGTCGAGCGCAAGGTCCCGCTGCCGGCGCGTTGGCTGCGCGGCTTCGCGGAGGTGCAGGCCGTCACCTCCGGCTACGACCTGCGCGCCGAGCTCGCCGCGGCCGACGCCGCCCGCTTCCTGCGCGGCCTGCCGAACGCGCCGCGCGGCGTGCAGTGGCTGGTCCCGGCGGGCCGCACGCTGCGGCTGGCGGCCTCGCCCGGCCCCGGCGCGATCTGCATAGCCGGGCCGCAGCGTCTCAAGGAACTGCTTCCGCTGCTGCGCTTCGGCGGCAAGCTCCGGGTCTACGGCCCGAACGTGGCGCGCGGTGCCCATCCGGCGGCCTCGGTCTGGCAGCTCGACCTACCCGGCATGCGGCTGGTGCTGACGCTCTCGCCGGAGATCACCCGGGGCTTCTCCGGGGAGGGCGCGGTGCTCTCGGCGCTGGCCGGCGACGACGTGATCGACGACGCCGAGGCGGTCGCCGCGCTGCTGGCCTTCGACGCGCGGATCGAGCCGGACGTGCTGGCCGAGCAGACCGGGCTCCCGGTGGCGCGGGTGCGCGCGGCGCTGACGCAGCTGGGGACGGCCGGGCGGGTCGGATACGACCACGCGGACGCGGCGTACTTTCACCGCGAACTGCCCTACGACGCCGAGCGCGCGGCCAAGCAGAACCCGCGGCTGCGCGCGGCTCGGGACTTGCTGGACGCCGGAGCGGTGAGCTGGGACGGGGACATCGCGACGGTGAAGGTCGAGGATCACGTGCAGCGGGTTCGGCTGGCGGGTGACGGCGCGCTGTCGTGCACGTGTCTTTGGTACGCGAAGTATCAGGGCGGGCGCGGGCCGTGTAAGCACATTCTCGCGGCGGATGCGTACCGGCGTGGTGAGCGCGGGCTGACGGATAGCGCGGATGCGGACTCGGATGCGGCCTCGGGCGACGATGTGGCGGTGGCGGCGCGATGATCTGGAAGAGAGCTGCTGCGAAGGATGCGAACAACGCGGCCGAAGCGGCTGCGGTTGCTGCGGCTGCCGGCACGCTGTCGGCCTCGGCGTCGCACTCGATAGCCGGCTTCACCCTGCTGCTGGCCAATGGCGATGCCGCTTCGATCGCGAACTTCTTCCAGGGCATGTCGGAGAAGGACCGCCGCACCTTCGGCAAGCCTCTGAGGGAGTTCCTGCGAACAGTCCGCTGGCGCTCCCAGAGTGATGAAGACTGGCGCACCTTTATGGAGCGCAGGGACCGTGCCGAGCGGACCGTGACCCCGGCGGCGTTGGCGGTCTTCGCCAGCGCGTCCGCTACGGCGAAGTTTCTGCGTGGCGTGCAGCGCACAGACCTTTTCCAGCCCCGCGAGTCCGACGCCATCCGGCAGGTTCTGGTTGAGCGTTGTCCGGTCTGGCTGGCCGACTTGCCTGGTGCTCTGCTTGCCGAGCTTGAGCCGGAGCGCGTCTATCAGCTGGTAGAGGAGGTCGCTGCGGTGGCCGGGGTGGAGCTGGAGGCGACGCCCGAGTTCGTACGGGCCTGGGGTGTCTCCTACACCTGGTTCCGGCACAACGAGCGGATCGAAGAGGAGATCTTGCAGGACCCGCGCCTCGGCGAGGTACTGCCGCTTCTCTTCGACGATGACGAGAACGACGAACTGTTCCAGTCCTGGGGCGTCGTCCGGGTCGCGGCCCTCTCGGCGGTTCGGCGCGGTCGGGTTCCTCGTGTCGCGGTGCTGGAAGGCAGCCTGCGGCGGCTGCTGCGCGGCGGTCGGCCCGGGGCGATGCAGGACCACCTCGCGTTCTGGAACGAGTTGCAGGCCACCGACGACGAGGTCGTCGAGCGGGTGTCGAGCTGTATCAGCCTGCTGTCTTCGCAGAACGGGACGGTCGCGCGGACGTTCCTGGCCGCGCTGAAGAAGGCCTCTGACGCCGGGCTGCTCGACGTCGAGCTCGCTGTCGAGGCGGCGTCGATCGCGGTGACGCGGTCGGAGAAGAACGTGGTCAAGACCACGCTGAGCTGGCTGGACGCGTTGCTCGTGGCGCATCCGGATCGGGCCGCGCAGCTGGTCGACGCGGTCGGGACGGCGTTCGGTGCGCAGGCTGCGGATCTGCAGGAGCGCGCGGTGAAGCTGGCCGGGAAGCATGCGAAGAAGCTGGGGGAGGACGAGCGCGGGCGGTTGGTCGCCGAGGCGCAGGTCTACCTCGCTCCGGACTTGGTCGCGATGCTGGCCGGGCTGCTCGGGGTTTCGCAGGACTCGACGACGGATGGGGTCGGCGCTGGCGCTGGCGTTGGCGCGGGCTCTGGCGGCGCCGACTATCCCGAGGTCGCGCCGTATGTGCCGCGTCCGCTGCTGCCGCCGATCGGGTCGCCGGCCGAGCTGGCCGAGGTGGTGGCGTCGTTGATGCACGCCGATCCGGTCGAGGCGATGGTCTTCGAGCGGGTGCTGGAGGCGGTCGTGGAGTTCGAGCGGACGGATTCCGCGGGGCTGCGGGAGGCGCTGGGGCCGATCGTCGAGCGGTGGTCTTCGGGTTCGGGACAGGCCTGGACGTCGTCCATGGCGGCGCTGACTCCGCTCAGCGCTCTGTGCATGGTGATCGCGGCGGGTGCCCGTGTGGGGGAGGAGGCGCGGCGGCATCCGCACCGGGCGTCGGTGAAGCAGCTGTGGTCGCGGGCGCGGAAGTCGAGCCGGGGCTTCTACCGCCGGAGGCGCACGACGCCCGCCGACTTCCTGACGCTGCGCGCGGCCGAGATCCACGCGGCGCTGGGGATGGCCGACATGCCGCCGCTGGTGTCGATGCCGACGTCGCCGACCGGCGCGATCGAGCCGGAGGTGCTGGCGGCGCGGCTGCGGCAGTGCGAGGCGCAGGGTTTGGTGCCGCTGGAGGCGGACTTCCACCAGGCGTTGCTGCGGCTGCCGGCCGACTGCGGGGGCGTGGATGTCAGTGGGCTGACGTCGAAGGCGGGGCGGCGCTTCGCGGCCTGGGTGGCGGGGGAGCGGGTCGTGCTGCCGCCCGCCGAGCTGCCGGAACCGCAGGCGCGGGAAGCCGTCCGCGACCTCCCCGACGCCGAGCTCGCGCGCCGGGTCAGGCAGGGCCACGCGGTCGCGCCGGAGACCCTGCTGGACCTGGCGCCGGGGGTCTGGCGCGAGCCGGAGCGCTGCTGGTACGAGTCGGACTGGATGACGTGCTGGCCCGCGATCGTGCCCTCGCGCCCCGACCTTTCCGCCCTGGCGATGCTCGGCGGCGTGGACCGGGGCACGGCCCCGCCGTCGCCGGAGTCGGCGGTGGTCCTCGCCGAGCAGGACGGGCCGCAGGACGACACGCACAAGGTGATCGCCTACCGCCTGGTCAGCGACGACGCGCGGCTCCGCGCCTCCGGCGTCGACGCGGCGCTGGTGCTGGCATCGCGGAAGCTGCTGGACCCGTCCGCCCTCGGGGCGGCGCTGGCAGCGGAGCTGCGCGTGTTCCCGGCCTCGGGCATGCGCCGGTCGGTGCCGGCGCTACGCGACTTGGCGAACGGCGGCGCGGCGGCGGCGACGTGGGAGGCGATCGCGCTGGCCCTGCCGAAGGTACTGCCACCGGCGGTGCCGAAGACCCTGTCGGGCACCGCGGACCTGCTGGTGCTGGCGACGGAGCTGGCCGGGGCGCTGCCGGCGGAGCGGGCGCCGATCGCGGAGGTGACCGCGCTCGCGCAGAAGAAGAGCGGCGGTGCGGTGGGGAACGCGGCTCGGCGGTTGGAGGCGGTGCTGCGCGCGGGGTGAGGGCTGGCGGGAGTGGGGGCTGGCGCGGTCGCTTCGGGCTCGGCGCGGGGCGGCCACAGCAGGAGGCGCGATGCGGCTGGAGAGCGGCGGTGCGGTGGTTGGAGGCGGTGCTGCGCGCGGGGTGAGGGCTGGCGGGAGTGAGGGCTGGCGCGGTCGCCTTGGGCTCGGCGCGGGGCGGCCACAGCAGGTGGCGCGATACGGCTGAAGAGCGGCGGCGCGGTGGGGAATGCGGCGCGGCGGTTGGAGGCGGTGCTGCGGGTGGGGTGAGGGCCGGCGGGAGTGAGGGCTGGTGCGGTCGCCTCGGGCTCGGCGGCGGGGCGGCCATAGCAGGTGGCGCGATACGGCGGCCGATGGCGCGCTTCGGGCTTCGGCGCGGGGCGACCGGGGCTCGCCGGTGCAGTGCGCTGCGACTGGCGAGCTGCTAGCAGTGGGGATGCCTTAGCGCGGATGGCTGCGGGTGGCTATGAGCGGCTGCGGGTGGTCGGCAGCTGCGGGCGGGCGCTTCGGCGGGCGGTGGGTTTGGCTGTCGGCGAGCGGGCTGCGCGCGTTGCGCCAATAAGGGCCCTGTGTCCGGGAACCGGCGGCGCGTTGCTCGCGTCCAAGTCGCATGGAGATGCGCAAGTACTTGTGTGCTGTCGCGCTGATCATCAGCGTGGCGGGGTGTCAGAGCTCCACGAAGGCTGGTGGGGCTGGTGGGACGGCGACGAGTGGGGCGAGTCCGTCGGTGCCGTTGTTGCCGCCTGCGGGGGTGGTGACGCGGGTCGCGGAGGTCAGCTACTCCGGTGGGTTCGTTGTGCGGAGTGCGTTGGCTGCGCCGGCGGTTGCCGTCTACTCGGACGGGACGGTCGTCTTCGACGCGCGGAAGCGCCTTACGCTCACGCCGGGGGCGCTCGACTACCTCGTGCAGGGGGTGCAGCAGGATCTCAAGGGGCAGTCGTCGACCAAGGTCCTGTTGCCGAAGGGTGGCCATGCGATTCCTGACGGCGCGATCACGGTGCTCGGTGTCTACCAGCCCGGTGGGGCGTATCAGACCGTGCGTGCGCTCGTGCTCGGCGTCAGCACCGAGTCGGAGTATCCCGCGCCTGTGGCCGACGCCTTCGCCAAGCTCCAGGCGCTCACCTCCGACGCCGCCACGCCCTACACCGGCACCAAGGTGCGTTACGAGATGCAGTGCCCGCCGAATGGGACCGGGCCCGTGCAGCCGTGGCCTGCGGGGCTTCCGCAGCCGGGGGCGGCCGACTGCGCGGAGGTGCACTCGGCCGACGGTGCGGTCGCCACTGCCGTGCGAGCTGCGTGTACCGGCATAGACACGCCGTCCGGGCAGCGGCAACCGGCGGCGACCGTGTACCGGTCGGACAAAGGTCTGCGAATCTGCCGATGGCGCTACGCGTTGCCGGACGAGACGTCCTGAGCCTCGGCCGCCGCCCGCAGCGGCGCGCTCACCCACCCAGCGACCAGAATCAGGCCACTGTCACGATGCACCGCGTAGTAGGCGAACGGCCGGTCGAAGGCGACCGCCACGTGCCGTACCCGGTACCGCTGCCTGGGCATCGCAGCACCCATCATGCCGATCGCCGTCACCGCCGCCGCCCGGAAGCCGGTCGCGCTGAACTCGGCGACGGCGTCCTGCAGCGCCTGGTTCACGAACAGCGGGTAGTCGCTGACGCCGGGGAAGTGTCCGTGCGAGTCGTCCGTCGCCCGCCGAAGCCCGAACAGCGCCGCGTGATCCAGCAGGTCGTGCCGCGCCTTGATCCGGAACGGAACCGTCGTCACCTCCAGGCTGTCCTGCTGCCAGGAGGACTCGACCACCGCCACCCGAACTCCCGGTCCGGCATCGCCGACGGGTAGGTCGGAGCCCCGCGTCATGGGGTGACGCGGGGAACCGACCAAGTCGCTCCCGACCGCCAGCACGTCCGACGGCGAGCCGTCCACCGGCCCCAGGACGAGGTGCACGTCCACGTCCTCGTTGCTCTCGACCCTCAGCGTCGTCACCGGGCCGATCGGCGTGTCGGCGACGCTCAGCAGGTCGAGATCCGGGGTGCCGCGCCGCAGGGCCGGGATGTCGTCTCCGGCGTCGGCCCACGGTCCGGTCGATTCAGTGAAGCTTTTGGTGAACGTCTCGCGCCAAGTGAGCGTGACCAGCAAGGCGCTCGCCAGAACGAGCATCGTGTCCGGCTTCACCTCGATCGGCATCCGGGGGATCAGGCCCTCGGTGCGCTCCGAGGCCCAGGCGTTCAACCGCTGCTGGTCGTCGCCCGGCACGCCGGTCAGCTCGCCGTGGACGTCGGCCGGCAGACGCCCGAGCCAGTCCCGGTCCACCTGCACCTCACCACGCGTCCACAACCCGAGCGCGGTGGATCGCAGGCGTGTGCTCGACCACGGCCAGCAGTTCGCGCGCCGCCCGCGCAGCCTCCTGCACCGGAACGCCGAGCGCCCCAGACAGCTCCCGCCCCGTCTCCTCGTCAGCGCCGTCGGCGAGGAAGGCCAGCAGCGGCCAGACCCCGACCGCCGACAGCACACCCGCGTCTGCGCCGACCGCCGCCAACCAGCGCTTCGTCAGGGCATTGACGTTCTCGACGGCCACCCGTGCCTCCCGCGATGTGCTCATTCGACCCCCACCCACTCCGGCAGCGCCTCGCACCGCTTCAGCCACTCCTCCGGGATCCCGGCCACGCCGACCCGCGCGGCCACGATCCCGCCGACGATCGCGCACGTCGTGTCGATGTCCCCGCCGACGAAAGCGGTGTCCCAGAAGGCGTTCTCGAAGTCGTCCAGGTGCTTGGCGGCGATCCACAGGCAGAACGGAACCGTGTCCGGCGCCGAGATGTAGCGGCCGTTGCCCAGCGACGCGGCGGCGCTGCGCGGGTCGGTCAGCGGCAGCAGCGTCATCGCCGTCCCGACCCCGTCGCGGACCAGGCCCGGCGGCGTGCGCTCGGCGATCTCGTCGAGGAACTCGTAGCCGGTCAGCGTCGTGTCGGCGGCCAGTGCGGCGGCGACCGCGATCGCCACGGCGCCCGCCGAGCCCTCCGGGTGCGTGTGCGTCACCTCCGCCGAGGCCGTCGCCTCGGCGACGACGCGGTCCAGATCGGCGGCGCCGTACCAGGCACCGAGCGGGGCCACGCGCATCGCGGCGCCGTTGCCCCAGGAGCCCTTGCCCTCGAACATGCCCGCGGCCTGCTCGCGCCAGTCGGCGCCCTCCTGGCGGATCAGCCGGAGCATGCGGTTGACGCCGGCGCCGTAGCCGCGGTCGAAGTCGTGGTGCGCGGCGAAGGAGTGGGCCAGGGCGTCCTGGTCGACGCGGCCGTGGTCGCGCAGGACCGCCAGGACCGAGCACGCCATCTCGGTGTCGTCGGTCCAGTACCAGGGGTCCGGCGGGAGGCGGCGGTCGGTGAGGAGGGGCTGGTTCAGCGGGATGAAGTAGCAGGCGCCGACCGCGTCGCCCACGGCCAGGCCGCGGAGCGACGCGACGGCGCGGGGGAGCGAGCGGTCGTCGGTCATGTTCCACTTCTTACCGCATGGCATACCACTAACTCACATCGCTGGGGCCGGGCCGGTCGGCGGTGGTCTCGGCGGCGGTGTCGGCAGTGGTCTTGGCGGTGGTCTCGGCAGCCGCTCCACGCGCGATTACCCACTCGTCTTTGTCGGCGGCGTCTGCGATGATCTCGGTGGGAAGGAAACAAGTGCTCAAGCTCATCACCCCTTACAAGCCGATTCTGGCCATGCCCGGGACCCGGGCCTTGTTCGTCGTCGCCTTCGTGGCGCGGTTGCCGCTGACCGCCAAGGCCATGGCGCTGACCCTGCATGTCGTGCTGGACCAGGGCGGCAGTTACGCCGCGGCCGGTCTGGCGAGCATGGTGATGACGATCGGCATGGGTGTCGGGTCGCCGTTGCTGGGGCGGATGGTGGACCGGCGCGGGCTCAAGCCGGTGCTGCTGCTGACCGGGGTGTCGGAGGCGACGTACTGGGTGACGGCGCCGTTCCTGTCCTACCCGGTGCTGCTGGGGACCACGTTCGTGCTCGGCGGCGTGCTCGGCGTGCCGGTGTTCTCGGTCATCCGGCAGGCGGTGGCCGCGCGGGTGCCGGACTCGATGCGGCGGCAGGCTTTCGCGCTGGACTCGATGATCGTGGAGCTGGTCTTCATGGTCGGTCCGGCGCTGGCGATCGCGGCAATCACCTCGATGCACACCGCGACCGTGACGATGGCGGCCATCGGGGTGCTGACGGTCGGGTCGGTGGTGACGCTGTGGGTGCTGAACCCGCCGATCGGGCACCGGGCGGATGGGGCCGGCGACGGCGCGCCGCCGCAGAAGGTGCCGCTGAGCACGTGGCTGCGGCCGGCGTTCGTGCTGGTGCTGGCCACCGGTATGGCGGCGAACCTGGTGCTGGCCGGGACGGACATCTCGATCACCGCGCTGCTGCGGCAGCAGAACGCGGTGAGCATGGCCGGCGTGTGCATCTTCGCGTGGTGCCTGCTGTCGCTGATCGGCGGCTTCTGGCACGGCTCGACCGAGCGGCCGTGGCGGCTGCCGGTGCTGATGCTGCTGCTGGGCGCGGGGACGGTACCGGTCGGCTTCGTCGGCCAGTTCGGGTGGTGGTGGCTGGCGCTGATCCTGCTGCCGGCCGGCTTCATGTGCGCGCCGACGCTGGCCTCCACGGCCGAGGCGGTCGCCGCCGCCGTGCCGGCCTCGGCCCGCGGGCAGGCGATGGGGTTGCAGGGCTCTGCGATGACGCTCGGCGGCGCGATAGGCGCGCCGCTGGCCGGGACGGTGGTGGACGCCTCCTCGCCGCCGTGGGCGTTCGCGACGACCGGGGCGATCGGCGTGGTGCTGGCCGCCGCGATGCTGGGGTACCAGCGGTTCGCGGGGGTCGCGGTGGAGCGGGCGGTGCCGGTGGCGGCGACTGCGCTCGCGTCGGCTCCGGTGCCGATGCCGGTGCCGGTGCCGGTGAATGCGGGTGCTGCGAGGGACGCGGAGGTCGCCGTGCTGGAGCCGGCGGCCTGCTAGCGCCAGGCCGGAGCCAGCCAGCCAGCCAGTCAGTCAGTCGGCCGGTCAGCCAGCCGGCAACCGAAGCGCGCGCCGCGAGCGCGATCTGGCCGCGGCCCGACATGCTGCGGGCGGCGGCCAGTCGGCAGTCCGTCGGCAGTCCGGGCGCTGTTAAGCCCGCTTCGGCGTCGTCACCACGACCAACTCGGTCCCGTCCTCCGACAGGGTCAGCTCCGCGGTCAGCGAAGCCAGCTCCCCGAGCCGGTGCAGGTGCGTGCCGCCGCAGGCGATCTCGACCGTCCGTTCCGGCAGCTCGCAGACCCACTGGCGGCGGGCGGTCAGCTCCGGGCCGGGTGAGTCGATGCGCACCGTCGCGTCCTGCGCCAGCCATTCGGCCAGGCGCGCGTTGACCTTCTCGGTCACCTCCGGCAGCGCCTCGCGGAGTCCTTCGGGGTCGAAGCCCTTCTTGCGCAGCGACTTGCCGAGGCGGTAGCGGTCGGTGCTGGCGTCCAGGCCGATGCGGGAGGTGTCCATCGCGAGGCTGTCGAAGTCCGGGTGGTCCAGGCCGTCGGTGCGGACTTCCTTGCGCCAGCGGTCGGCGAGGGCGTCGTTCAGGGCCAGGGCCATCAGGTGGCAGCCGGTGTGGGAGGCGGACAGGGCTGCGCGGCGGGCCTCGTCCACGCGCAGTTCGACCGACGCGCCCGGGGCCGGCGCCGAGCCCGAGCCTTCCAGCACGTGCACCGCCAGCCACCGCCACGTCTCGTCGCCGCGCCGCACCGGGATGTCGGGCCCGACTGCGAACTCGCCGTCCGGGCCCACGCCGCCGGTGAGGCAGTCCGTCACCGCGTGCTCCACCCCGTCGGCGCTCAGGACGCCGGTGTCGCCGGGCTGGTCCGGCCAGCTGTGGTCCAGCGGGTGGAACGGGGTGGTGTCGACGATCACGCCGACGCCCTCCGCCAGCGGCCGCACGGCCAGGACGGTCGCGGTCCCGGACGTCGCGCCGGCGGGGAAGGTGACGAGGGTGGTGTTCAGCTCTGCCATGGCGCCATCGTCTCATCGGCCGCACGGCGGGGGAGAATAGGCGCATGCGAGCGGTGGTCCAGAGGGTGAGCGAGGCGTCGGTGACCGTGGCCGGCGAGGTCGTCGGCGCGATCGAGGGTCCCGGTCTGGCTGTGCTGGTCGGCGTCACTCATGACGACACCGCGGCCAAGGCCGCGCAACTGGCCCGGAAACTGTGGAGTCTGCGCCTGTTTGAAGGGCCTGATGGCGAGCCCGGAACCGAGCAGTCCTGCTCCGACTTCGGAGCGCCACTGCTCGTGATCAGCCAGTTCACGCTCTACGGCGACGCGCGCAAGGGCCGGCGTCCCACCTGGAGCGCCGCCGCCCCCGGGCCGGTGGCTGAGCCGCTGGTCGAGGCGGTGGTCGCGGAACTGCGCGAGCTCGGCGCGAAAGTGGAGACCGGCCGGTTCGGCGCGGACATGAAAGTCGCGCTCGTGAACGACGGGCCCTTCACGGTGCTGGTCGAGGTCTGAATCCCGGTCGGGGGAGGTCGCCGTGGCGGCGTGCGGGGCGCGTAAACGGCTCGCGCACCGGCGTATGCGGTGACATAGGGTCGAGCCTGTGACGTCCATCAATGAAATCGCCGAAGACTACGTCGCCCGCTACGTCGAACTGGACCCGCAGTTCGCGACCGAACTCGGAGTGGCGGGGCACGACCACGAGCTGACCGACATCTCCCTGGACGGGTTCGCCGAGCGCAACACGCTGACGGCGTCCACCCTCGCGGCGATCCGGGCCCTGGAGCCCGCGGACGGGAACGAACGCGTGGCCAAGGAGGCCATGGAGGAGCGCCTGGCGCTGACCGTCGAGCGGTACGAGGCCGGCGACGACACCTCCGAGCTGAACGTGCTCGCCAGCCCCTTTCAGTCGGTGCGCGCGGTCTTCGACCAGATGGGCGTCGAGGGCGAGGAGAACCACGCGAACATCGCCAAGCGTCTGGCGGCCGTTCCGGCCGCGCTGGAGCAGCTGAAGGCGACGCTGGCGGACTCCGCGGGCCGGGGCCGCACCGCCGCGCGGCGGCAGGTGCTGGCCTGCGCGAAGCAGGCGAAGGACTGGAACGGCGAGCTCGGCGGCGGCAGCTTCTGGACCGGCCTGGTCGAGCGCACCGGCGCCACCGGCGCGGTCCGCGGCGACCTGGACCGCGGCGCCGAGGCGGCGGCGGCCGCCACCGCCGACTTCGGACGCTTCCTCACCGAGCAGCTGCTGGCCTCCGCGCCGGAGAAGGACGCGGTCGGCCGCGAGCGCTACCAGCGCGCCTCCCGCGAGTTCCTCGGCGACACCATCGACCTGGAGGACTCCTACCGCTGGGGCCTGGACGAGGTGGCCCGGCTGCGCGCCGAGATGAACGAGACCGCCGCGCGCATCGTGCCCGGCGGCTCGCTGAAGGACGCGCTGGCCGCGCTGGACGCCGACCCGTCCCGGAAGGTCACCGGTGCGGACAACTTCCGGGCCTGGATGCAGGAGAAGTCCGACGCCGCCGTCGAGGCGCTGGCCGACGTCCACTTCGACATCCCCGAGCCGGTGCGCCGCCTGGAGTGCATGATCGCCCCGACCCACGACGGCGTCATGTACTACACGCCGCCGTCGGAGGACTTCGCGCGCCCGGGCCGCATGTGGTGGTCGGTGCCCGAGGGCCAGACCGAGTTCTCCACCTGGCGCGAGACCACGACGGTCTACCACGAGGGCGTCCCGGGCCATCACCTGCAGCTGGCGCAGACCGCCTACCGCAAGGATCTGCTGAACCGCTGGCAGCGCTCGATGTGCTGGGTCTCCGGGCACGGCGAGGGCTGGGCGCTGTACGCCGAGCGGCTGATGGACGACCTCGGCTACCTGTCCGACCCGGCCGACAAGCTGGGCATGCTCGACGGCCAGATGATGCGCGCCGTGCGCGTGGTGGTGGACCTGGGCATGCACCTGGAGTTCGAGATCCCGGCCGGGACCGACTTCGGCAACGGCGTGGACCACGGCGGCGAGCGCTGGACGCCGGAGCTCGGCTGGGAGTACATGACGACGAACGTCAACACCACCGAGGCGCAGCTCGCCTTCGAGCTGGACCGCTACCTCGGCTGGCCGGGGCAGGCGCCCGCGTACAAGCTCGGCGAGCGGATCTGGTTGCAGTCGCGGGACGACGCCAAGGCGCGCAAGGGCGGCGACTTCGACCTGAAGGCCTTCCACCGGCAGGCCCTCGACCTCGGCTCGATCGGGCTCAAGCCGCTGCGCGAGGCGCTTGAGCGGCTGTAGCCACGCGGTCTCAGAGCCCGGACCCCGCGAGGGCCGGGCTCTTTTTCTTCACGCAGTACTGTGCAATGTGTAGTACTGTGGTCCGCACAGGAGGGGCGATGGATTCCACACAATTGCTCAAAGGCGTCCTGGACTCGGCGGTCCTCGCGGTCCTGGTCGACGAGGACGGCTACGGCTACGACATCGTGCGCAGGCTGCGGGTCGCGGGGTTCGAGGACATCGGCGACGCGTCCGTCTACGGGACGCTGCGGCGGCTGTACGCCAACGGCTATCTGACGAGCTACGTGGTGCCCTCCGAATCGGGGCCGCACCGGAAGTACTACGGGGTCAACGCCAGTGGGCGGGCGCAGCTGAAGGAGTCCGCCGCGACGTGGCGGGTGTTCGCCGGGTCCATGGACCGGCTGCTCGGAGCGGAGAGGGGAGATCGGGCATGAGTTCCCAGGAGTTCGAGGGCATGGGCGGCGGCCTCGGTGATGGTGCCGGCGTCGGTGGCGTGGACGGTCTCGGGGGTGGTGTCGGCGGGAGCGGCGACGAGGTCGCCGGCTACGCGGCCGAGGTGCGCGCGCAGTTCGCCGATCTCCCGGCGGACGAGAGCGCCGACCTCTTGGAGGACCTTGAGGACCACCTGCGGGAGGTCGCGGCCGAGGACGCCGGGACCCTGCGGGAGCGGCTCGGCGCGCCCGCGGCGTATGCCAGGGAGCTGCGACAGGCGGCGGGGCTGCCGGAGCCGGGGGAGGGGAGCGGCCCGGGCGGCCCGGGTGCGGGTTCGCGGCCGCGGCCACGGCGGAGGCTGCGGGCGAGGGTGCGGCAGGCGATCGCGGACGCGGAGCAGCGCGCGCGCAGGTATCGGGCGGGGCGCGAGGTGCTGGACTTCCTGCCCTCGCTGCGTCCCGCGTGGTGGGTGCTGCGTGGCTGGGTGGCCGTGCGGCTTCTGGAGGCGATGACGACGACTGCGCATCCCTGGCACGAAATCACGATCATCCCGCAGGTCGGGAACAGCACGTTCGTCGGGTTGCTCGCGTTGCTCGTCGCGATCCCGGCGTCGGTCTACGCGGCCCGCCAGACCGTGCCGGACGGATGGCGGCGGCGGGCCATGGGCGCCGGGGAGGGCATCCTGGTCCTGTTCACGGTCGGGATGGCGTTGTCGGCGATCGGCAGCCAGGGCGACCGGGGCGACACGGGGTCGGGCGTCTCCTACGTCCAGCAGTCCCAGTCTGGGCTCGTCGAGGACGGCAAGCCGATCTCGAACCTCTACCTCTACGACCAAAGCGGCAAGCTGCTCAACGGCGTCTATGTGTACGACCAGGACGGCATGCCGGTGCGGGCGATGCCGTTCTCGGTCGGGTCGTACATCGACAGCGACGCGTGGCTGGACGGGAACGGGTCGCCGGTCACGAACCTCTTTCCGCGACACCTGCTGCAACAGCAGTGGAGTGGCGACGGCAACTCCATGCACCTCGTCACGGTTCCGCCGCCGATGGTGAGCGTTCCGCACGGCCTGCACCGCGAGCCGGGGTCCGACGATCCTCAGCAGGATCCTGCGACGCCTTCGACGACCGCGACCAGTTCGACGCCGTCCGGACCGCCTGTGACCTCAACTTCCGCAAGTCCGTCCGCGTCGGCGTCCGGTGGCGCCACCGGAGCGCACACGGCGTCCGTGCTCCCGACGACCCCGACACCCTCTGGCGCGACGGGCTAGGACTTCGCGCGGGGCCGCTACCGTGGGGCCGTGACCAAAACCGGCCCCTCGCGTGTCCTCGTGGTGGATGACAGCGATACCGTCAGGACCCTGATCCGTATCAACCTGGAGCTGGAGGGCTTCGAGGTGCAGGAGGCGGAGTCGGGCGCGCGGTGCTTGGAACTGGTGCCGGGCACCGACGTGGTCACCCTGGACCTGCTGCTGCCCGATCCCGGGCCCGGCGGCCTGGACGTGCTGCGACGGCTCAAGTGCGACCCCGCGCTGGGCCGTCCGCGCGTGGTGGTGGTGACCGCCGCGGCGCTGCCGGAGGACCGGCGGCGTGGGGAGTCGGCCGGCGCGGACGCCTACATCACCAAACCCTTCGAGCCGGTGGATCTGGTGGACGCGGTGCGGGCGCTCGCCCCGCCCGGCGGCACCTGACCCGGCGGCCGACACCGCGGCACCGCCGAAACTCGCGCGGGCCGTCCCAGCGCGTCCCGTAATCTAGGACGGGTGACTCCCGAGCAGCTTTCCCAGGCCGTCCTCGACACCGTGAACGCCGCCGTCGCCGACGGCGCGTTGACCCTGACCGCGGTCCCCGGTGTGTGGCCGGCGCAGACCGTGACCGTCGAGCGACCGAAGAACCGCGACCACGGCGACTACGCCACCAACGTCGCCCTCCAGCTGACCAAGGCCGCCGGCATGCCGCCGCGGGCCCTGGCCGAGCTGCTCGCGGAGCGCCTGCGCAAGGTCGAGGGCATCGCAGGCGTCGACGTCGCCGGGCCCGGGTTCCTCAACCTGAAGCTGGCCGCCGGTGCGGCCGGCGAACTCGCCAAGACCATCGTCGAGCAGGGTGCGGAGTACGGCCGGAGCGAGACCTACGCCGCCCACATCGTCAACCTGGAGTTCGTCTCGGCCAACCCGACCGGGCCGCTGCACCTGGGCCACACCCGGTGGGCCGCGGTCGGCGACGCGCTGGGCCGGCTGCTGGAGGCCGCGGGCGCCGACGTCACGCGCGAGTTCTACATCAACGACGCCGGCAACCAGATGAACAACTTCGGCATGTCGTTGGCGCTGCGGGCGAACGGCCAGGAGGTGCCGTCGGGGCAGGGACTGTATGAGGGTGCGTACATCAAGGATCTGGCTCAGGCCATCCTGGAGGAGCACCCGGTCCTGACCCAGCTGCCCGAAGAGGCGCAGGTCGAGGCCTTCCGTACGGCCGGGTACAAGCTCCAGCTGCGGCTCCAGCAGGAGTCCCTGGAGAAGTTCCGCACGCACTTCGACGTCTGGTTCTCCGAGAAGACGCTGCACGAGTCCGGCGCGGTCGAGGGCGTCGCCGACCGGCTGGCCGAGCAGGGGCACGTCTTCGAGCAGGACGGCGCGATCTGGTTGCGGACCACCGACTTCGGCGACGACAAGGACCGGGTCATCGTCCGCTCCAACGGCGAGCGCACCTATTTCTCCGCGGACTGCGCGTACTACCTGAACAAGCGGGACCGCGGCTACTCACCGTGTATCTACATGCTCGGCGCCGACCACCACGGCTACGTCGGCCGGCTCAAGGCGATGGCCGCGTGCTCCGGGGACGACCCGGAGAAGGACATCGAGGTCCTGATCGGCCAGTTCGTGAAGATGGTGAAGGACGGCGAGGAGGTCAAGCTCTCCAAGCGGACCGGGAACATCGTCACCCTGGACGACGTGATCGACCTGATCGGCGTGGACGCGGCGCGGTACGCGCTGGCGCGCTCCAGTGTGGACAACGAGCTGGTGCTCGACGTCGACCTGCTGACGACGAACGCACCTGAGAACCCAGTCTGGTATGTCCAGTACGCACACGCGCGGATGGCCTCGGTCAAGCGCAACGCCGCCGAGCTGGGCTTCGACAAGGGCAGCGCGGAGGACTTCAAGCCGGAACTGCTCTCGCATCCGCGTGAGGAGGAACTGCTCGCCGCGCTGGCGGAGTTCCCGCGGGTCGTGGCCCAGGCCGCGGGACTGCGTGCCGTGCACAAGGTCGCGCACTACCTGGAGGACCTGGCCGGCAAGTACCACGCCTGGCAGTCCGAGAAGAAGGACTGCCGGATCCTCCCGCTGGGCGGCGAGGCGCCGACCGATCTGAACCGCGCGCGGCTGTGGCTCGTCGAGGCCACCCAAACTGTCCTGCGCAACGGCCTGGACCTGCTCGGTGTCTCGGCACCTGAGCGCATGTGACAAATCGGACCTGAAGTAAGGAACACTCTCGGTCCATGAGCAGAAGCGCGCACCCCGCCGGGCCCCGCTACGCCGACGTCCTCCCGGAGGGCGGCCACGGCGCGGCCCCGGCGGACCTGAACCGGCTGGACCGGAAGATCTGGCCCGGCGGGGTGGCACGCGACGCCGACTCCGGTGCGCTGACCTTCGCCGGCGCCGACATCCGCGAGCTGGCGCGCGAGTTCGGCACCCCGGCGTACCTGGTCGACGAGGACGACTGGCGCCGCCGGGCCCGCGAGTGGGTCGAGGCGTTCGGCGCGGACGCCGACGTCTTCTACGCCGGCAAGTCCTTCCTGTCCGTCGCGATCGCCAAGTGGGCCGCCGAAGAGGGGCTGCATCTGGATGTCTGCTCCGGCGGCGAACTCGCGGTCGCCCTGCGCGCCGGCTTCCCGGCGCACCGCCTCGGCTTCCACGGCAACAACAAGTCCGTCGCCGAGCTGGAGCGCGCGGTGGACGCCGGGGTCGGCCGGATCATCGTCGACTCGCACGACGAGATAGAGCGGCTGGCCGCCATCGCCGCGGACCGCGGCGTCCGGCAGCGCGTCATGGTGCGCGTGACCGCCGGTGTCGAGGCGCACACCCACGAGTTCATCGCCACCGCGCACGAGGACCAGAAGTTCGGCTTCTCGCTGGCCGGCGGCGCGGCGGCCGAGGCCGTGGCGCGCCTCCTGAAGCACGCCGACCACCTGGAGCTGACCGGTCTGCACTCGCACATCGGCAGCCAGATCTTCGACACCGCCGGCTTCGAGGTGGCGGCGCACCGGCTCACCGAGGCGCTGGCCGCCATCAAGCGCGAGCACGGCATCGAGCTGCCCGAGCTGGACCTCGGCGGCGGCCTGGGCATCGCCTACACCGAGGCCGACGACCCGGCGCCGGTGGCCGAGATCGCACGGCGGCTCAAGGAGATCGTGGCGCGCGAGTGCGACGCCGCGGGGCTCGCGCACCCCCGGCTGTCCGTCGAGCCCGGCCGCGCCATCGCCGGCCCGCCCGGGATCACGCTGTACGAAGTCGGCACGGTCAAGCCGCTGCCCGGGTTGCGGACGTACGTCTCGGTGGACGGCGGGATGTCCGACAACATCCGTACCGCGCTCTACGACGCGGAGTACACGGTCGCGCTGGTCAACCGGGCCAGCCGGGCCGAGGCGGCACTGACCCGCGTGGTCGGCAAGCACTGCGAGTCCGGCGACATCGTCGTGCGCGACGCCTGGCTGCCCGGCGACACCGCCCCCGGCGACCTGCTCGCCGTCGCGGCGACCGGCGCCTACTGCCGGTCGATGGCCAGCAACTACAACCACGTGCTCAAGCCGCCGGTGATCGCGGTGCGGGACGGCGCGGCGCGCGTGATCGTGCGGCGCGAGACCGAGGACGACCTTCTGGGTCTTGACCTCGGCTGACGACCGTCCGCCGGTCCCACATCCCGGACGACGGGTTGTCGAGGAATGGGATTCGGCAAGACTGGCAGGACTGACTGTGCCGTGCCCGAGGATGTGTGACGGCACCGACCGAGGCGATGGGGTTTGCGATGCGTACTGAGCCGCTGAAGGTGGCACTGCTGGGCTGTGGAGTAGTCGGCTCGGAAGTCGCGCGCCTGATGACGGCCAATGCCGCCGACCTGGCCGCGCGGGTCGGCGCCCCGCTGGAGCTGGCCGGGATCGCCGTGCGCCGGCCGAACCGGCAGCGCGAGGTGCCCGGGGTCGACCCGAAACTGTTCACCACGGACGCCGAGGCGCTGGTCAAACGGGACGACGTGGACCTGGTCATCGAGGTCATCGGCGGGATCGAGCCGTCCCGGGCGCTGATCCTGGCCGCGTTGGAGTCCGGAAAGTCCGTGGTGTCCGCGAACAAGGCGCTGCTCGCCGAGGACGGCTCGACGCTGTACCAGGCTGCTGAGAAACACGGCGTGGACCTGTACTACGAGGCCGCGGTGGCCGGCGCCATCCCGCTGGTCCGTCCGCTGCGCGAGTCGCTGGTCGGGGACCGGGTGCACCGGGTGCTGGGCATCGTCAACGGCACCACCAACTTCATCCTGGACCGGATGGACACCACCGGCGCCGGCTTCGCCGAGGCGCTGGAGGAGGCCACCGCGCTGGGCTACGCCGAGGCCGACCCGACCGCCGACGTCGAGGGCTTCGACGCCGCGGCCAAGGCCGCGATCCTGGCCGGTCTCGCCTTCCACACCCGGGTCACCGCCTCCGACGTGCACCGCGAGGGCATCACCGAGGTCACCTCCGCGGACATCGCCTCGGCCCGGGCGATGAACTCGGTGGTGAAGCTGCTGGCCATCTGCGAGGTGGATCCGGAGGCCGGCAAGGTCTCGGCGCGGGTGCACCCGGCGATGATCCCGCGCAGTCATCCGCTGGCCGGGGTGCGCGAGGCGTACAACGCGGTGTTCATCGAGTCCGAGGCGGCCGGCCAGCTGATGTTCTACGGGCCCGGCGCCGGCGGTGCCCCGACCGCGTCGGCGGTGCTCGGCGACCTGGTGGCGATCGCGCGGAACAAGGTGACCGGATCGCGCGGGCCGGGCGAGTCGGCGTACGCCGGGCTCACGGTCCGGCCGGTCGGCGAGGCGCGGACCCGCTATCACATCAGCCTCGACGTAGACGACAAGCCAGGCGTCCTGTCGGCGGTGGCCGGTATCTTCGCAGAACAGGACGTGTCGATCGCCACCGTGCGGCAGTCCGGCCGCGGGCTGGACGCGCAGCTGGTGATCGTGACGCACCTGGCCCCGGACGCGGCCCTGACCGCGACCGTGGCCCGGCTGCGGGCGCTCGACTTCGTGCGTGACGTGTCCAGCGTCATGCGCGTGGAATCCGAATAATCCCTCCCCGTGAAATAGAGGAGCTGGCGGACATGGTTTGGCGAGGCGTCATCGAGGAGTACCGACAGTGGCTGCCGGTCGACGCCGGCACGCCCGTCATCACGCTGGGCGAGGGCGGCACGCCGCTGCTGCCGGCCCCGCGCCTGTCCGCGCTCACCGGCTGCGAGGTGTTCGTCAAGGTCGAGGGTATGAACCCGACCGGTTCCTTCAAGGACCGCGGCATGACCACCGCGATCTCGCTGGCCAAGCAGGCCGGGGCCGAGGCCGTGGTGTGCGCCTCGACCGGCAACACCAGTTCCTCGGCCGCCGCCTACGCGGTGCGCGGCGGGCTCAAGCCGGTGGTGCTGGTGCCGGCCGGGAAGATCGCGCTGGGCAAGCTGGCCCAGGCGCTGGCGCACGGCGCGACCCAGCTGCCGGTCGAGGGCAACTTCGACGACTGCCTCCGGCTGGCCCGCGAGCTGGCCGCCAAGTACCCGGTCGCGTTGGTGAATTCGGTGAACCCGGTTCGCCTGCAGGGCCAGAAGACCGCCGCCTTCGAGGTCGTCGACGTACTCGGCGACGCCCCGGACATCCACGCGCTGCCGGTCGGCAACGCCGGGAATATCTCCGCGTACTGGCTCGGTTATCAGGAGTACGCGAAGGAAGGTCAGGCCTCGCGCACTCCCCGGATGTTCGGCTTCCAGGCCGCCGGCGCCGCTCCGCTCGTGCACGGCGCGCCGGTCGAGTTCCCGGACACCATCGCCTCCGCGATCCGCATCGGCAACCCCGCGTCCTGGGACCTGGCGGTCGCCGCGCGCGAGGACTCCACCGGCGTCATCGAAGCGGTGACCGACGAGGAGATCCTGGCCGCGCACCGCGTGCTGTCGGCCGAGGAAGGCGTCTTCGTCGAGCCGGCGTCCGCCGCCGGTGTCGCCGGAATCCTCAAGATGGCCCGTGAGGGTCGGCTGGAGGCCGGCAAGCGGATCGTCGTCACGGTCACCGGACACGGCCTGAAGGACCCGGAGTGGGCGGTCAAGGCTGCCCCGCCGCTGCCCGAAGCCGTGCCCGCCGACGTGACGGCGGTGGCCGAGGCTCTCAGCCTCGCCTAAGGAATGTTCTGATACAGCTGAGCCCTCAACCCCTCAGCACGAACGGAGCACAATGCCGAGCCCTGTCTTCCGAGCCGCCCCGGTGCGCGTCCGCGTACCGGCCACCAGCGCGAACCTCGGACCCGGCTTCGACTCCCTGGGCCTGGCGCTCGGGCTGTACGACGAGGTGATGGTCCGGATAGCCGACTCCGGGCTGCGGGTGGACGTCGCGGGGGAGGGCGCCGACACGGTCGCCCGCGACGAGGGCCACCTCGTGGTGCGCGCCATGCGCGCGGCGTTCGACCGGCTCGGGGCCCGGCCGCCGGGCCTGGAGCTGGTCTGTGCCAACCGGATCCCGCACGCCCGGGGCCTGGGCTCCTCGGCGGCGGCGATCTGCGCCGGCATCGTCGCCGCGCGCGCCCTGACCGTCGGGGCGACGCTGTCCGACGAGGAGGTGCTCCAGCTGGCCACCGAGCTGGAGGGGCACCCCGACAACGTGGCGGCCTGCCTGCGTGGCGGCTTCACCATCGCCTGGTTGGACCAAGCGGGTGAAATCTCCGACGCTTCCGCGGCCGCCGCGCGGGCCCTGCGGGTGGACCCCGCCCCGGCCGTGCGCGCCGTCGCCTTCGTCCCGGACGAGGGCCTGTCGACCGAGGTCGCGCGGGGTCTGCTGCCCAAGCTGGTGCCGCACGCGGACGCCGCGCGGACGGCCGGCCGGGCCGCGCTGCTGACCGCCGCGCTCACCGCGGGCCGCGCCGACCTGCTGCTCGCCGCCACGCAGGACCATCTGCACCAGGGGTACCGCGCGCCGGCCATGCCGGAGTCGGCGGAGCTGATCGCCGAACTGCGCGCGGCCGGACACGCCGCGGTGGTCTCCGGAGCGGGCCCGACGGTTCTGGTTCTGACGACGGAAGACCAGGTCCAGGCGGTGATCGCGGCCGGCGACAAGGCCGCGCCGGCCGGCTGGCAGGCCCTCGGTCTCGCCGTCGACCTGGCCGGTGCGGTATCCTTGGGATCGACCGAAGGCGCGGGGCGGGGAATGGATTCCGATAAGGGTTCAAACCCACGCCACGGGGGACTGTGAATCATAAGAGCAGCGCCCGCGTATGGTTTCCCTTGGGACGGCGCATCAATCCCTCGGCGTCCCGCTGACCACCACGAGGTGTTACTCTCCTGTCGAGCACCTACGTCTCCACTGGTGAGCGACAGCGCGACTCCCCTCCCTTGGCGGGCACGACCGTCGGCGGCGGCGATTCGAGCGAGTGCGGTCTAGGTATCCCCGTGTGAAAGCTTCCGCGACTGACCTGTGTCGAATGTGTCAAACACAGAGTCCGTCACGTGCGGGCACCTGCACCGCGACCTTGGTTCTCAATTCAACACTGCTCAACACAACCAGCACCTGTCCCCGGCTCGCGGCGGAGTTCTCGCCCCGGATCCGGCGACCAGGAAGGATCGCTTCGTGAGCGACACCACGACTGAATCCCCCGCCACCGCCCCCGCCGGGCGTGCCGGCAAGGGGCTGTCCTCGATGCTGCTCCCCGAGCTTCAGGCTTACGCCGTGAGCTTGGGGATCACCGGCACCGCGCGGATGCGCAAGGGCCAGCTCGTCGAGGCTATTCAGGAGAAGAACGGCGGCGCCGGCAAGGCCGAGCCCGCCGCCGCGGCTGCCCCCGCGCGGACCACCGCGCGCCGCACCCGCACCACCGCGGCCGCCGCCGAGAAGGCCCCCGCCGCGGAGCAGACCTCTGAGGTCCGCGCCGACATCCCCGAGCAGCCGCAGCGCGAGCGGGTCGAGAAGGCCCCGGTCGAGACGGTGGCCCGGGCCGAGCGCGCCGAGCGCACCACCGAGCGTGCCGACCGCACGGACCGGACCGACCGCGCCGCCAGGGCCGCCGAGAGCGCCGTGGCCACCGCGGAGGGTCAGGCCCCTGCGAGCGCCGGCACCGCTACGGCGACCGCGACCGCCGAGGCCGGCCAGGGCGCCGGCGACGGCGCCGGCGGCGACCAGCAGCGCAACCGGCGCGACCGGAACAACAACCGCCGGGACCGCGACCGCGGCCGTGGCGAGGGCTCCGGCGAGCGCTCCGGTGAGCGTCAGCAGGGCCAGGGTCAGGGCCAGGCCTCGGGCAACCAGGGCCAGGGCCAGAACCAGGGCCAGAACCAGAACTCCGGCGGCGGCGGAGACGACTTCGACGACCGTCGCGGCGGCAACCGCCGGACCCGGGACCGCAACCGCAACCGCGAGGACCGGCAGCAGAACCGCCGCAACCGCGGCAACCGCAACGAGAGCGGCGGCGACGTCGACACCACGATCACCGACGACGACGTCCTGATCCCGGTCGGCGGCATCGTCGACATCCTGGACAACTACGCCTTCGTGCGGACCTCGGGCTACCTGCCCGGCCCGGACGACGTCTACGTCTCGCTGGCCATGGTCCGCAAGAACGGCCTGCGCAAGGGCGACGCCGTCACCGGCGTCATCCGCGCCCCGCAGGAGGGCGAGCGCCGCGAGAAGTTCAACGCCCTGGTGCGGCTGGACTCGATCAACGGGCTGGAGCCCGCCGCGTCCCGCCAGCGTCCGGAGTTCAACAAGCTCACGCCGCTGTACCCGCAGGACCGGCTCCGTCTGGAGACCGAGCCGCACATCCTGACCACGCGCATCATCGACATGATCGCGCCGATCGGCAAGGGCCAGCGCGGTCTGATCGTGGCCCCGCCGAAGACCGGCAAGACCATGATCATGCAGGCCATCGCCAACGCGATCACCCAGAACAACCCCGAGTGCCACTTGATGGTGGTGCTGGTGGACGAGCGGCCCGAAGAGGTCACCGACATGCAGCGCTCGGTGAAGGGCGAGGTCATCGCCTCGACCTTCGACCGGCCCGCCGACGACCACACCACGGTCGCCGAGCTCGCCATCGAGCGCGCCAAGCGGCTGGTGGAGCTCGGCCACGACGTGATCATCCTGTTGGACTCGATCACCCGCCTGGGCCGCGCCTACAACACCAGCGCCCCGGCCTCCGGCCGCATCCTCACCGGCGGTATGGACAGCCAGGCGATGTACCCGCCGAAGAAGTTCTTCGGCGCGGCGCGCAACATCGAGAACGGCGGCTCGCTGACCATCCTGGCCACCGCCCTGGTGGAGACCGGCTCCCGCCTCGACGAGGTGATCTTCGAGGAGTTCAAGGGCACCGGCAACATGGAGCTGCGCCTGGACCGCAAGCTGGCCGACAAGCGCATCTTCCCGGCGGTCGACGTCGACCCGTCGAGCACCCGCAAGGAGGAGCTGCTGCTCGGTGCCGAGGAGCTCGGCATCGTCTGGAAGCTGCGCCGCGTGCTGCACGCGCTGGACCAGCAGCAGGCGATGGAGCTGCTGCTCGACCGGATGAAGAAGACCAAGTCGAACGCCGAGTTCCTGATGACCATCCAGAAGACCGCGGTGGGTCCGCAGGAGTAACGGTTTCAATCAGAAGTAAGTAAGGTGGCCGGGGTGACGATCACCCCGGCCACTCACCCGTACGGCCCCCATCCGTCTCAGATAGCCGACCTGTTCGTCCCCGAGGGCGAGGGCCCCTTCCCTGTCGTGGTCCTGATCCACGGCGGCTTCTGGCGGACCCCCTTCGACCGCGAACTGATGGAGCCCCTCGCGGAGGACCTGGCCGAGCGCGGGTTCGCCGCGTGGAACGTCGACTACCGCCGGGTCGGCGACGGTGGCGGCGGCGGGGCCTGGCGCGTGACCCTGGACGACGTGGCGGCCTCGCTGGACCAGCTGGGCGCGCTGTCGGCGCAGTTCCCGCTGGACACCGACCGGACCGCGCTGCTCGGCCACTCGGCCGGCGGTCACCTGGCGCTGTGGCTGTCCTCGGAGTTCCAGGTCGCGGCGGCGGTCGCGCAGGCCGGGGTGTCGAACCTGTACGACGCGGCGAGCGAGCGCCTGGGTGTCGGCTCCCCGCGCGAAGGACTCGGCGTGCTGGACGTCCCGGCGACCGTGGAGTTCCTCGGCGGTACCCCGGACGAGGTGCCGGACCGCTACGCGGCCGCCTCGCCCTCGGCGCTGCTGCCGCTGGAGACGCCGATCCTGCTGGTGCACGGCGACGAGGACGACCGGGTGCCGCTGTCCCAGTCCCGGAACTTCGCCGAGGCGGCCCGGGAGGCCGGGGACGAGGTCGAGGTCGCCGAGTTCGCGCGGACGGGGCACTTCGAGGTGCTCGACCCGAAGCACGAGAGCTGGGGCCGGACCCTGGACTTCCTGGAGCGGGTGCTGGGCCGGGGGGAATAAGCACCCCTGGCTGGCAGTTATGATGGTTCGTCGGTCCCGGTTCACCCCAATCCCATGGAGACCCGGCGGCCCATCGACCTCAAGGAGCCGAAATGAAGCCTGACATTCACCCGAGCTACCAGGTCACGACCGTGACCTGCGGCTGTGGCGCGACGTTCCAGACGCGCAGCACGGCCCCGAACGGCGTGATCCACGCCGAAGTGTGCTCGCAGTGCCACCCGTTCTACACCGGCAAGCAGAAGATCCTCGACACCGGCGGCCGCGTGGCGCGCTTCGAGGCTCGTTTCGGCAAGAAGGACGCCAGCAAGTAGCGCGTGCGGCGGCGTCGGTGCCGTGGACCCCTCGGGTCCCGGTCCGGCGCCGCCGTCGTTGTTTTTGTGTGGGCGGTTCGCTTCTAGTGAGGACGTGACATGTTCGAGGTCATCGACGACTTGCTCGTTGAGTATGCCGAGCTGGGGACGAAGCTGGCGGACCCGTCCGTGCACGCCGACGCCGACGTCGCCCGCAAGCTGGGCAAGCGCTACGCCGAACTCGGCCCGATCGCCGAGACGTACCGGGAGTACCAGACGGTCGGCGGGGACATCACCGCCGCCGAGGAACTGGCCGCTGAGGACCCCAGCTTCGGCGAGGAGATCCCGGCGATGCAGGAGCGCCGGACCGTGCTGGAGGAGCGGCTGCAGAAGCTGCTGATCCCGCGCGACCCGATGGATGAGAAGAACGTCATCCTGGAGATCAAGGGCGGCGAGGGCGGCCAGGAGTCCATGCTGTTCGCCGGCGACCTGCTGCGCATGTACATGCGCTACGCCGAGCGGCAGGGCTGGAAGACCGAGGTCCTGGAGTCGACCGAGTCCGACCTCGGCGGCTACAAGGACGTGCAGGTCGCGGTCAAGGGCCGGGTCAACGAGGCGGGCGAGGGCGTCTGGGCGCGGCTGAAGTACGAGGGCGGCGTGCACCGCGTGCAGCGCGTGCCGGTCACCGAGTCGCAGGGCCGGATCCACACCTCGGCGGCCGGCGTGCTGGTGCTGCCCGAGGCGGAGGACGTCGAGGTCGAGATCAGCCCCAACGATCTGCGGATCGACGTGTTCCGCTCCTCCGGCCCCGGCGGGCAGTCGGTGAACACCACCGACTCGGCGGTGCGCATCACGCACCTGCCGACCGGCGTGGTGGTCAGCTGCCAGAACGAGAAGTCGCAGCTGCAGAACAAGGAGTCCGCGATGCGCATCCTGCGGGCCCGGCTGCTGGCGGTCGCTCAGGAGGAGGCCGACAAGGAGGCCTCGGACGCGCGCAAGTCGCAGATCCGTACCATGGACCGCTCCGAGCGCATCCGCACGTACAACTTCCCGGAGAACCGCATCAGCGACCACCGGGTCGGCTACAAGTCGTACAACCTGGACCAGGTGCTCGACGGCGATCTGGACGCGGTCATCCAGGCCTGCGTCGACGCGGACACCGCCGCGAAACTCGCGGCCGGGGGGAACTGAGGCGGCGGGAGACCGGTGAGCGATTCCACTCCGGTGACACAGGATGCGGCCGGCGGCGGGAGCGGCGCGGTAGGCGGCGCGGCCGCCGAGGCCAAGGGCTCGTCGCTGCTGCGCGCCGAGATCGCGCAGGCCTCGCTGCGGCTGGCCGAGGCCGGCGTCGGCTCGCCCCGGCACGACGCCGAGGAGCTGGCGGCGTGGGTGCACGGCGTGCGCCGGACCGAGCTGCACCGCGTTCCCGACCACGACTTCGACGCGCGGTACTGGGAGGTCATCGCCCGCCGCGCGAACCGCGAGCCGTTGCAGCACATCACCGGCGCCGCGTACTTCCGCTATCTGGAACTCGCGGTCGGCCCGGGGGTCTTCGTCCCGCGGCCGGAGACCGAGGTGATGGTCGGCTGGGCGATCGACAAGCTGCGGGCGCTGGACGTCGCCGAGCCGCTGATCGTCGACCTGTGCACGGGATCCGGCGCCATCGCGCTGTCGATAGCGCAGGAGGTGCCGCGCGCCCGCGTGCACGCGGTGGAGCTGTCGGACGACGCGTACACCTGGGCCGCACGCAACATCGCGGCCTCGGAGGCCGGCGAGCGCGTGACGCTGCACCTGGCGGACGCGGTGACGGCGCTGCCGGAGCTGGACGGCCGGGTGGACGTGGTGGTGTCGAATCCGCCGTACATCCCGCTGACCGAGTGGGAGTACGTCGCGCCCGAAGCCCGCGACCACGACCCGGAATTGGCGCTGTTCTCCGGTCCCGACGGCCTGGACCTGATCCGCGGCTTGGAGCGCACGGCACAGCGGCTGCTGAAGCCCGGTGGCTGGGCTGCCTTCGAGCACTCCGACAAGCAGGGCGGCGAGGTGCAGCGCATCTTCCTGGAGGAGCGCGGCTGGGCTGAGGCGTCGGACCATCGGGACCTGACGAACCGGCCGCGGTTCGTGACGGCTCGCAAGGGCTGAGGGCTGAGAGCTGAGGGCGGGGGCTAGGACAGGGCTGGGCGCGAGGCTGCGGGCGGGTCTGGGGGCGCTCGCGGACCGTTCGGACCGTGCACCCCACGCACCGCGGAACGGCCAGTAGACTCACGCCCCATGAGCCGCCGTTTCGACTGCACCGACCCCGAGCAGCGCAAGACCGGACTGCGGGAGGCCGCCAGCGCCGTCCGGCGGGGGGAGCTGGTCGTGCTGCCGACCGACACGCTGTACGGCATCGGGGCGGACGCGTTCACCAACTGGGCCGTGCGCGCGCTGCTGGAGGCCAAGGGCCGCGGCCCGGCGATGCCGAGCCCGGTGCTGGTGCCCTCCCCGGCGACCCTGCACGGCCTGGTGGCGGGGATGCCCTCGTACGGCTGGGAGCTGGTCGACGCCTTCTGGCCCGGCGGCCTGACCCTCGTGGCGATGCACCAGCCCACCCTCACCTGGGACCTCGGCGAGACCCGCGGCACGGTCGCGGTCCGCATGCCCCTGCACCCGGTGGCGATCGAGCTCCTGACCGAGACCGGCCCGATGGCCGTCTCCAGCGCCAACAAGTCCGGCATGGCCCCCGCCCGTACCGCGATCGACGCCCAGGACCAACTCGGCGACGCGGTCTCGGTGTACCTCGACGCCGGCCGCGTCGGCGACGAGGGCGGCGCCAGCTCCATCGTGGACGTCACCGGCACTGCCCCAGTACTGCTGCGCGAAGGCACACTCACCTTCGAGCAACTCCTCGAAGTAGCTCCAACCCTCACCCGCGCCGAGTAACCTGCCGCCGACCGACCGACGAGTCCGACGGCCGACCGCGCCGGGGAGGAGCAGGGTGGGGAATCAGGGAACGGGTACCGGCGTGCCCGACGAGGTCGGGGCACCGGACGAGGCGGCCGGGAAGCCGGAAGGGGCCGAGGGCGCCACAGCCGACACGGCCGCGGATGCCGCCGGTGGTGCTCGGATCACCGCCGCGCAAGCCGAGGGCCATACCGGCGAGCAGGCCGAGGGCCAGACCGCCGGCCGGATCGCTGCGCCGGTCGAAGCTCAGGCTGCGGAGCGAATCGCGGGGCGCTCTGGCGGCTCGACCGGCGAGCAGGCCGAGCATGCCGAGCAGCAGGCTGCCGACCAGACTGCGCCGCGCTCTGCTGGCCCGGCTGCCGAGCAGGCCGAGCGCCAGGCTGCCGACCAGACTGCGCAGCGCTCTGCAGGTCAGGCTGTCGAGCAGGCCGAGCGCCAGGCTGCCGACCAGACCGCGCCGCGCTCCGCCGGCCAGGCTGCCGAGCAGGCTGAGCGCCAGGCTGCCGACCAGACCGCGCCGCGCTCCGCCGGCCAGGCTGTCGAGCAGGCTGAGCGCCTGGCACCTGGTCGGATCGCCGTGTCGGTCGAGGGCCAGGCTGCCGACCGGGTTGCGGGGCACTCTGGCGGCGAGACCGCCGAGCAGGCCGAGGGCCGGTCAGCTGGCCGGATTGCTGAGCAGGCCGAGGCCCAGCCCGCCGTCCGCATCCCCCACCCCCGCCGACCGCTCCTCGACAGCGTCAACCCGCTTCGTGCGGTCGGCGCCCTCCGCCGCCACCATCCCGTCACACTCGTCCTGATCGCCGCGACCGCCCTCGCGTATGCGGCCCTGGCCTATCAGCGGCGCTGGATCGCCGATGACGGCATGATCGCGGTGCGCACCGTGCGCCAGATCCTGGCCGGCCATGGTCCCGTCTACTCACCGTACGAGCGCGCCGAGACCGATACCTCGACGCTCTGGACCGCTCTGCTCACCGTCGGTGGTGGGCTCACCGGGTTCGACGTCGCGCGCATCGCGGTCTTCGGCGGTCTGCTGTGTGCTGTCGGGGGAGTGCTCGCGGCGCTGTTCGCCACGGCGCGCTTCCACGCGCGCCTCAGTGGGAAGTCGCGGCAGTTGCTCGTGCCGGGCGGGGCGTTGGTGCTGCTCGGGGTCTCGCCGTTCTGGGACTACGCGACCTCCGGGCTGGAGACCGGGCTCGAAATCCTGTGGCTGGGCCTGTGCTGGCTGGTGTTGGTCGTCTGGTGCGCGGAGGCGCCTGACACGAAGCGGCAGTGCGCCGTGGCGTTTCTGATAGGCCTGGCGCCGCTGGTGCGCCCCGAGTTCGCGCTCATGGAAGCGGTCTTCGGTGTCGCGGCGTGGTTCCTCATCCGGCCCGGCAAACGCCGCACCCTGCTGCTTTTCGTTACGGCGCAAGCGCTGCCGCTGATCACCGAGATCCTGCGCGCGGGCTACTACGGCGAACTCGTCCCGCTTCCGGCGCTGGCGAAGTCCGCCAGCGGCTCGCAGTGGAGCCGTGGCTGGCGCTATGTCGAGGAAACGCTAAAGGGCTACTTCCTCTGGATTCCGTTGGCGATCCTGCTGATAGCCGCCACGGCTCATCTCATGAAGAAGAGCGCACTGAAGACGCGCACCACCACCATCCTGCTCGCCACACCGGTCGTCGCCGGTCTGCTGCTCGGCCTTTATGTCATCAAGGTCGGCGGTGACTTCATGCACGCGCGCATGGTCCTCCCCGCCGTCTTCCTGCTCGTCCTGCCGGTGCTGCTGGTTCCCGCGAACACGGTCCTACTCCCCGCCGTCACGGCGACCGCGGTCTGGGCCGCCTACTGCGGCCCCACCTACGCCGTCCACTTCTACGACCAGAAGCACGCCGTCTCCGAGGACGAACGCCTCGGCTACCAGCAGTGGACCGGACGGCCCAATCCCGACACCTCCGCGGCGTACAGCGCCAAGGAGAAGTGGATCGGCGACGAGATCGCGTCCTGGACCGCGCACGGTGACCGCGTCCTCACGTCCGAGGGCGGGATCGCTGTTCCGCTCAATCCGGACCTGCCCTTCCGCTTCGCCGTGGCCGCCGGGCGGCTCGGCGCGGTCGGCGCCGAGACGTCGCTGCGGGACGAGGTCGTCGACACGCTCGGGCTGGCGAATCCGCTCGGCGCGCACCTGACGGTCACCGAGCCCGGCCGGCCCGGTCACGAGAAGGTGCTGCCGTGGGCCTGGATCCTGGCCGACTACGGCGATCCGGCGGTCGTGGACCACCAGACGGTGATCGCCGGGGTGACCCCCGAACAGGTCAGTGCCGCGCGGCACGCGATGAGCTGCGGAGGCCTGAAGGAGCTGCTGGATTCCACCAGACAGCCCATGACCGCCGGGCGCTTCTGGAACAACCTCACCGGTTCGCTCGGCCGGACGGCCCTGGTCGTCCCGGCCGATCCGTTCGCGGCGGAAAAGAAGTTCTGCGGATGACCCATCCTGTTCCACAGTTGTGACGCACCGCCTGCCGGTAGTCGGCGTAGGGTTGTCTCGCATCACCGCTCACACCGATCACGGGGCGACCGTCTCCCGCCCTCGACTGTCCTTGTCCGGCCCAGCAGTACAGAGAGAAGCGGAGAGGATCCCGTGAGGGAGTACCTGCTCGCCATGACGGTGGCATTGGCGGTGACCCTCCTTCTCGGCGGCCCGATCCGGGCGCTGGCCATCCGGCTGGGACTGGTCCCGGTGATCCGCGAGCGGGACGTGCACGAGACCCCCAAGCCGCGGGTCGGCGGCCTGGCGATGTTCGTCGGGCTGGCCGCCGCGCTGACCGTGGCCGAGCACTTCCCGATGCTGGCGCGCAACGTCTACGGCGAGTCCAACACCATCCAGGCCCTGCTGTGGGGCTGTTTCCTGGTGGTGGTGCTGGGCATGGTGGACGACAAGTTCGAGCTCGGCCCGCTGGTCAAGTTCGTCGGCCAGATCTTCGCCGCCTCGGTGATGGTGGTGAAGGGCATCCAGATCAGCTGGCTGGTGATCCCGGGCATCGGCATCGTGGCCGTGGACCCGACGCTGTCCATCGTGCTGTCGGTGTTCCTGGTGCTGGCGCTGATGAACGCGGTGAACTTCGTCGACGGCCTGGACGGCCTGGCCGCCGGCATCACCTGCATCGCGGGGCTGGCCTCGTTCGCCTACTGCTACCGGCTGGCCATCAGCTACAAGCTCACCGGCGCCACCGCCCCGGCGCTCATCGCGATCGTCACCGTCGGGATCTGCCTGGGCTTCCTGGCCCACAACTGGCACCCGGCCCGGATGTTCATGGGCGACACCGGCTCGATGCTGCTGGGCATGCTGCTGGCCGCCACCTCGATCACCGTCATGGGCGGCATCGACCCCTACCAGCTCGGCGAGCAGGTCGGCGTCGCCGTCAACCAGACCAGCTCGGTGCACAAGCTGGTCCCGGCCTACCTGCCGCTGATCATGCCGATCTCGGTGACCCTGCTGCCGATCGCCGACATGGTGATGGCGGTGGTGCGCCGCACCAAGGCCGGGATGTCGCCGCTGGCCGCGGACAAGGGCCACCTGCACCACCGGATGCTGCAGATCGGCCACTCCAAGCGCCGCGCGGTGCTCATCATGTACTTCTGGTCGGCGCTGGTGGCCTTCGTGACCGTGCTGTTCGCGGTGACGCCGTCCCGGCAGCCGGTGGTCTACGTCGCCATAGGCATGACGCTGGTGGGGCTGGTGATGCTGCTGGGGCCGCGGCTCGGCGACCACCGCGAGCGGCTGCGCACCAAGGCCCTGCGAGTCGGCGCCTCGCCCACGGCGCGGCACCGCGCCGGTGCGGGCGGTAACGGCGGGCCGGCGTCCGGGGGCGCGGCCGGCCAGACCGGCAACGCCGCCGCGAACACCACCCCGACCACCATCGTGAACGCCACCGTCAACGGCACCGTCAACGGCACGGTCACCGCCGCCGTCGAGGGCATCGCCTCGCAGAGCCCGGCGACCGAGCCGGGCCCGACCATTCCGGCCATAGCGACGTCGTCCGAGAACGGGAACCAGCACCGCACTCTGTCACGTTGATCACACCTGGCGTTCGCGATGTGTCCACCCGCCATACGTTCTCCCAGCTGAAGAAGTACGCACTCTGACGGAGCCGGACCGGAAAAACACAGGTCGAGGCCGCACCGAAAACCGGTTCGTGCGTAGAACGCGAGCTTGTGATAGCTTTCACGAACAAGGGGATGAGGGGTTGTGAGAAAAGCGAACCGCCCCCTTAACCTGAACCGACACGACGCGGTGCCGGACCCCGGCAGCGCGCGACCTACAAGACTTCTTGAGGGAAGCCATGCAGGCCATTGACGCCCGATTGTTGCGCGGAGCAGCGGTACCGACCGCTGCCGCCGGCGCGATCGCCGTCGTGCTCTGCACCGTGCTGGTCGGCAGCAAGGGTCTGATCGGAGCGCTGCTCGGCAGCGTGATCGTGCTGGCCTTCTTCTCGGTGACGATCCTGGTCATCAGCAAGGTCGCCCAGAAGCAGCCGGAGATGCTGCTCGGCTACGCGATGCTCACCTACCTCGGCAAGGTCGTCTTCCTGGCCGTGCTGATGATCGCGTTCAAGCACACCACGCTGTTCCACTTCCGGTCCTTCGGGTTCACCATGCTGGGCCTGACGCTGGTGTGGCTGGCCGCCGAGACCCGCGCGGTGCTGAAGACGAAGATCTTCTACGCGGACCCCTCCGCGATCCCGGACTCGCTCAAGCCCGTGGCGCCCGCGCGCCCCGAGAGCACCGCCGAGTCCGAACCGTCGCCCCTCGGCGGCCGGTAGCACAATGACCGCCCATAAACCGGCCCTTCGGCCGGAGCTGACACCTATCCTGCCCAATGTTCGGAATCGAACCGAGCCGGATCACAGGTTCCTAACGCATTCCAGCGTGCCGCTCACGCCTTCTCAGCTGGGTTTCAGGGAAGGTCATCTCTCCTGCTATCGTCCGAGGCGGCATGAGCAGCATGAGCAGTACACACAAGACGAAAACCCCCACCGGGAAGCCCGAGAAGAAGGTCGATCCGCAAGCGATCACGGGCTATCTGCTGGGGGGCATGGTCCTCTACGGCGGCCTCGGCTGGCTGATCGACAAGTGGGCCGGCACCTCCAACGTGTTCGCACCGATCGGGGTGATCTTCGGACTGGCCGCGGGCCTGTACCTCACACTCCGGCAGGTGGCGGTCATGGAGAGGCAGGAACGCGAGGCGCTGATCCGCAAGCGCCGCGCGCTGGCCGACACGGTCGACACCGAGGACGAACGCACGCAGGGCCCGCAGGACCAGAACGACCCGCACGACCGATAGCCACGACACATCCAGTGCCGATCGCGTGCCCGGGGGCGACCCGGACGCGCCGACACCTGAAGGTTGCCGTCACGATGAGCCAGTCTGGATACACACGATGAGCCTTAGCCTTGCCGCCGGTGTCGGCGCGCTGAGCACGGACAGCAGCGGTTCCTGTCACCTGTTCGGGAGCAACGGCTGTGGCTTCGACCACGTCGCCCCGACGTCTTCGATCTTCGACTTCTCCAACCGGCCGTGGTTCCACATCGCCGGCTGGGGCGTCACCAAGCCGGTCGTGCTCGCCGTGCTCATCACGGTGCTGGTGGTGAGCTTCTTCTGGGTGGCCTTCAACAAGCCGAAGATGGTGCCGCGCGGCGTCCAGAACATCGGCGAGGTGGCCTACCTGTTCGTGCGCGACCGCATGGCGCGCGACTCGATGGGCAAGCAGGGCGACAAGTACGTGCCCTTCCTGTTCTCGCTGTTCTTCTTCGTCTGGCTGATGAACGTCATGTCGTTCGTCCCGGGCATCCAGTTCCCGGTCTCCTCGCGCATCGCCTTCCCGGCGGCGCTGGCCGTGATGGTCTGGCTGACCTACATGTACGCCGGTTTCAAACGGCACGGGCTGGGGTACTTCCGGGTCCTCGGCGTCCCGAGCGGTGTGCCGCTGGGCATCCTGTTCATCCTGACCCCGATCGAGCTGCTGTCGAACATCTTCATCCGGCCGTTCACCCTGGCGATCCGGCTCTTCGCGAACATGTTCGCCGGTCACCTGCTGGTCGCGACGTTCTCGATCGGCGCCTGGTACATGTTCAGCGTCAAGGGGATCCTCTTCTCCGGCGCGAGCTTCACCATGGCGATCGTGATGACCGGCTTCGAGCTGTTCATCCAGGCCCTTCAGGCTTACATCTTCGTGATGCTGACCGCGAGCTACCTCGCCGGCGCACTCGAGGAAGCGCACTAGTACCACACAGGTACCGACGAAGACGGGCGCTTCCTTGTTCCCGAGGGAGCGCGGGCAAGACCACAACTCAAGATCCCGCATCACTTATAAGCGACCGGTTGGCACCACGCCCGCCGGCCAACCAGAAGGAAAACGAGAGACATGAGCGCTGCTCTGACCACCCTGGCGGACTCGACCACCACCATCAAGGGCCTGGGCTTCCTCGGGTACGGTCTGTCGGCCATCGGCCCCGGTATCGGCGTCGGCCTGATCTTCGGCAACGGTGTGCAGGCCATGGCCCGCCAGCCCGAGGCCGCGGGCATGATCCGCACCAACATGTTCATCGGTTTCGCGCTGACCGAGGCGCTCGCGCTGCTCGGTTTCATCGCGCCGTTCGTCCTGAAGTAAAGAGCCATCCCGAGCCACTTCGGACCTAGGGAAGGTGGAAGACCATGACACCAGGAGTTGTCCTGGCTGAGAGCCCGATCGTCCCGCAGGGCGACGAACTCGTCGTCGGCACGATCGCGTTCCTGATCATCTTCGTGATCTTCTGGAAGAAGCTTCTTCCGAGCATCAAGAAGACCCTGGATGAGCGCACCGACGCCATCGAGGGCGGCATGCAGCGTGCCGAGGAGGCCCAGGCGGCCGCCGCGGCGCTGCAGGAGGAGTACCAGCGCAACCTGACCGAGGCGCGCCACGAGGCCGCCAAGATCACCCAGCACGCCCGGGAACAGGGTGCTGAGATCGTGGCGCAGATGCGGGCCGACGGCACCGAGCAGCGCGACAACCTGGTGGCCGGCGGCCGGGCTCAGCTCGACGCCGACGCCGCGGCGACCCGCGCCGCGCTCAAGGGCGACCTGGGCACGCTGGCCATCCAGCTGGCGAGCAAGATCGTCGGTGAGTCGCTGGAGGACGAGGCCCGTCAGCGCGGCACCGTCGACCGGTTCCTGGCCGAGCTCGAAGCCAAGGCCGATGCCCAGGCCACCGCGAAGGCGGGTGCCTGATGCAGGGCGCCAGCCGCGACGCGCTCGCGGCCGGGGCCGATCGGCTGGACGCGCTGACCGGCGCGCCCGGCGCTGACGTCACCGGCATCGCCGACGACCTGTCGGCCGTGGCGGTGGCCTTCGGCAAGGACGCCTCGCTGCGCCGCATGCTGACCGACCCGGCCCGGCCGGCGGCGCTGCGCGCGGACATCGTGACCTCGTTGCTCGCCGGCAAGATCAGCGCCGATGCCGCCGCCCTGGTGGCGGGCCTGGTGCGGTCCCGCTGGAGCGCCCCGCGCGACCTGGCCGACGCGGTCGCGGACCTGGCGGTCCGTGCCGACCTGGCGGTCGCCGAGCGCGACGGCAAGCTGGACGAGGTCGAGGACGAGCTGTTCCGGCTGAGCCGGCTGCTGGACTCCAACGGCGACCTGGCGCTGGCCCTGGCCGACGGCCGGGTGCCGGCGGACAAGCGGGTCGCGCTGGTCGACGGGCTGCTCTCGGGCAAGGTGGACCCGACCACCTACCGCCTGGTGGGCCGGTTGGTGGCCAACCCCCGCGGGCGGTCGATCAGCGCCGGCCTGACCGAGATCGGCAAGGAGGCGGCCGCGCGCCGCGAGCGGCTGATCGCCTACGTGACCGCCGCGGTCCCGATCACCGAGCAGCAGCGCGACCGCCTCGGGGCGGTGCTCAAGCGCATGTACGGGCAGCAGGTCCACCTGAACGTGGATCTGGACCCCGAGGTGCTCGGCGGGCTGTCGGTGCGGATCGGGGACGAGGTCATCGACGGCACCGTCGCGACCCGGCTGGCCCGGGCCCAGCGGCAGCTGGCCGGCTGAGCGCGAGCCGACCCGGCGGCGCTCGGCGTCAAGGCTTAGCGTCGTACAAGAAGACACAGAGCAGTACCCACCAGAAACGACCTGCGGGTGGTGGCGGCGGGCGGAACTCCGGCGAACGGTGCCGGGCCCGCCGTTGCCCGGCCCGGATGAATCTAGGAGAGCAGGAATACTCATGACGGAGCTCACGATCCGTCCGGAGGAGATCCGGGACGCGTTGGAGCGCTTTGTCGACTCCTACAAGGCGCCCGAGGCGTCGAAGGACGAAGTCGGCACGGTGACCGAGATCGGTGACGGCATCGCCAAGGTCGAGGGCCTGCCCTCGGCGATGACCAACGAGCTGCTGAAGTTCGAGGACGGCACCCTGGGCATCGCCCTGAACCTGGACGTCCGCGAGATCGGCGTCGTGGTCCTGGGCGACTATGAAGGCATCGAGGAGGGGCAGCGGGTCGCCCGTACCGGCGAGATCCTGTCCACCCCGGTCGGTGACAAGTTCATGGGCCGGGTGGTGAACCCGTTGGGTGAGCCGATCGACGGTCTGGGTCCGATCGAGGCCGAGGGCACCCGCATCCTGGAGCTGCAGGCCCCGGGTGTCATGGCGCGGCAGTCGGTGAAGGAGCCGCTGCAGACCGGTATCAAGGCCATCGACTCGATGACCCCGATCGGCCGGGGGCAGCGTCAGCTGATCATCGGTGACCGGCAGACCGGCAAGACCGCGGTGGCCGTGGACACGATCATCAACCAGAAGCAGAACTGGGCGTCGGGCGATCCGAAGAAGCAGGTCCGCTGCATCTACGTGGCCATCGGTCAGAAGGGCTCCACCATCGCGGCCGTCAAGGGCGCGCTGGAGGAGGCCGGGGCGATGGAGTACACGACGATCGTGGCTTCCCCGGCGTCGGACCCGGCGGGTTTCAAGTACCTGGCGCCGTACACCGGTTCGGCTATCGGTCAGCACTGGATGTACGACGGCAAGCATGTCCTGATCGTCTTCGACGACCTGACCAAGCAGGCCGAGGCGTACCGGTCGATGTCGCTGCTGCTGCGCCGTCCGCCGGGCCGCGAGGCCTACCCCGGCGACGTGTTTTACCTGCACTCGCGTCTGCTGGAGCGCTGCGCGAAGCTCAGTGACGACATGGGCGCCGGCTCCATGACCGGCTTGCCGGTGATTGAGACCAAGGCGAACGACATCTCGGCGTTCATCCCGACCAACGTCATCTCCATCACCGACGGTCAGTGCTTCTTCGAGACGGACTTGTTCAACTCCGGTGTCCGTCCGGCGATCAACGTGGGTACCTCGGTGTCCCGGGTCGGTGGTTCGGCGCAGGTGCGGGCGATGCGTTCGGTGTCCGGTTCGCTGCGTGTGGACCTGGCGCAGTTCCGTGACCTGGAGGCGTTCGCGGCTTTCGCCTCGGACTTGGACGACGCCTCCAAGGCGCAGCTGTCCCGCGGTCAGCGCATGGTCGAGCTGCTCAAGCAGGGCCAGTACGAGCCGTATCCGGTTGAGGAGCAGGTGGCTTCGATCTGGATCGGTACCTCGGGTTCGATCGACGATGTGCCGGTGGCTGATGTGCGTCGTTTCGAGAAGGAGTTCATCTCCTTCTTGAAGACTGACCACGCCGGTGTGCTGGCCTCGATCCGGGAGACCGGTCAGCTTTCCGACGACACCGTGACGGCGTTCAAGGACGCGGTCGCGCAGTTCAAGCGCGGCTTCGAGCTCGGCGACGGCACGCTGCTGGCCGACCAGGGCAAGGCCGAGGCCATGGACGAGGACAACGTCGGCCAGGCCACGATCACCAAGCACAAGGCCTGATCGCGGTGACTGAGACTTTCGTGCACGACCGGATTCGGGAAGGGGTGAACTGACATGGCAGGCCAGCTCCGGGTATACCGGCGCCGGATCGCCTCGGTGAAGGCGACCAAGCAGATCACCCGGGCCCAGGAACTGATCGCCACCGCCCGCATCGTGAAGGCGCAGCAGAAGGTCGCCGCCTCCACGCCGTACGCGGAGGAGATCACGCGCGCCGTCTCGGCGGTCGCCTCGCGCTCCAACGCCTCGCACGCGCTGACCACCGAGCGCGAGCCGCAGGCCGGCATCCGGCCGAAGGCCGCCGTCGTGGTGGTCACCAGCGACCGCGGGTTCTGCGGCGGCTACAACACCAACGTCCTGCGGGAGGCGGAGCAGCTGATGCAGCTGCTGCGCGAGCAGGGCAAGGAGCCGGTGCGCTACGTGGTGGGCCGCAAGGGTGTGGCGTACAACTCCTTCCGCGAGCGGGCGATGGCCGGCACGTGGGTCGGGTTCTCCGACAACCCCGCGTACACCGACGCCCGCGCGGTCGCCGACGAGGTGATCGCGTCGTTCCTGGCCGAGGACGGGATAGACGAGATCCACCTGGTCTCGACCCGGTTCATCTCGATGCTGTCGCAGCAGCCGACCACGGTGCGGATCCTGCCGCTGCAGTACGAGGAGACCACCGAGCCCCCGGCCGGCGGGGTGTTCCCGCTGTACGAGTTCGAGCCGTCCCCGGAGCGGGTGCTGGACGCGCTGCTGCCGCAGTACGTGCGGGCGCGCGTGTACAACGCCATGCTCCAGTCGGCCGCCTCGGAGCACGCGGCGCGGCGCCGCGCGATGAAGTCCGCGACGGACAACGCCTCGGACCTGATCGACAACCTCACCCGGCTGGCGAACGCGGCCCGGCAGGCCGACATCACCCAGGAAATCAGCGAAATCGTGGGCGGCGCCAACGCGCTGGCCGACGCGAATGTGGGAAGTGACTGAAATGACTGCGACCACAGAGACCGCGACGAAGGCCGTCGGCCGCGTCGCGCGCATCATCGGCCCGGTCGTCGACGTGGAGTTCCCCGTCGACGGCATGCCCGAACTGCAGAACGCCCTCACCATCGACTACCCCTTCCTCGGTGAGACCCGCCGGCTGACCCTTGAGGTCGCCCAGCACATCGGCGACGGCATGGTCCGCGCCATCGCGCTGAAGCCGACCGACGGCCTGGTCCGCGGCGCCGAGGTGATCAACACCGACGGCCCGATCACCGTCCCGGTGGGCGACGTCACCAAGGGCCACGTCTTCGACGTGACCGGCGAGGTGCTGAACCTCAAGGAGGGCGAGGAGTTCCACGCCGAGACGCGCTGGGGCATCCACCGCAAGGCGCCGTCCTTCGACCAGCTGGACTCCAAGACCGAGATGTTCACCACCGGCATCAAGGTCGTCGACCTGCTGACGCCGTACGTGAACGGCGGCAAGATCGGCCTGTTCGGCGGCGCCGGCGTCGGCAAGACGGTGCTGATCCAGGAGCTGATCTACCGCGTCGCGGAGAACTTCGGCGGCGTGTCGGTGTTCGCCGGCGTCGGCGAGCGCACCCGCGAGGGCAACGACCTGATCGCGGAGATGACCGAGACCGGCGTCATCGAGAAGACCGCGCTGGTCTACGGCCAGATGGACGAGCCCCCGGGCACCCGTCTGCGCGTGGCCCTGTCCGCCCTGACGATGGCGGAGTACTTCCGCGACGTGCAGAAGCAGGACGTGCTGCTGTTCATCGACAACATCTTCCGGTTCACCCAGGCCGGCTCCGAGGTGTCGACGCTGCTCGGCCGCATGCCGTCGGCGGTGGGCTACCAGCCCACCCTGGCCGACGAGATGGGCCAGCTGCAGGAGCGCATCACCTCGACCAAGGGCCACTCGATCACCTCGGTCCAGGCGATCTACGTCCCCGCGGACGACATCACCGACCCGGCCCCGCACACCACCTTCACCCACCTGGACGCGACGACGGTGCTCAGCCGTCCGATCACCCAGAAGGGCATCTACCCCGCGGTGGACCCGCTGGACTCCACCTCGCGCATCCTGGACCCGCGCTACATCTCCGCGGCCCACTACGAGTGCGCGACCCGGATCAAGGCGATCCTGCAGAAGTACAAGGACCTGCAGGACATCATCGCGATCCTCGGCATCGACGAGCTCTCCGAGGAAGACAAGATCACCGTGCAGCGCGCACGGCGCATCGAGCGCTTCCTGTCGCAGAACACCTTCGTGGCGAAGATCTTCACCGGCATCGACGGCTCCTTCGTCCCCCTGGACGAGACCATCGCCGCCTTCACCGCGATCGCCGACGGCAAGTACGACCACGTGCCGGAGCAGGCGTTCTTCATGTGCGGCGGCATCGAGGACCTGGAGAAGAAGGCCAAGGAGCTGGAACGCGCATGAGCGAGTCGCACGCGGCGAGCCGCCGGTTGAACGTCTCGTTGGTGGCGGCCGACCGCAAGGTGTGGCAGGGCACGGCCGACATGGTCATCGCCCGCACCACCGAGGGCGACACCGGCGTGCTGCCGGGCCACCAGCCCATCCTCTCCATCCTGGCCCCCTCCGTGGTGACGATCCGCGGCACGGAGGAGGGCACCATGGACGTCGTCGTCTCCGGCGGCTTCCTGTCGGTGGCGCGCGACGACGTGTCAGTCCTGGCCGAGAGCGTCCTGCTCCCGTCCGAGATCGACCTGCCGACCGCCCGCGACCTCGCGGCCACGGCCCGCGCGGCCGAGGACGCGGCAGGCGACGACACCGCAGCCCGCGACCAGGCCCAAGCCGACCTCCGCTTCGCCGAAGCCCAACTCCGGGTCCTCGGCGACGCCTCCGTCGGCGCGACCACGGCACACTAAGGGCCCTGAGGTACACGTAGATGCAGCCGGGACTCGACAGTGAGGAGCTTTCGTAAATGCTCAGCGCTGTCGAGGTCCTGGCTGTCTGCTTTGTGGTGCTCTGCCTCTCCGTAGCCTTCATCCCCATGCGCCGCCACCTGATCCGCCGCGGCGGCGGCGCATTCGACTGCGCAGTCCGCTTCGGCCCGATCCCCCCCACCGGCGACGCCTCCGGCTGGTCCTTCGCCGTAGGCCGCTACCGCGACCTCACGGTGGACCTTTACCGCGTCTTCAGCTACTCCCCCCGCCCCCGCACGAGCCTGGCTCGGCGGGGGTTCGACGTCGTAGCCCGCCGCGACGCAGCAGGCGAGGAGACCCGCACCCTACTGCCGGGCTGGGCGGTCCTGGAGTGCTCAGCCGGCGGCGCGGTGGTGGAACTGGCCATGTCGACGGAGTCGATGATGGCCTTCTTGACGTGGGTGGAGGCGGCGCCCCCGGGATGGGACATCTCGCGGGTGAGCTGAGGCGGCGCGCGACCGCATACGCCGCGACTTAGCCGCGCCAACACCACCCCGCGATTGCGGACGGCGACGGGCCAGCGCTGGCCGGCCCCGTGGTTCGTCGTGTCCGACCGGACCATGCGGGGTGTTGGTTCTGGGTCCCTCGCCGCGTCGGCGGGCGAAGCCAACCTGCCCGGTTTGGTGGTG
>NZ_JBGCCM010000062.1:0-39041 GCF_041262085.1 Catenulispora sp. GAS73
TGGCGCTATGGAGTCGAGGCAATCCGAGCCGAGGAGGTAGGTAGTGGCCACCATAGACATCGCCCTGGAGAAGTTCGACACCTCGAAGCAGCAGCGCCGCCGGGCCGTGTCAGAAGCAGTTCGTCGTCTCGTTCTGCGAGAAGATCGACATCACCGGCGCGGTGACCGTCAGCGGCACCGCGTGGGCGATCCCGGAGTTCGACCAGGACGCCGCCGGGCTGAAGCAGACCTGCGCCACCTGGCCTACCTATCAGCCGCAGAACGCTGACGAACACAGGCTTACGCTGCCCACCGACCCGGTGGACGGCCACAAGCTGCAGATGATCTGGAAGTTTCCCGCGGGGGTGGGAACCACGGACATCTCCAAATATGCGGGCAACAACAGCATCAGTATCGACGATGCCGGCTTTCAAGATGTCGGCGTGGACGTGAACAACACCACCGCGAGCACCGGTTCCGTGCTGGTCAACCCCGATGGCTCAGGGGCGTTGAGCTTCAAGGACTTGACTGGCGACACCGGGAAAATCTCCGGCACCATCACCTGGACCTGCGTCGACAGTCAATAGCTGGCGGCGCCTCCGCGCGGGCCGGCCGCTTCGGGCGCGGCCGGCCCGCACCCATTGACAAGGGCGGGTTTCTCCCGGCCGTGGCGACATCTTTATTTCCGGGCATTCCAGCGCGTCTCGCTGACATAATCCAGGCGTGGAACGTCGCAATGGCGTCGGGACGGCGTCCACGGTCCATGGCCGCATCGCTGAGCTGCACACCATCGCGCAACTCGTTGCGAGCCCGGCCGCCGGCCCACGCGCCGTCCTCGTCACCGGAGAGCCCGGAATCGGAAAGTCGACGCTGCTCGAAGCAGGCGTCGGCCTGGCACATGAGAACAATCTCCTGACGCTTACCGCGCGCGGCAGCCTGGCCGGCGGCCAGCGCTCGTTCGGAGGGCTGGTGGACTTGTTGCGGCCGCTGGCCGAGGCGGATTTTGCCGGCTTGCCCGAGCCCCAGCGGTTCGCGCTGAACGTCGCCCTGGGCCGGGCCCCGGCCGAGGCCCGGGCCGGAGCGGTCGGGCCGCGCGAGATCGCCGCCGGGCTGCTCGCCGTCCTGCGCCGGCTGGGACCGGCGCTGATAGTCGTGGACGACCTGCCCTGGCTCGACCTGGCGACCCTTGACGCGCTCCGGTTCGCGCTGCGCCGGATCGGCGAGGGACCGCTGCGGATCCTGGCCTCGCGGCGGACGTCGGGGGCGATCGAGGAACCCGCTTCGTACAAGGCCGCCGACGACGTCCTGCCCGCCGGGACGTTCCAGACGCTGGCGCTCGGGCCGGTCGATCGCACGACCATCAAGGACCTGCTTCTGGAGCGGCACCAGTTGCAGCTTCCGGTGGCGGTGTTGTCCGGCGTGGTCAAGCAGACCGGCGGCAATCCCTTCTGGGCGTTGGAGATCGGCGCCGCGCTGGCCCAGACCCCCGGGCTCGACGGCTACCTGCCGATCCCGCCGACCCTGTCATCGCTGGTCGCCAACCGATTGGCGAAGCTGCCGCCCGAGGTGGTGGAGGCGCTGCTGGTGGTCGCGGCGCTGCCGCAGCCGACGCCGGCCCTGGCCGTGCGCGTGCTGCGGACGGCGGTCGCGCGGCCCGAGGCGGCGATCGACGACGCCGTCGCCTCCGGGGTGGTCACCGCCGAGGGCAGTCACCTGCGCCCGGCTCATCCGCTGCTCGGTTCCGCCGCGTTGGACGGCCTCACCCCGGAGCGCCGCCGGGGCCTGTATCGCCGGCTCGCCGACACGGTCACCGATCCCGAGCAGCGGGCCCGGCATCTGGTCCGGGCGGTCGAGACCGGCCCCGATTCCGAGACGGCCGCGGCGGTCGAGGCCGGAGTGGCCGTCGCCGAGGGACGCGGCGCGCTCGCCTCGGCGGCCGAACTCGCCGAACTCGCCGTCGGCTTCACCGCGCCCGAGGGCCGCGAGGATCTGCGCCGTCGCCGCCTGACCGCCGCCCGGCTCACCCATCGCATCGGGGACATGGCGCGCGCCGTCCGGCTGGCCCGCGACGTGAGCGACGGCGCCGACGTCGACACCACCCGCGAAGCCCTGGCGGTGCTGGTCGAGGCGACGTACTGGACCGAGGGACGCCAGGCCGCGCAGGCCGTGCTGCGCCCGCACCTGACCGGCCCGGCCACCGACGAGCACCTGCGTGCCGTCGCGCTCTCCCTCGCCGCGGACTACGGCGACGGCCTGGACACCCCGCGCCCGGAGCTCGTGCGGCTGGCGCTCGCGTCCTTCGACCGGGTCGGCGCGGACGCCGACGCGGTCGCGCTCTGCTCGGCCCTGCGCTACGAGGTCGGCGTCAGCCTGGACTCCGGGCGGGGGATCCCGGAGCACGTCGTGGTCCGCATCGCCTCGTTACAGGGACGCGCGGCGAACCAGGCCAGCTGGGCCCGGCTGTCCGTGGTACTGGGCTTCTGGCGCAAGGCCGTCGACGATCTGGACGGCTCCCGCGACGCGCTGAACGCCGCGATCGCCCAAGCCCAGGCCGAAGGCGACGACGCCGTGCTGCCGACGCTGTTCAGCCATCTGGCGGTCACCGAGAGCTGGGCCGGCGACCTGACCGCGGGCCGCCGCGCGGTCGCCGACGGCCTGCGTCTGGCCGCGCCCGGCGGCGTCGCCCCGCTGACGATCACCGCCGCCGACGGCATGCTGCGCGTCCTCACCGGCGACTTCGACGGAGCCCGGACCCTGATCGCCGAGCAGCGCGCCGGCGGCCGGGAGACGATCCAGCCGCAGGGCGACATCTTCTACGAGCACGTGCTCGGCCTCGCGGCACTGCTCGACGGGGACCCCGAGGACGCCCGGACGCGGCTCCTGCACGCCTACCACCTGGCGCAGGGTGCTGACATCCTCGAACCCGGCCGGCGGCAGCGGCTGGAGCCCGACCTCGGGCAGGCCCTGGTCGCGACCGGACGCCTCGACGCCGCCGCCGAGCTGGCGGCCGAACAACGCGAACTCGGCGAGCGGATGCAGCGGCCGACGCTCATCGGCATCGCGCACCGCCTGGACGGATCTGTGCTCGCTGCCCGCGACGACCTCGACGGCGCGATCACCGCGCTGAAGCAGGCCGTGGCCGCGCACGAGCAGTCGCCGCTGCGGCTCGAACTCGGTCGCAGCCTGCTGGCCCTCGGGGGCGCCTACCGCCGGCGGCGGGCCAAATCCGAGGCGCAGCCGGTGCTCCAGGCCGCCGTCGAGCTGTTCACCACCGCCGGCGCGGCTCCGTTCGCCGCGCAGGCCCAAGCCGAGCTCGACCGCATCCAGCGCTCGCGCACCGGCGACGTCCTCACCGCCACCGAGACCACGGTGGCCGAACTGGTCGCCGGGGGCTTGAGCAACCGCGAGGTCGCCGAGCAGCTGGTGACCAGTGTGCGCACGGTCGAGGGGCACCTCGGCTCGATCTACCGCAAGCTCGGCGTGCGCTCGCGCACCGAGCTCGCCCGCCGGCTCGCTCCGGGCCGGACCTGACACCACCAGTGCAGCCACCGCTAGAAATGACAGTGCACACCATGAACCGACCGAGCATCGCCCAGCCCGAGATATCGCAGCCCGAGCCGTCGCAGCCCGCGTCAGCACAGTCCGCGTCAGCGCAGCCCGGGATACCCCGGCCCGCCGGCCCGGCGTCCCCGATGTTTATCTCGCGACCCGCCGAACTGGCCGCCGTGCGCGAGCTGATCGCCGACCCGGCCGGCCGTCCCCGCGCCCTGGTGCTGACCGGCGAGGCCGGGATCGGCAAGTCCACCGTCTGGTCGGCCGGGGTCGAGCTGGCGCGCGAGGCCGGATGGCGGGTGCTGTCCGCGCGCGGCGACCAGACCGAGACCGGGCTCTCCTTCGCCGGCCTCACCGATCTGCTCGATCCGGTGCTCGACGAGGTGCTGGACCGGCTGTCGGACGCGCAGCGGATCGCATTGGAAGTCGCGATGGTGCGGCGGCTGCCCGACGGCGGCCGCCTTGGTCCGAACGAGATCGGGAACGCCGTCGCGGCGGCGATCCGGGAGCTGGCCCGGGACCGGCCGCTGCTGCTGGCGATCGACGACCTGCCGTGGATCGACGGCGCCACCGTCGCAGCGTTCGAATACGCACTGTCCCGCTTGGGCGGCGAAGGCCTGCGTGTGCTCGCCACCCAGCGCACGGCCAGCACCCTGGCCGCCGCGCCTCCCGCGCCGGAGCTGCTGCCGGCCGACGACGTCCGGTCGGTGCCGGTCACGGCGATCGATGTCACCGCCGCCGACGAGCTGCTCGCCGAGCGGCTGGACCTGCGGCTGCCGCCGACCACCTTGCGCGGACTGGTCGAGCACAGCGGGGGAAACCCGTTCTGGATCCTCGAATTCGGCGCGGCTCTGCGGCGCGGCGACGGCGACCGGGCCGAGCTGCCCGTCCCGACCGCGCTCACCGACCTGGTGCGCGAACGCCTCGGCAGCCTGCCGCCGGACGCCCGGCAGGCCCTGGTCGTCACCGCGGCGCTGCCCCAGCCGAGTCCGGAGCTGGTCATCCGCGCGCTGTCGAAACAGGCTGACGACCCGATCGACCCGATCGCCGCGGTCGAGCGGGCGGTCGCCGACGGCGTGTTGACCGTCTCCGAGTCGCAGCGACTGCGGCCGGCTCATCCGCTGCTCGGCGCGGCGGCGCTGGACGCGCTGCTGCCGCTGGCCCGCGCCGGGCTGCACCGGCGGCTCGCCGAACTCGTCGAGGACCCCGAGCAGCGGGCCCGGCACGTCATGCTCGCCGCCGGCGAGCCGCCGGACGCCGAGACGGCCGATCGGCTCGCGGCCGGAGCCGAGGCGGCGCGCGGCCGGGGCGCGGTGTCGGGCGCGATCGAGCTTGCAGATCCGGCGATCCGGTTCACCCCGCCGGAGCTCGTCAGTGCTCTGGCACAGCGGCAGGTCGACACCGCCGAGCTGTATTACATGCGGGGCGACATCGAGAAGGCTCGTGAACTGGCGGCTACCGCCTGGGCTGCGGAGTCCGCCGAACCGTCGGTGCGTCGGCGTGCCCTGGCGTTGCTCACCCACACGTCGCTCTATACGCAAGGTGCGGCGGCCGCTCAGAAGGTGGTGGACGAGGCCCTGGCCGAGACCGCCGACGACCCTTGGCTGCGCTCGCTCGCGCTGGCCTTCGCCGCCGACTTCAACGTCGCCAGCGACCCGCCGCACGCCCGGCGTTCGGCGGTCGAGGCGATCGAGATCTGCGACCGGCTCGGTGCCGAGGCCGACCCGACCGCGCTGTCCACGGCGTTGCTGGCGCTGGTCGAGATCGACATGTTCGCCGGCCGAGGCCTGGACCGCTCCCTGGTCGAGCGGGCCGGGGCCGCGCAGGCCGACCGGCGCTGGATCCCGTTCATCGAGCGGGCCGAGGTGCGGTTCGGGCTCAGCGTCAAGTACGTGGACGACCTCGACACCTCGCGCGCGGTGCTGACCCGGATGGTGCGGACGGCGCAGGAAATGGGGGAGACCTCTGCGACGCTCGTCCTTCAGGCGCACCTCGCCTACACCGAAGTCCAGGCCGGCCGGCCCGGTGCGGCGCGGGCGGCGTTGGCAGCCTTCGAGGACGCGGCGCGGGAAGCCGGACCGGGCATCGGCGAACCGGCCTCGCTCACCGTCGCGCGCGCGTTGCTGGACATCATGGACGGCGACCTGGACGGGGCTGAGGCGGCGTTGCTCGCCGCGCTGGAGCGGCTGCCTCCGATCCCGCTGGTGCGGGTGATCATGGACACGCCGCTGGCCACGATCGCGCTGCTGCGCGGGGACGTCGGGCAGGCGATCACGCTGCTCGACGGGGTGCTGGAGCAGGCGCGGGCGGTGTACGTGCACGAGCCCGCGGCGCGCGGACGTCCCGAGGGCGACCTGGGGCAGGCGCTGGTCACGGCCGGGCGGCTGGCGGAGGCCGAGGCGGTGGCGAGCGAGCTGGCCGAGATCGGGGAGCGGCTGGGGCGTCCGACGCTGAGCGGGATCGCGTTGCGGGTGCGGGGATTGATCGCCGCGGCGCAGGGGGAGCTGGACGAGGCGGCGGAGCTGCTGACGCGCGCGGTCGAGGCGCACGACGCCTCGCCGATGCCGATCGAGCGCGGGCGGAGTCTGCTCGCGCTCGGGCAGGTGCAGCGGCGGCGCAAGGCGAAAACGGAGGCGCGGCAGGCGTTGCAGGACGCGCTCGACTGCTTCGACTCGCACGGCCATCGGCCGTTCGCGCAGCTGGTCGAGGCCGAGCTGGCGCGCGGGCAGCGGGCCGGGGCCGGCTCGGTGCTGACGGCGTCCGAGCAGCGGGTCGCGGACCTGGTGGCCGGCGGGTTCACCAACCGGGAGGTGGCGGCACGGCTGTCGATGAGCGTGCGGACGGTCGAGAGCCATGTGGCCTCGGTGTTCCGCAAGCTCGGGGTGCGGTCGCGGACGGAGTTGGCGGGGCGGTTCCCTCAGTAGGGACGGGATACGCGTAGTTCCACGGGTTAAATGAGACATCGAAATCCCTAGCGTCGGTCGTGTTGGTTCGACAGCTAGGGGAGATGTCATGCCGATCAGGCGAAAGATCGCGGTCGCGGTCGCTGTTCCGTTGCTGCCATGGGGGTTGGCGGCGTGTTCCACCGGTGGGAAGTCGGTGAGCGGGGCTGCGTTCGGGGCGGGGCGGGGGTCGGTATCGGTTTCGGCTTCGAGTTCGGCTTCGGTTTCGGCTTCGGCTTCGAGTTCGAGTTCGAGTTCGACTGTGGGGGCTGCCTCGGGTTCGGGTTCGGGTGCGGCTGGGGCGGCCGGGGGAGCTGACACTTCGGCGAGTTCGGTGCCGAGCGCCGATTCGAGCACGTCGTCAGCCGATTCGAGCGCACCGCCCGCGTCCGGCGGCGGCTACTGCGCGGTGCTCGACGATTTCGAGACCGAGCTGACGCAGGTGGACAACACCCCGGCGAGCGTGGCCAAGCTCAAGACCACCATGGAGCAGATGAAGCAGGCCACGCCGGCCGAGATCGCCCCGGACGTCACGGAGGCCGCGACCGTCGTCGGTCAGATCACCGACGGCGGCGACGCCCAGACCCAGACTCAGGATCCGGCCTTCCTCACCGCAGTCGGCAACATCAGCACGTGGCAGTCCGCGCATTGCGCACTCGGCTCGCAATGACCGCCACGGTGCGGTCCGACGGCAATCCGCCGCCGTCGGCCCGCCACTTCACCACGATCGAGATCGGAGGCGACGGCTTGTGGACGGGGTAGAGGGAGGAGATGGTGCCGATGGCTCGGACGGCGAGGCGCCGGGGCAGCACGCGACCGCCTGGCTCGGCAGCGTCCCGGACGACTGGCAGCCGCCGGAACCCCCGACGTCCACCCTGATCCCGCCCCAACCGGCGGCGTTCCCGCAGACCTGGACGCACGCCTTCACCAACAGCACGATCCTCAACACCGACGGCACCAGCAGCACGCACTACCCCGACGGAACCCAGGACGTGCGGGCACCGGACGGAAGCTGCTGGCGCCTGGCGCCGTCGGGCGCGGTCGTGCACGCCTGGCAGGAACCACCGGTCCCGCAATGGCACCCGGTGGAACCGACCGCCGCCGCCCAACCCGGCGGCGGCACCGTGGTCTACCACCCCGACGGCAGCAAGGAGCTGTGGTACGGGACGACGCGGGTCGCCCGCTTCGCGCCGAACGGGATGCCGGTGGAGTGAGGGGGACCGCCGGCTTGCGACGGGAGCAGGGGCCCGCCGCAAGCCGGCTGGGTGAGGCCGCACGCTCGGCTGCCCGGCAGGCCCAGCCGCCGTCGGCGACTCCGGCTGCCCGCCAAGCCCGGGTGCGCCTCAGCCCTCAGCCCTCAGCCCTCAGCCCCTCAATCCGCGAGTCGCGCCGGGAACCCACCGGTCGCCACCGGCCCCCAGCGCCGAGGCGTGACCCGGATGATCGACTTGCCCTGCTTCACCATCGCCTCGCGGTACTCATCCCAGTCGGGGTGCTCTCCGGCGATGTTGCGGTAGTACTCGACCAGTGGCTCGACGGAGTCCGGCAGGTCCAGGACCTCCGCGTCGCCGTCGATCTGCACCCAGGGCCCGTTCCACTCGTCCGACAGCACGACGACGCTCACCGCGGCGTCGCGCCGCGCGTTGGTGGTCTTCGCGCGCTCCGGGTAGGTGGACATGACCAGGCGGCCCGAGTCGTCGACGCCGCACGTCAGCGGGGACGCCTGCGGCGAGCCGTCGGCGCGCCGGGTGATCAGCAGGGCACGGTGCCGGGGCCGGACGAACTCCAGCAGCGCGTCCAGGTCGACGGAGGTGTTGGTGGCGATGGTGCGGGGCATGTCAGGGTCCGCCTTAGGTAGGGACAGGCCGGGTTGGGTGGAGCCGGAAAGCGTCGGCCGCCGACGAGTTTACTGAAACCCGCACCCCGGGTTCGGGGCGTCCTCCGACAACGGACTCCCCGCCGGATCCACATACAGCACGTCCAACACCACCGGCGTCGTCCCCAGATTCCGCCCGATGTGCACGTTGTCCGCCCCGCTGGGCTCCGTGAACGACGTGTTGTCGCTGTACACCTCGGTCGTCGTGCAGTCCGCGTCGTTGTGCGTCAACGTGCCCTTCTCGACGTACGCGTACAGCGTCCCGTCGTGCCAGTGCCACCCCGTGCTCCCGCCGGGCTCGATCGTGATCTGCCGCCGGATGTAGTCCGTCCCGAGGAACGTCGACTTGCTGATGATCGTGCCCGACACCCCCGACGACGGCGTCGCGCTCGCCACCCCCGGCGTGAGCGCCGCGGTCGCGGTGACGGCCCCGGCGATCGCGAATCGACGATAGATGCCCGGCATGGTCGGCTCCTTGCATGAGTCCTGTTTTGGCTGCTTTTGCCCAGGCTACCCACCATCAGCGCCAGTACCGCCAACGCCGCGCCGAAGCCACACACGGCGCCCCATCCGTAGGCGCTGTAAAGGCTCGTCGCTGCGATCGCCCCGCCGCCGACGCCGAACAAGTAGTAGACCATGTACCCGCCGATGACCCGGCTGGTCGCCTCGGGATTGCCGGCGACGATCAGGTGCTGGTTGGTCACTGCAGGGCCTGGCCGGCGAAGTCCAGGACGACGATGCCGACGGTCAGCAGGACCAGCGAGAACGGCGCTGCGCGTATCGCCGCCCAGGACAGTACGAGCAGGACCAGCATGACGGTCGTGACCGTCGAGGCGCGGCCGCGGTCGGCGAGCCGCCCGGCGCCGTTCGCACTGAGCGTGCCCGCGGCGCCGACGACGCCGAACAAGCCGATCTGGGACGTCGACAGGTGCCACGGGGCCGCGGACAGCGGCAGCGCCACGGAGCCCCACAGCACTCCGAAGCACCCGAACTGGAACAGCGCTCCCGCGACCGGTCCGAGCAGCACGGCGGGCACGGTTTCGGCGGCCATGGACAGGCCGGTCGCCATCGTCGAGCCGGTCAGGCGGAGGACGAAGAAGGGGGCTGCGACGAGCAGGAGCCAGGTGCCGATGCTGGAGAGCAGTTGGCCGGTGAGGATGAGGCGGTAGTCGCGGTTGTGTAGGGTGCCGAGCACGCTGGCGCGTTTCTCGTCGATTCCCGGGTTCCCGTCCGCGGCCGTTCCGACGACTGAGGGGCTTCATGGACCCCCTCACGCTTCCCGTCTCCACGGTCTACCCTTAAGGGGACACACGGCGGCGGAAGGCTTACGGCGCACCGGCCAGACCGCTTCAGAGCAGCACTGGGAGCACGGATGAGCTCGCTACCGGCGGAGCACTCGGTCGGTCCGCTTGTTGTGGGATCCGAGGACAGCGGCCCCACCGTCCTGCGCATGGTGCTGGGCTCCCAGCTCCGTCGTCTGCGCATCGCCGCCGGCGTCACCCGCGGCGCCGCCGGCTACGAGATCCGTTGCTCGCACACCAAAATCAGCCGCATGGAGCTGGGGCAGGTCAGCTTCAAACGGCGGGACGTGGCCGATCTGCTGACCCTGTACGGCGTCACCGACGACACCGAGCGCGAGGCGATCCTCAGCCTGACGGCGCAGGCCAACGCGCGCGGCTGGTGGCACAACTTCGCCGATCTGATGCCCGGCTGGTTCGAGGTCTACGTCGGGCTGGAGGAGGCCGCCTCGGTCATCCGCTCGTACGAGGCCCAGTTCATCCCGGGCCTGCTGCAGAGCGAGGACTACGCGCGCGCGGTCATCCGGGACGGCTATCCGCTCGCGTCCCCCGACGAGATCGAGCGCCGGGTGCGGCTGCGGATGAACCGGGCCCGGCTGGTGCACAGCCCCGAGCCGCCGCGGATCTGGGCGATCGTCGACGAGGCCGCCGTGCGGCGCCAGCCCGGCGGCGCGGCTGTCATGCACGCGCAGCTGGAACACATGCTGGAGCTGTGCCGGCTGCCGCACGTCACGGTGCAGGTGGCGCCGTTCGCGCGGGGCGGCCCGGCGGCCGCCGGGCCGTTCACCATCCTGCGCTTCGCCGAGCCGGCCCTGCCGGACATCGTGTATCTGGAACAGCTCACCGGCGCGGCGTACCTGGACAAGCGCGAGGATCTGGACGCCTACACGACCGTGGTCGACCAGCTGGCGGTGCAGGCGCTGACGCCGTCGGAGACCATCGGATTCCTCACCCGGATCGTCGAGGGGTACTAGACGCGTAGCAGCCGGTCACCGTCGCAGGTCCCTTATTTCGCTCGCAGTGGATCTCAAGGCAGGATGGTGGCCTCCACATATGGCGAAACACGGCGAACACAGGTGGGCTCCATGACCGACGAAGCGCAACAGCGGCCGGCGTCCCAGATCGACAGCAGCGTTCCGCACTCGGCGCGGATCTTCAACTACTGGCTGGGCGGCAAGGACAACTACCCCGCGGACCGTGCGGCCGGCGACCGGTTCCGCGAGGTCTTCCCGGAGATCGTCGACCTGGCCCGCAGCGGCCGGCAGTTCCTGGTGCGGACGGTGCGCTACCTGGCGACCGAGACTCCCGTACGCCAGTTCCTGGACGTCGGCACCGGCTTGCCCACGGCGAACAACACGCACGAGATCGCGCAGGGGATCGTGCCCGAGTCGCGGATCGTGTACGTCGACAACGACCCGCTGGTGCTGGCGCACGCGCAGGCGCTGCTGGTCGGGACGCCGGAGGGGGCCACGGACTACATCGAGGCCGACCTCGGCGACCCCGAGGCGATCCTGACGCAGGCGGCCAAGACGCTGGACCTGAGCGAGCCGGTCGCGATCGTGCTGATGGGGATCCTGGCGCACATCGAGGAGTACGACCGCGCGCTGGCGATCGTCCGGCAGCTGATGGACGCGGTCCCGTCGGGGAGCTACCTGGTGGTGCGCGACGGGACGAATACCAACGCCGCGTACAGCGAGGCGATCAGCCGCTACAACCAGAGCGGCGCGGTCCCGTACAACTTGCGGAGCCGCGACCAGATCGCCGGGTACCTCGACGGCTTGGAGCTGGTGGAGCCGGGCCTGGTGTCGTGCCCGCTGTGGCGTCCGGACACGATGGACATCGGGACCCCGGTGGAGCTGGCGGTGTTGGGCGCTATCGGTAGGAAGCCCTGACGAGAGTTCTGGCTCGCTCTGCCCGGCCTGCCGACGCCGATCCGGAATCGCACCGCGCTCACCGCTGAATTCCTCACCTTCCGGATCGGCGTCCGGCCACCGCTGCTTCCTCCACTTCCGCCTTCTCACTTCTCCTTGGCGTAGTCGGTGAATCCCTGCCAGTCGATCATCACGCAGGGCTCACCCCCGACGACCCACGCGTCGTGCCCGGGCGCGATCTCCAGGAACTCGCCGGGGCCGATGTCGGCCTGCTCGCCGTCGTCCATGACCACGTGCATGTGGCCGGACAGGCAGTAGCCGACGTGCGCGGCCTGGCAGCTCTCGGTGTGCACCATCGGCTTGATGTGCTTGGACCACTGCCATCCCGGTTCGAAGACGGCGCGGCCGAAGCCGCCCTCGTCCATGGCGACGAGGTCGAGATGCCCCATCCCCTGCTCGAAGGAGCGGGTCTCCTCCGGCGCGTCGAGTGACTTGTGCAAGAGGCCTGTCATGGATCCTCCAAGACTCGGGCCCGGCCCCGCTGGGGAGCCGGACGCATCGGTCCGTACCCGACCACCACCGACCACTAGTGGCTGACCGGTACCTTCTCCTCGACCAGGAACGACTTCAGCTGTTCCCGGAACTCCGGCGTATCGGTCTCGCCATGAACGGCGACCGCGTGCATAGCCGCGGCGTCCATGACTTCCTGCTCCTCGCCGGCAATCGTCAACGTGCAGCCGACCTCACTCGGAAACTGCCGGCAGTCTGCCACCTTGCGGGACATGCGAATGCCCCCTTTCCACGAGCCGTCGCCACCCCGACAGCACGCCAGAGCGGCCTCCCTCTCATTCAAGCCGCGTCAGCACCACTCGGCGATCGTGCTACTGCATTTAGGTGACGTTCGGCGTGCGAGCGTGCTTCCGCGTCGCGCGAGGCGCGGGTATTGCAGTTACCCTGCGCATTCAGGGTCGAGGCGTCAGCGTCAATCTGTCCTTGCTCGCCGCCGACACCGCGGATCTCGTATACGGCCACGGCAAGGTGCGGAAGGTCCGCCACAGCGGCAGCTGGTCCAGGTAGTGCGGGTCGTCGACGTGCCCCGAGGCGCCGGTGAGGTTGACCCACGTCGACGCGTCCAGGTTCGACAGGTCCACCAGCATCCGCATCGACGGGAGTTCGTCGACCGAGAAGTCCTTGGCGATGTCGAAGCCGGTGGCGTCCACGACCGACGAGCCCCCGGACACCGGGACCGGATCGCCGTTCACCAGCCACTTGACGAACCACGGACCGCCGGTGCCCAGGGTCTGGTTCGTCGGCGTCAGCTTGTGCAGGGCGCCCCACTGCCACTGCTTCACATCAGAGCCCTGCTGCGATGTCAGCTCTGCCGCAGCCTGGTCCATCGCCCTCGCCAGCATCGCGTCCCGGTCGCCGTTCCACCAGAAGCTGGAAGCGTCGGGCAGCAGCGTGGTGGCCACGGCGAACCAGCGGTCGCCGCCGTCCACGTCGACCGAGGACGGCAGTTTCGCCTCGAACGCGTCCTTGCAGATGAACTTCCAGACCTCGTAGAAGTACGCCGCGGCGGCCGACGTATCAGGGGTCGTGTAATCCCAGCCGTCGAACAGCGCGCGCGCCGCCTGCGTCTGCTTCTTCGGCGACGCCGGCAGCCGCGTCAGGTACGGCACCAACACGGACGCGAACTCGTTGCGGGTGTCGGACTCGATCGCCCGCATCCCGTCGGCGTCGATCTTCTTGCCGTCGGCGGTGGCGGCCTGCAGGCGCTTGGTGATCTCGTTCGCGCGGTAGCCGTAGTCGAAGTCCTTCGACAACAAGTACGGGTACTGCGATCCGATGATCGGGTTGTTGGCGGTGACCACGAACTTGTCGGTCGGGTTCAGGACATGGGGCAGCTGTTCGAAGGGGATGTAGCCGGTCCACTCGTACTCGTCGGTCCAGCCCGGCACGGGCCAGGTGCCGTCTCCGTTCTTGCGGATCGGGATCTGGCCGGGGGTCTGGTAGCCGATGTCGCCGGAGGTGTCGGCGTAGATCATGTTCTGTGACGGCACCGCGAAGTTGGCGGCGGCGGCCCGGAAGGAGTTCCAGTCGGTCGCGCGGTCCAGAGCGAATAGGGCGTCTGCGGTGTGTCCGGGCGTGAGCGCCGTCCAGCGCAGGGCCACGGCGTAGCCGTTGCCGGCGCCGGCGATGTCCTTGTCGGCGTCGGAGACCAGCGGCCCCTGATTCGTCGAGCGGATGGTCAGCGGGACCGACTTGCCGCCGGCGACCTTGAGGGTCTCCTGGCGGACGGTCAGCGGGACCTGGTGGCCGTCGTACTCGTAGGTGCTGCCGCTGATCTTCTCCAGAACCAGGTCGCTGACGTCCTCGGTGCCATTGGTGAACCCCCAGGCCACGGTCGGGGTGTGGCCGATCACCACACCGGGCGTGCCGGGCATGGTGAAGCCCGTGACGTCGTACGGGCACGCCGCGTCCACGGTCGTGCAGTGCAGGCCCATCTGGTACCAGATCGAGGGCAGCTGCGGAGCCAGGTGCGGGTCGTTGGCCAGCAGCGGTTTGCCGGTCGTGGTCAGGTCGCCGGACACCACCCAGGAGTTGGAGCCGACGCCTTCGACGGTCGGCTGTAGGAAGCCGGGCAGGGCGGAGACGGTGTGCGAGAGGTCGGCCAGCGCACTGGCTGCGGAGGCCGGGAGCGCGGCGCCCGACAGCGGGTTGTCGGCGGCTGGGGCGGCGTTCTGGTCGAAGGCGCCGTTCACGACAGCACCCTGATGAACGATCGTCGGGTGGTCGGCCGGGTAGGGCGGGAACAGCTGGTCCACCTGGGCCTTGGTCACCTTCTGGGAGGACAGGGCGCGGTCGATCTCCGACTGCATGTTGTCGCGCAGGTCCCAGGCCAGGGCCTTGAGCCAGGACAGAGAGTCGACCGGGGTCCAGGTGTAGGGGGAGTAGTCGGTCTGCAGGCCGAGGACCGCGTACTCCACTGACGCTTTGGAACCCTTGTGATCCTTCAAATACGCGTTCACGCCATCGCAGTAGGCGCTCAGGTACGCCTTCGTCTCGGGGCTCAGGCCGTCGTACTCCTGCTGGGCGACGTCGCGCCAGCCCATCGTGCGGATGAACTTGTCGGTGTCGACCTGGCCGGAGCCGAACATCTCGGACAGGCGGCCGGCGGTGACGTGGCGGTAGACGTCCATCTGCCAGAACCGGTCCTGGGCTTGGACGTAGCCCTGGGCGAAGAAGAGGTCGTGGGAGGTGGAGGCGTAGAGCTGGGGGATGCCTTGGGCGTCGCGGTCGACCTCGACGTTCGCCTGCAAGCCTGGGACGTGCAAGGTGCCGGTGGTCTGGGGGTAGGAGGCGTGCAGCGAGGCGTTGACCCACCAGGTGCCGGCGCCGACGAGGACCACGAGCAGGGTGGCGAGGGCGGCGGCGGTGATCTTCGTTTTGCGGAAGCGGCGACGGGCGCGGGGGTGGGGTCGGGGGTCGGAATCCGTTACCGGGTCTGGGCTCGCGTCCGATGCCGGGTCCGGCTCCGGGAGGTCGTCGTCGGTCTGCATCGCGGCAGATTACGGGTCTTCCTCAGGGGTTGGGAATAGCCTGGTGGCATGCTGAAGTGGGCTTGGTCCTTTATTGACCGTCCGGAACGAACGTTCGAGGAAAGTGCGCGGTTTTGGACGGCGATCACGGGCACGACGCTGTCCGCGCGCCGTGGAAAACGCGAGGAGTTCGCGACACTGTTGCCGGGCGGGGGAGACGGCGACGCGTCGGTGAAGTTGCAGGGCGTGCTGAGCGGGAACGGCGCGCACATCGACCTGGAATTCGACGACTTCGAGGGGGCGTTGGCGCGGGCCGTCGCGCGCGGTGGCGCGGTGGTGGAACGGGACGACGCGTGGGCTTATGTGACGTCGCCGAGTGGATACGGGTTCTGCGTCACCGCGTGGCACGGCGCGACGCGGGTGGCGCGGCCGTTCGTGGCTCCGGACGGGACGCGTAGTCGGTTGGATCAGGTGTGCATCGATATCGCGCCGTCTGTGCATGACACGGAGGTCGCGTTCTGGAGCGATCTCACTGGGCTGTCTGTGGAGGTCAGTCGCAGGTGGGAGGAGTTCAGCTGGCTGGAGCCGTTGCCGGGGTTTCCGGTGGGGGTGTTGTTCCAGCGGATCGGCGAGGAGCGGCCGACGTCGGCACATCTGGACGTCAGCAGTTCCGATGCCGACGCCAGTCGGGTGTGGCACGAGTCGTTGGGCGCGGAGTTCCTCGGCGAGCAGGCGAACTGGTTGGTGATGCGGGATCCCGGCGGTGGGATCTACTGCTTGATCCGGCGGGAGCCCGAAAGCTGAGGGGTCTCAGGGCACGTCGTCACGTCGCCGGTTCGGGGCCACGCGGACCCGGTCGCGTCCGGATTCCTTGGCCGCGTAGAGGGCCATGTCGGCGGCGACCAGCAGGTCGTTGAGCGCGTCGGCGGAGTCCGGGAGGGTGGCCACGCCGACGCTGACCGTGACCGGGTGCGTCCAGTCGCGGGAGGCGGCCCAGATCTCGGCGCGCAGCGCGTCGGCGCGGGCGCGGGCCTGCGGGGCGGGGCAGTCGGGGAGCAGGACGCCGAACTCCTCGCCGCCGACGCGGCTGACGGTGTCGCTGGATCGGACCAGGCGGGGCAGGAGGTCGCCGAGCGCGGCGAGGGTGTCGTCGCCGGCGGCGTGGCCCCAGGTGTCGTTGATCGTTTTGAAGTGGTCGACGTCGACGGCCAGCAGCGAAAGGGGCGCGCGGGTGCGGCGCTGTCGCGTGACCTCGCGTTCCAGGGCCTCGTCGAACGCGCGGCGGTTGCTCAGCCCGGTGAGCGGATCGGTGCTGGCCTGCTCGGCGAGGGCCTGCTTGAGGCGGTCGGCCTGGTCCCGCACGCGGCGGATGACGACCAGCGTCAGCACCATCGAGGTGGTGATCTCGACCCACGTGGCGAACCGGTCGGGTCCCGAGCCCGCGGCGAGGATGACGGTGAGACACACCGCGACGATGCCGAGCGTCCAGTACGCCGTGCGGCGCGGCAGCAGGTACGCGGCGAAGAGCAGGGGCCAGTTGAGCAGGAGCATGCCGTCGGCGGCGTTGCTGTGGTTGAGCGCCAGCGTGAGCGTGATGAGAAGCGCGGACACCGCGGGCGTGGCGCGCAGGACGAGGTCGGGCGCGGGACTGGGCAGCAGGACGTAGATCAGGCCCCAGACGGCCGCGACGGCACACGCGCCGAGGAACTCGAACCAGCTGGCAGAGAACACACCACCCTGCGGCGGCCCGAGAACGAGCGTCAGGAACGTGCCCAGGCCCGCGCCGACGAGCAGAAGCTGACCGGCGAAGCGGGTGGCGAAGCGCCGGTGCTCCAGTTCGCTGCGCTCCCAGATGGCGGTGACGGACGGATGATGCGGCTGCGGGTGCGAGCGCCGGAAGCGTCGGTGGCGGGGATGGGGCGCGGGGGAGGCTGGGTCTTTGGGGAAACGGTTCGCGGTGGCGAAGCGCTTGCGGTGCGGCGGGGCATCGGCGGAGTGGTTGGAGGTGGCTTGCTCGGGCTCGGGAGATTGCGGCTCGGTGGCAGGCTCGGGGCTGGGTAGCGTGCGTGGCGGCTGTGTGGTCGGTTGGTTGGAGGCGGTTTGCTCGGGCTCGGGAGATTGCGGCTCGGTGGCGGGCTCGGGGCTGGGTAGCGTGCGTGGCGGCTGTGTGGTCGGTTGGTTGGAGGCGGTTTGCTCGGGCTCGCGGGATTGCGGCTCGGTGGCGGGCTCGGGGCTGGGCAGCGTGCGTGGCGGCTGTGCGGTCGGTTGGTTGGAGGCGGTTTGTTTCGGCTTGAGCGTGCTGGAGCCCTCGGCGAGCGAGTCAGGGGACTGTCTGGCCGGGCGTCCGGGCTCGGGTTCACATCGCGGCTCGGCAGCCCCGTCCTCCGGCGACGTCGGCTGCTCCGGCGCCACCCACCGTCGGCGCCGGCCCCGTTCCGCGTCCCGCTCCCGGTCCCGCACCGGCGTCCCGTCGTCGGCCGCTCCCTTCCGCTCGGCGCTCATGATTCCGTCTCCGGCAGGGTCCCGTGGATGCGCGGCTCGTCCTCGTCGTCCTCGTCGTCGGGCTCGGGCGTGTCGTCGTCCAGGTCGTCGTCCTCCTCCAGCGCCGCCAGGCCGTGCGGCAGCTTCACCCGCCCCGCGCGCATCAGCGCCGTGGCCTCGCGGACCGGCATCGGGCGCGCGTACAGGTAGCCCTGTCCCAGGTCGGCGCCCATGCGGGCGAGGGCCCGGCGCTGCTGGGAGGTCTCCACGCCCTCGGCGACCACCATCAGGGTCAGCGATTTCGCGATGCCGATGATGCCCTTCACCAGGGCGGTCTGGCGGGGTTCGTCCGGGACGCCGTCGACGAAGGCTTTGTCGATCTTCAGGGCGCTGACCGGCAGGTCTCGGAGGTAGGACAGCGAGGAGTAGCCCGTCCCGAAGTCGTCCAGGGAGACGCCCACGCCGCGCTTCGTCAGGGTCCTGAGGTTCGCCAGCGCGGTGCCCGCGCGGTCGATCAGCGAGCTCTCCGTCGCCTCCACCATCAGGAACGCCGGGTCCAGGCCGGCGTCGGTCAGGGCCTTGCTGACCTCGTCGGGGAAGCCCGGGTCGCGGAGCTGGTGCGCGGAGACGTTCACCGAGATCTTCACCGGGGCCAGGCCCTGGGCCAGACGGGTGGCGTTCCAGCGGGCCGTCTGGTCGGTGGCGGTGCGCATGATCCAGCGGCCCAGCGGGAGGATCTGGCCGGTGGCCTCGGCCAGCGGGATGAACTCGTCCGGGGGGATGATCGTGCCGTCCGGCTGCGGCCAGCGGACCAGGGCCTCGAAGCCGCCGATGTCGCCGTCGTCGAGCCAGACGATCGGCTGGTAGTAGAGCTCGAAGGAGCCCTCGGCCATGGCCCGGTCCAGTCCGGAGCGGCGGGCGGCGCTGCGGGCCAGCTCGGCGCGCAGCCGCGGGTCGTACATGCGCCAGGTGTTGGGACCGCCGCCGCGCGCCGCGTGCAGAGTCATCTCCGCGTCGGCCAGCAGCGAGGCCCCGGTGGCGCCGACGGTGCAGGTGGCGACCGCGCCGGAGGTGGTCACGGCGATCGGGCCGACGTAGAACGGCTTGTCCTCGCCGGGCATCCCGACCGGCAGCGTCGGCGACTCCTCGGCGCGCCGGACGGCCAGGATCGCGAACTCGTCGCCGCCGGTGCGGGCCAGGACGTCGCCGGGGGCCAGGCGTGAGCGGAGCCGCTCGGTGACGTCGCGCAGCACCTCGTCGCCGGCCTCGCGGCCGTGGAAGTCGTTGATCTCCCGGAAGCGGTCCAGATCCAGCAGCATCACGGTCACCGACACGCTCGGCGACGCCAGCTGGACCGCGTCCTCCAGGCCGCGCATGAACGCCAGCCGGTTCGGCAGGTCCGTGAGCGGATCGCGGTACGCGTGCCGTTGCAGCGTGCGCTCCAGGCCGCGTGCGGTGGTCACGTCGTGCAGCGACAGCACGAAACCGCCGACCGTCGGCTCGGCGCGCAGGTCGGCGATCGTGGCCTCGACCTCGTGCGGGTCGCCGCGGCCACCGTTCCTGCCGTTGCCCCCGACCCCGCCCTCGCCGCCACCGCCGGTCCCACCGCCGTCATCAGGCCCGCCGCCGGCCGATATCTCCCAGTCCCGTTGCACCGGCGGCTGCGGTGCCGGATCGGAGGCCCGGACCGCGACCTCGGCCGCGTAGACCTTGCCGACCACCTCGGTCAGCGGCCGGTCCCGCACCGGCCGGTCGCCGAACAGCTCGGTGGAGGACGGCGAGGCGTACCGGACCCGCAGCTCGTTGTCGACGATCAGGATCGTGTCCGACGTGTTCTGCACCAGTGCCCGGAAATACGCCTCGCTGTCCCGCCTGGTGATCTCCTGGCTCAGCGTGATCCGCTCCAGCGCCGCCGACGCCTGCCGCGCCAGGATCTCCAGCGCCCCGCCGAGCACCGCCAGATCCTCCTCGGCCGCCGCGACCACCAGCACCCCGACCTCGGCGTCCAACGGCACCACCCCGGCGTGCTCCTCCGGCCCGAGCCGGACGGCCAGCGGTGGCGGAAGGTCGGTGGTGTGCACGACGTTCGCCGGGTGGAAGTGCTCGCGCCGCTTGGTCCCGGCCCGGCCGGCGGCCTCGGTACGGTAGGGCTGGTCCGCCTCCGAGATGAACACCGCGGCCGAAGCGCACACCTCGGCCAGCATCTTCCGCCACACCGCGGACTCCAGGTGCGGCAGCGGGGTCGGGACCGTGGCGCGCACGTCCCCGGCCCCGCCGTCCACGCTCCCCGCCGCGGCCACCCGCACCCCCTCGTTCCCGTCCACGGCCACCAGCACCGCGTGCGCCGCCCCGCGCCCGGCGAACAGCCCCGCGGCACCGTCGGCCAGCGCGGCGGCCACCTGCCCGCTCCCGGCGGCCACGCCCAGACCCTCGCTGGCGGCCAGCAGGATCGACTCGCGCGTCAGCGCCTGCCGGTGCGAGCGCACCATCACCCCGACCCGGGCCAGGATCATCAGGTAGACCCCGAGCCCGATCATCGGCCCGGCCCAGCCGGTCGCCAGGGTGCCCCGGGCCAGCTCGACGGCGTTGATGATCGGCGTCACCAGCGCCGCCAGCACCAGCGGGGCGATCCGGGGCGGCCGGGACCACGCGGTCGGCAGGGCGTCGCGGGCCGTCTCCCGCACCGGTCTGGTCAGGTCGTGGGCCGAGGGCACCAGCGCCGCGGCCACCCAGCAGGCCGCGAACATCAGCCAGGAGAACTCCAGCACCATGTTCCCGGCGTGCGAGCCGAACCAGTTCGAGGAGTTCAGCCGCAGCACCGACTCCACGACGTCGGCCCCGGTCTGGAACAGCGCACCGAGGCCGAGCAGCCACAACGCGACGTTGCGCGACCCCGGTGAGATGATCAGCCGCAGCAGCATGCCCAGCAGCAGCAGGTCCCCGAGCGGGTCCAGGATGGCGATCAGCCGGTAGTCCCAGGGTTCGCTGCCCTGCTGGTAGTACGGCACGATCAGGTAGACCCACGCCGCGTAGGTCGCCGCGAACACCACGATCAGCGCGTCCAGCGTCCCGGCCGAGTCCCGGCCGACCAGCCGGTGTTTCATCACCAGCCGAAGGCCCACCAGCGCCAGGGGGTAGCCGAACAGCCCGAGCCAGTCCGCGAAGTCCGGCAGGCTGTGCCGCGCGTAGGCGAAGTCGGAGTGGTTGGAGGCCATCAGCAGGCCGCCGGACGCCGCCAGCAGGTACCAGGCGTGCGCGTACGGAGGCCGGTTCGCCCGGATCCCCACGGCCATCGTCACGGCCGTCCATGCGGCCAAGACGAACCACGCCGCGCTCCGCATCGTCTCCGAGGCGAAGAACACCGCCAGGATCACCACGAGCATGCCGGTGAGGACGCCGAGCAGGCGCCGTTCCCGCCCCGGCCAGCCCGACAGCAGCGACGGTGATCGCATTCCTCAAAAGTGTCACAGGCGCAGCCGCGGCGCCTGTTGAAGCCGGGGCGAGGGTGTCAGGTGAGTGTTACGTGGTGGTTACTCTCCGAGCAGGTGGGTGGTCGCCGGTGTGCACGCGGTGCTCACCCACGTGGCTCGTAGACCACTCCGATCGGCTTCGGCCGCGGGTTCGGCCCGAAGTGCACCACGTACCACTCCCCGCGCCAGGAGATCAGCGAGAACAGCCCGAAGGACTTGGTCTTGCCGTCCTCGGTGTACGTCAGGCGGGACCCGTACACGCGGTAGTACGACAGTTTGTTCGTCTCCTCGCCCGGCAGGATCCACTCCGCCGCCTTCGCCGGCACGCTCACCCCGACCAGCTTCGCGTCCTTCGCCCCGGCGCCGAGCAGCCGGTGCGCAGCGTGGACGTCGAGGTCGTAGAACCCGATGAGCCGGTTCTGATAGTCCGCCCCGGCGTTGCTGAGCGCCTTCACCTGCAGATAGGCGCTCTTCGGGAAGAAGAACGGCATGGCCTCCTGCGGGTTGTCGTCCACGATGCCCTGCCACAGCGCGGCGATGCCGGCCTGGAACTGCGGGTCGGTGGAGGTCGGCATGGTCTTCGTCTGCGGGAGCGTCCCCGGGTCCACGCCGGGCGTGCTGGCGGGGGTTTGCGACGGCGCCGAAGGCTGCGAGGCGGAGCCGGAGTCCGGCGCGGACGGCGTCGCCGGAACGCTGCTCGCCTCAGTGCCGGACGACGCCGCCGGTGCCGTGCTCGGGCTCGACGAGGAGCTGCCGCAGCCGGCCATGGTGAGCAGCAACGCTGCAGATGCCCCTGCGCACAGCGCTGTACGCGTTCTCATAAGGTTCAACCGTTCTCGTCCTCAAGCCATCGCAGGTCGTGATCCGCGCCGGGCACCAGGAACTCCAGCAGCTTGGCTCCCTCGGATTCGAGCTCCGCGCGTTGCGCCTTGGTGATCGGAACCAAGGGAATGAGGTTCAGGGTTCCCGCAGTGCGTTTCTTGTCTGTTTCGACCTTCCAGGCGCCACGGATCCATCCGTCCACGGTGAAAGTAGAGATCGGCGTGTTACCGGAGAAGACCTTCTCCTTGGGCACCCGCGGGTCGTTGATGCGACCGCGTTCCTTGTGCCCGATGAAGACGTTGTCGTAGTCCGGCAGGAACCGCGCAGGGGCCGGTACGTCCTCTCCAGGGCGCGGCGCATCAGGAAGGTCGAACAGTTCGGTTCCGGATTCGCTCTGGAAAAGCACCAGCCGCGCGCGGAGCTTCTCGAACACCTCGCGCAGACCGGTGAGTCCGCTCCAGCTTTGGGCGTCCATCACGGAAGCCGGTCCGAACGCCTGGAGATACCGCAGGACCAACTCCTCCGCGTCCATAGCGGGAACCGCTTTAGCGTTTCCGAACCAGTGCTCCGCAGTAGTGTGCTTCGCCAGTCCACCCTGCTGCCACAGCCCGCGCGGCGTCACCTGGACCAGCGCAAGGTTGTTGCGCGCCGCGACGCCGAGGGCCTGGACGTCGTGGTCGGGATAGGCGTCGGCGAGGAGCTTGCCGAGGTCGTTGAGCGTCCGCGGTTCTTCCTCCGCGAACTTCCGTGCGCGCTCCGCGAGTTCCGACAGGTCGATGCCCTGAAGACGCTTCCCGAAGGCGCCCTTAAGGTTCCGGTCCTGTACCGGCTGGAGAAGCTGGCGCAGCGGCAGGCAGTCCCGCGCGGTCACGGTGTGGATCGTCGAGCGCTGAAGGCTCATGCGGACGAACTCGCGGTTCTCGAAACGCTGTGAGAAGTCATGCGCGTCGAACGCTGTGAGCCGCGACCACAGAGCCACATAGTGGTTCGGCGGGATTTGCGTCTGCAGACCGACCAGATGCTCGACGGCTTCGGCGGCGTCCATATCGGCGCGACGCAGCAGCAGCTGCCGGTCGAGCGTGGCCCGGTTGAGTTCGCGCTCGGTGAGCGTGCGCACGCTCACTGGCCGTCCTGCGGCTTGGTCACCGGCTTTGCGGGCTTGACGGGCGTCACAGGCTTCACCGGCTCCAGCGCGAAGATGTTGATGTGACGCCCTGAACGCTCGGCGTAGTTCTCATAGCCGGGCCAGTTCTTCGTCAGGAGGGTGTTCCAGACCCGCTCGCGCTCTTCACCCTCGATGACGCGCGCGTGCACCGGCCCGGACTTGCCGCGGACCGCGACCGTCGCCTCCGGGTTCGCCAGCAGGTTCAGCGCCCACGCCGGGTGCTGTTGCTGGCCCCAGTTCGAGCCGACCACCACCAGCGCGCCTTCGTGGCGGCTGTACAGCAGCGGCACCGTGCGCGGCTGCCCGGACTTGCGGCCGGTGGTGGTCAGCAGCAGCGTCGGGATCCCGGTGCCGGCGAGCATGAACACCCGGCCGCCGGTGGCCCGGCCCAGGAAGCGGTCGACGTGCGGGGCCACCCCCTTGAAGGTGGCCGCGAACCACTTCTGACGGCCCAGGCGCGTGATGAGGGCGTTCCAGGGGTTGGTCATGGCCTCATCATGGCATCCGGGGCGCGCCTTCCGGGGCCCGCGTGTCGGACCCGGCACGGCGGTCCGGGCACGCCAAGATGTCAGCATGACGGACAGCCTGCAGATCACCCGCGCGTCCCTGGCCGACTGGCCCATCGTCCAGGGCTGGTGCGCCGACGAGGGATGGAACCCCGGAGACCACGACGGACCCTGCTTCCTCGCGCAGGACCCGGAAGGCTTCTTCGTCGGGCGGATCGGCGGCGAACCGGTGTCCGCGGTGTCCGTGGTGAACTACGGCGACGCCTTCTCCTTCCTCGGGCTGTATCTGGTGAAGCCGGAGTTCCGCGGCCGCGGACACGGCCTGGCCACCTGGAAGGCGGCGCTGCCACGGGCCGGCGCGCGCACCGTCGGGCTCGACGGCGTGGTCGCGCAGCAGGACAACTACCGCAAGTCCGGGTTCATGGACGCGCACCGCACCGTGCGCTACGTCGGCGACCTGACCTCCGACGGCTCCGGCCCGGCCGCCGCGGTCCCGCTGGCCGAGGCCGGGTTCGCCGAAGTCGCCGACTACGACGCGCTGTGCTTCCCGGCGCCGCGCGCGGTGTTCCTGCGCGAGTGGTTCGCCGCGCCTGGACACGTCGGCAGGGCCCTGATCGTCGACGGCCGGCTGGTCGGCTACGGCGTGCTGCGCGCCGCGCACGACGGCCACCGCGTCGGGCCGCTGTTCGCCGACTCCCGCGTCTACGCCGAGGTGATCCTGGACGCCCTGGTCGCCGGGGCCGCGGGCGACGCCGGGTTCACCGGCCGCGGCCGGGTCGGCGCCGCCGGCGGCGGGCGGATCGTGATCGACGTGCCGGAGACCAACCGCGAGGCGCTGGCGATGGTCGCCGCCCTGGGGCTGGAGCCCTCGTTCGAGGTGGCCCGGATGTACACCGGGCCGGTGCGCGACGTCGATCACGGCAAGATGTTCGGGATGACGACGCTGGAGCTCGGCTGAGGCCCAGTAGCGGTTTCTAGAGCTGGTCGTAGGTCTTGAATGAGTAGAAGGCGGTCCCGCTGAGCCGGTTCGCGCCCGAGGGCGACGGCAGGCCGAACCGGCGGTTCAGCTCCTCGGCCGCCCGGCCGCAGCCGCTCACCTCCGGCACGGCCAGCGTCTGGTCCAGCACCTGGAAGGTGATGATCGGCGGGTTCTGCGACAGCCACTGTGTGGTGCCCGGGACGCGGGCGGCGGCGATCTGGACCGGCGCGGCGGTGGTGCCGATCGAACAGTGCTCGCCGAGGCGCGGGCCGGTGAGCTGGAAGGTCAGGCTCATCGCGCCGGACTGGCTGTAGAAGTCCGGGGCGGCGGTCAGGTGCGGCTGCATCCAGAGCTTGGGGCCGTGGCCATGGTCGTGGTTGCGGCCGTCGCCGGACTGCCGTCCCGGGATCGGCAAGCGGGCGGCGCGGAAGCCGCCGAAGACCTGGCCCGGGGTGCCGTCGGGCAGCGGACCCTCGGCGTGGGTGACGGCGGTGAAGTCGAAGGGCAGGGTCGCGGCGCCGATGGTCGCGGTGCCCTGGGCGACCAGGACTTCGCAGCGCCACTTGGCGGGGTCGACGCCGGTGGGGAGTTGCGGGCAGTCGCGGAAGTCGAAATTCGGCACCGCGGGGGTGGTGGCTGCGTTCGCGGCGCCTGCGTCGACCGGGATGGCGATGGTGGCGGCGACGGCGGTCGCGGCGAGGAGGGCTGACGTCTTTCGCATGGCTCTACCATCGCCGAGCACCCGTGCCCCAGGTCAGTGAGCTGCCACCCGAGTCGGGGTAGGGCTGGCCCCCGTATCCGCGCGGCGCTGTTACCTTGATCGGCATGACAGACGTGCTGCGGCAGGTGCCGCTCATCGACGGCCCGGCCGAGCTCCGCGGTGCGCTGGAGGTCGTCACGACCGAGGCCGGGCTGCTGCCGCGCCGGCTGCCGCAGTGGACCGTCGCGCAGTCGGACGCCTCGATGGAGCGGCAGGCCACGGCCGGATCCGGGGTGCGGCTGGCGTTCCGCAGCGCCGCGACCGTGGTCGAGCTCGACGTGCTGACCACGGTGCCGATGATGGCCGAGAACGAGCCGCGGCCCGACGACGCCGGGGTCTTCGCGATCACGTACGACGGCTACGACGCCGAAGACGGCCACGACGGCAGCGAAAGCTTCCTCGGCGGCACGCAGACGGCCCCGGTGGGCAACGTCCTGCTAATGGACCAGACCATGACCCAGGTCGGCTTCGTGCCCGGGCAGCCGGCGACGGCGCGGTTCGCGGGGCTCCCGGCCGGGGTCAAGGAGCTCCAGATCTGGCTGCCGCACTGGGTGAAGACCGAACTCGTGGCCCTGCGCGCGGACGCCGACGTCGAGCCGCCGACGCCGGCCGGCCGCCGGGTGTGGCTGCATCACGGCAGCTCGATCAGCCAGTGCAACGAGGCCGCGTCGCCGCTCGGGGTGTGGCCGGTGATCGCGGCCCGGACCGCCGGGGTGGAGCCGGTGAACCTGGGGCTGTCAGGGAACTGCTACCTGGACCCGTTCGTCGCGCGCTCGATCCGCGACGCTCGGGCAGACGTCATCAGCCTGAAGCTGGGCATCAACTTCACGGCCAAGGCCGGTTTCGTGCTGCGCACGCTCGGTCCGACGGTGCACGGCTTCCTCGACACGGTGCGCGAGGGACACCCCGACACGCCGCTGCTGGTGGTGTCGCCGATCGCGTGCCCGGCGCTGGAGGAGACGCCGGGGCCGACGGTGTGGCGCGACGACGTGCTGTACGCGACCGGCGACCCGGCCACGGTGGCCGCCGGGGCGCTGACGTTGCAGGTGGTGCGGCGGGAGCTGCGGCGGATCGTGACGGAGCGGGCGAAGCAGGACCCGAACATCCACTACCTGGACGGCTTGCGGCTGGTGGCGCTGGACGAGGCCGACGAGTACCTGGGTGAGGGGCTGCATCCGACGCCGGCCGGGTATCAGGTGATCGGGGAGCGGTTCGCTCGGCTGGTGTTCGGGGAGGGCGGGGTGTTCGCAACAGCGGCGGGGTGGATCAGCTGACGACTTGGTGCTGAAGCGGTACGCGCGCGGCGCCGCTGCCGAGCGAGCCCAGGCCGGGCCGCCCGACGCGAGCCACCCGTCGCCGGTGCTGCTCCGCTTCCGGGTAGCGTCCGCTGTTCTCGTGCCAGTTGAGGATCGCGGTCATCCAGTCGCGGAGTTCCTGAACGTGGCGGTCCAGGGCCGCGCGGGTCGCGGACGAGAGCCGCATCGCGTCGGCCAGGGCCGGCAGCTCGACGTCGGCCGCGTGCCGGAACGTGTCGAGCCGCGCGGCGATCAGGGCACTGACAACCTGCAAGGCGCGGTCGCGGTCGCAGTCGAAGAAGTCCTGCACGACCAGCACGCAGTTGTGGACGTCGCCCTCGAACTGGATCTCCTTCTGGTAGGAGTACAGATCGTTCACCAGGCACGACCAGTCCGCCGCGGCATGCTCCAGCGCGCTCACCGGACGGCTGCGCAGCACCTCGGGCGGAACCGAGTCGTGAGCCAACCGGGACAGCGCCATCGTGAGATCGGAGCCGAAGGTGGCGCGGCGCATCTCGACGTAGTCGATGGGATCCGGGATCCGGTGCACCGCCTGGTTCTCCAGTTCCCACAGCCAGCTGTCGATCATCGTCTGCGTGCCCCGGCGCAGCGCCTCGCGGGCCGTCGCCGACACCCCGGAGGTGGAGCGCCGCCACAGGTCGGCCAGGCCGCGTTCGAGGGCTGACGCCGGGGCCGGCGGGGTGTCGGTCATCAGGGAACTGAGGCGCTCGTTGCAGAGTCTGGCGCTGGTCCGGTCGCGCGTCGCCCCGAAGACGGCCGGGTAGTAGTCGTCGGCGTACGTGCCCCAGGCCAGCCAGTCGGTCGCGAGGTCGAGCTCTTCGGGCGAGGCGTCGGGGTGGATGCCCGCGGAGCAGAGCGCGAAGTCGGCGTCGACGAGGTGCTTCTCGTCCCAGATGCCGTCGAAGAAGCCGATGTGGCGGCACCAGTCCGCGACGTGGCGGCGCGCGACCGGCAGGTGCGGGCTCAGGCGCAGCTCGGTGGGGGCTTCGATGGCGGGGATCGGGGTGGGGCCGACCTGTTCGTAGAGCGGGTGACTCAGCCGTTTGAGACGCGCGGGCATGGTCTTCGCGATCGAGGCGACGATGCGGGCCGCCGACGTCCCCAGACCCAGTGGTCCGGGAAGCGTCGAGGAGGTCGCGCCGGGCTCGTAGGCGTCGTTCATGTAGCGCGAGGAGCGCATGTGCCACTCGTGGCCGCCGGACTGCCAGTCCTGCAGACCTTTGACATACAAGCCGACCTGCAACGCCTCCAGCGGCCCGACGCCGCTCTCGGCGAACAGCGGAACCAGCTCGGTCAGCGCGGTCTGCTCGAACTGGTGCAGCCGGCTGGTGAGCAGCTCGTTGGTGTGGTTCGCGGCGGTCTGCGGGTCGCAGTCCAGGAAGCGTTCCAGGACCAGGACGCAGTTGGAGTTCTCGCCCTCCTGCTCGACCTCGCGCTGGTAGGAGAACAGGTCGTTGCGCAGGTGGACGGCGTCGGCGAAGGTCTCCTTCAGCACCCGCAGCGGCCGGCTGGCGGCCACCCGGTCGGGGACCTCGACGCCGTTGGCGTGTTCCACGAGGTGCGCCGACCACGGAGCCCCGCCGACCTTGCGGCGCATCTCGATGTAGTCCACCGGATCGGACACCCGGTCCTCGGTGATGTTCGCCAGCTCCCACAACGATTCTTCGAGCAGATGCCGGTTGCTCTCGGCGAAGCGGCGGCGCCAGGCCTCGGTCTTGGCCGGCACGGTGCGCAGCCACAGGTCGGCCAGCCCGGCCTCGACGGCGTTGGTCGGCTCCGGCGTCGCCGCCGGGTCGCCGACCGGCATGAAGGCGGGCAGCCGGTCCAGGTAGGCGCGCGCGCCGGCCATGTCGCGCGGCCGCTTGTAGACCTCCAGGAAGTGGTCGTCGAAGAAGAAGACCCAGACGTACCAGTCGGTGACCAGGGCCAGTTCCTCGGCGTCGCAGTCGGGGTGCGTGTACGCGCACAGCAGGGCGTAGTCGTGGCGGTCGAAGTCGTCCTCGTCCCAGATCTCAGACCCCTCGATCATCGTCAGGTCGCGGGCCCACGCCTTGGAGTGGACGCGTGCGTACTCCAGATGCGGGTTCAGGCGCGCGGGATACGGCATGTAGAAATCGGGCAGCTGGAACGGCTTCGGCATGCCTTCGAAACTAAGTGCCCTGCGATCGGTGCAGAAGAGGTGGGGCGCCCAAACCAGGGGATCGAGTGAATTCCGCGCGCCGCAGAGCTGTTCTGGATCGATATAGTGCTGCCGAACACGGGGAGGTGCTCACTCAATGAGTGATCTGCAAATCAGCGCGGCGGTCCTGAACGAGCTGCGCGCGACGCTGTCGAAAATCAGCGGTGACCTGGACGGTGCGTGCCGTCGGCTGCGCAGCACCGACGCCACCGGGGTCGGCGCTGATCCTTTGATCAACCGCATGCACGACTTCGCCGACGAGTGGCACTACGGCATCGGGCAGATCGGCCAGCACGCCGACGACTGCGTGAAGATGCTGGACGACATCAGCAAGAGTGCCGACGACTTGGACGGCAAGCTCAAGAGCCAGCTCACGCAGCCGGCGCAGGCATAGGGGGAGAAGCCATGTCAGCCGCACGCAATTTCCCGGCGCTGGGCTTCGACCCGACGCCCGGAGACGTTTCGCAGACTCGTGACCTGGGGCGCTCCCTGGGTGACATGAGCACCGAGCTCGGCACCATCTTGTCCAACATCACCGGCGCCGACCGCGGCTCCTGGCAGGGCCAGTCCGCGAACGCGTTCATGGACCACCTGAACGACGACCTCAAGCCGGCCGTCCAGAAGTGCCACGACTCCTTCCAGCAGGCCAGCAGCCTGCTCTACAACTGGGCCGGGCAGCTCGACGGCTTCCAGGCCGAGGCCGCCGGGCTGGAGCAGCAGGCCGAGCACCAGCAGAGCGCCGTCAACTCAGCGAAGGCCACGGTCAACGGCCAGCCCGGACAGCCCGGCCAGCCGGCGGCGGCCCCGGCCGGGAGCCCGCAGGCCGCGCAGCAGGCCGCGGACGCCACCAAGAACCAGAAGGCGGTCACCGACGCCCAGAGCGGGCTGAGCGACATCATCCGGCGCGCGCACGAGCTGCACGACCGGTTCGTCAGCGCCGCCCAGACGATCGCCGACCAGCTGCACCACGCCGGCCAGATGGCGCCGGGCAAGCCGGGGCTGTTCGACTCCATCGTGGACGGCATCGGCAACGCCTTCTCCGGGGCCTGGCACTGGGTCGAGGCGCACGCCGACGCGATCAAGTTCATCGGCGACCTGCTCAGCGACCTGTCCGGGATCCTGGGCATCCTGGCGATCATCACCGCGCCGTTCGAGCCGCTGGGCGCGATCTTCGCGGTGGCCGCCGTGGCGACCAGCGCGGCCGCCTGCCTGACGCACCTGCTGGCCAAGGCCGCCGGGGCGAACGTGAGCTGGATGAGCATCGGCATGGACGCCCTGGGCGCCCTGCCCGGCATCGGCGCGTTCGCCAAGGGCGCGAAGGTCGCCGACGGGGCGCTCGCGGTGGCCCGGGCCGGCGAGCTCGGCGAGGGCTTCCGGGGCGTCAGCACGATCAGCCGCAACATCGTCGGCCTGGGCAAGGAGGCCGCTTCGGGCGCGGACGTCCTGATCGGCAAGCGGATCGGGCTCTGGGGCCTCAAAGCCGGCGGCTTCATCTCGCACGACGGAAGTTTCCTGGGTCGCGCGCAGATGATCGTCGAACAGGCCTACAAGCCCGGCCAGCTCCTGGGCACCAAGGGCCTGAACATGCTGGGCGACGGGGCCAAGATCTTCGGCCGGGAGCTGCCCAGGTTCAGCATCGACGCGATGAGCGGGCTGGGTCGGACCATCGACGCCGGTATCAAGGTCGCGCCGAAGCTCTACTTCCTGCCGCACGGCGTCCACAACGACATGGAGATGAACGCCGGTTTCCCGTTCCACGCGTTGTTCGGGTAAAGACATGGAGGTAATCGGCGCACAGAACCTTTGGAGCCACTGATGGACTGGTATCCCGAATCCGGCGAGACGCCGCTGTTCCGCGATGTCGCGACGTTCGCCGAGGGCCGCGCGCCCAAGGTGCGGGACAAGCGCTGGTTCCGTGACGATCAGGGCCGGGACATCTCGGCGGAGCTCCCGGGCTGGCCGCAGCTGCCCACGCCGGAGAAGAAGGGGGACAAGGCGGCCAAGGCCGGCCGGACCCTGGGCATCCTCGGCAAGGCCACGGCGGTCGTGGTCGCCGGCACGGTCGAGCTGCTGAGCCCGGGCGGGGGTTCCAACGTCAACTTCAAGGGCCCCGACGGCGCCGAGCCCGCCGATCCGGCGCTGGAGGTCGAGGACTTCCCGGTGATGTGCGCGGCTGCGGGCTCCACGGCCCGCTCGGCGCCCTACCAGCTGGATCCGGAACGGCGCCCGAACAGGTCCTACCGGACCGATCTGCAGCTGACCGACCGGCGCCTGCTCGTGCTCGGCAGCGCCTCGGTCCAGCAGCCCGCCGAGGTGCTGTGGGAGCTGCCCCTGGAGCTGGTGGCCGGGGCCCGGCAGCATGCCTTCTCGACCTTCGGCGCCGACGTCAGCGTGACCTTCGCCGACGGTTCCTGGGTCCGGCTGGATCTGCGCAGCAGGGGCAGCGCGGCCAAGGCCGTCGCGATCCTGAACGGACAGACCGAGCCGGTGGTTCTGAACGCCGCGCAGCAGGCCGCGGTCGACAGCTGGTCCTCGGCGCTGCCCAAGCCGGTGGACTTCGTGGTGAACGCGGTCGACGCGGCCGCCGGCATCGTCTCGGTCGAGGCGAAGGCGCACGTCGGCAAGAAGGTGGTCAACGCCGGGAGCATCACGCTGGACGCCGAGGGCAAGCCGGTGCGCTGAGTGCTCGGCGGCCTTTTCTGATCTTTTACGTATAGCCGAGGATTTCAGAACTTATGACTCAGATTCCTATAGCCGAGCCCGTCGCGGAAGCGCCTGGCGCCGATGAGGCGGTGCGCGCCGACCTGGCGAAGGCGTTCGAGCGCGCCGTCACCGGCATCCCGCCGATGCTGTTCGTCGTCCCGGACGGATTCCACGAGCTCCCCTTGCAGCCCGACCCGGCCCAGCGCGCCGCAGCGGCCGAAGCCTTCGCCCGCGAGCTGTACCCGAACGGCGACGAGGAACTGTGGCGCACCAACGCCCCGGCGTTCGCCGCCATGGGCGAGATGACGGCGGCGACCGGCGTCGCGTACGCCGCGATGGGCGTCTTCGACAACGAGCGCGGCGGCGTCGCGACCGCCAACCTCACCATCGCCGCCACCGCCTCCGAACACACCGACCCCGAAACCGCCGCCCTGGCCATCCGCGAAGTCCTGGTCCGCGACGAATTCAACGACTCCCGCTGGCTCAACCTCCCCTGCGGCCCCGCCGTCTCCCGCATCACCGTCACCAAGTTCCCCCTCGACCCGGCCCTGACCGCCGGCGCCGAGGCGGAACTGGTCCAGGGCCAGATCCAGGTCTTCATCCCGTTCCCGACCGGCCCCTTCATGGCGATCGTGACCCTGGGGACGTACAACATGGAGGTCTGGACCGAGGTCAGCGAGATGGCCGCGGTGATGGTGCAGACGATCGAGTTCCCGACGGCGGGGGAGGAGCCCGCGATCAGCGGCTGATGTTCCAGGCGGCGGGCAGGTCGGCTCCTGGTTCAGTAAGGCCACACCCACCCCGAGATCGCCGGATCGTCCTCCCCGAACTCCCGTGTGTACTGCCGGGCCTTCAGGCGCGCGTCCTGTAGTTGCTGCCGCACGTGCCCGGCGCGTTCGGCGAGGCCGGGGACGCGGTCGATGGCGTCCATCGCGAGGTGGAAGCGGTCGATGTCGTTCAGCATCGCCATGTCGAAGGGTGTGGTGGTGGTGCCCTCCTCCTTGTAGCCGCGGACGTGGAAGTTCACGTGGTTGGTGCGGCGGTAGGTCAGCCTGTGGATCAGCCAGGGGTACCCGTGGTAGGTGAACACCACCGGCTTCGCCGTCGTGAACAGGGCGTCGAACTCCTTGTCCGTCAGGCCGTGCGGGTGTTCGTCGTTGCCCTGCAGGCGCATCAGGTCCACGACGTTCACGACGCGGACCTTCAGGTCCGGGAAGTGCTGGCGCAGGAGGTCCGCCGCGGCCAGCGTCTCCATCGTGGGGACGTCGCCGGCGCAGCCCATCACCAGGTCCGGCTCGCCGTCGGCGTCGGTGGAGGCCCACTCCCAGATGCCGATGCCGCGGGTGCAGTGCACGATCGCGTCGTCCATCGACAGGTACTGCAACTGCGGCTGCTTGCCCGCCACGATGACGTTCACGTAGTCCCGCGAGCGCAGGCAGTGGTCCGCCACCGACAGCAGGGTGTTCGCGTCCGGCGGGAGGTAGACGCGGATGACATCAGCCTTCTTGTTCACCACGTGGTCGATGAAGCCGGGGTCCTGGTGCGAGAAGCCGTTGTGGTCCTGCCGCCACACGTGCGACGTCAGCAGGTAGTTCAGCGAGGCGATCGGGGCCCGCCAGGGGATGTTCCGGGTCGTCTTCAGCCACTTCGCGTGCTGGTTGAACATCGAGTCGACGATGTGGATGAACGCCTCGTAGCACGAGAAGAACCCGTGCCGCCCGGTCAGCAGGTAGCCCTCCAGCCAGCCCTGGCACATGTGCTCGCTCAGCGGCTCCAGCACCCGGCCCTCCATCGACAGGTGCTCGTCGTCCCACGGCACCGTCTCGGCGTTCCACATCCGGCCGGTGGCCTCGAACAGCGCCTGCAGGCGGTTCGAGGCGGTCTCGTCCGGGCCGAAGACCCGGAAGTTGTCAGCACCCGAATTGTCCGTCATGATGTCGCGCAGGAACGTGCCGAGGATCTTGGTGGACTCGGCGTGTTCTACGCCGTGCCCGGCCGGGTCGACCGCGTAGTCGCGGAAGTCGGGCATCTTCAAATCGCGCAGCAGCACGCCGCCGTTGGCGTGCGGGTTGGCCCCCATCCGCCGCGGCCCGGACGGAGCCAGGGCCGCCAGCTCCGGCATCAGCGCGCCGGCCGGGTCGAACAGCTCCTCGGGCCGGTAGGAGCGCATCCACTTCTCCAGCACCTTCAGATGCGCTGGACTGGTGTGCACGTCGGCCATCGGCACCTGGTGCGAGCGCCAGGAGTCCTCCGTGCGCTTGCCGTCCACGGTCTTCGGGCCAGTCCAGCCCTTCGGGGTGCGCAGGATAAGCATCGGCCACGCCGGGCGCACGCCCTTGTCCTTGCCGCTGGCGGCCTTCGCGCGAATGTCCGCGATCCGGTCCAGGATCCGGTCGAGCGTCCCGGCCATCGCCTGGTGCGCCTCCAGCGGGTCCGCGCCCTCCTCGCTGACGACCGTGAACGGCTCGTACCCGTACCCGCGCATCAGCTGCTCCAGCTCGGCCTGCGGGATGCGGGACAGCACGGTCGGGTTGGCGATCTTGTAGCCGTTCAGGTGCAGGATCGGCAGCACCGTGCCGTCGCGCACCGGGTTCACGAACTTGTTCGAGTGCCACGACCCGGCCAGCGGCCCGGTCTCCGCCTCGCCGTCCCCGACCACCGCGCAGACCAGCAGCTCCGGGTTGTCGAACGCGGCGCCGTAGGCGTGCACCAGCGAGTAGCCCAGCTCGCCGCCTTCGTGGATGGAGCCCGGGGTCTCCGGCGCGACGTGCGAGGGCACGCCGCCGGGGAAGGAGAACTGGCGGAACAGCTTGCGCATGCCCTCCTCGTCCCGGCCGATCCCGGGGTAGTACTCGCTGTACGTGCCCTCCAGATACACGTTCGCCAGCACGCCGGGGCCGCCGTGCCCGGGCCCGGCGATGTAGATCGCGTCCAGGTCGCGCGCCTTGATGACGCGGTTCATGTGCGCGTAGATGAAGTTCAGCCCCGGCGTGGTGCCCCAGTGGCCCAGCAGGCGCGGTTTGATGTCGTCCAGGGTCAGCGGCCGGTGCAGCAGCGGGTTGTCCAGCAGGTAGATCTGGCCCACCGACAGGTAATTGGCCGCGCGCCAGTAGGCGTTGAGCGCGTCGAGGTCCTTCGCGGACAGCGGGCCTTTGGGCTTGCTCGCGTTCTTGATCACTACACCAGCCTGTGATGCCCCTCCCCGGTGCCGCCGCCTGGGCTGCGCCGGACGGGTCACGCTGGCATGATCGCTCACGTGGACCAAACGGACCAAGGGGAGACGGCGGCACAGGGCCTGTACATCACGGCCACCGACGCCGCCAGCGGTAAGACAGTAGTCGCGCTCGGCGTGGCGGAAGCCATGTCCCGACGCGTGCGCCGGCTCGGCGTGTTCCGCCCGGTGGTGCCCGGCGGCGGGGCGGTCGACCCGGTGGTGGACCTGATACGGACGCGCTACCGGATCGACGAGCCCTACGAGGACTGCGTCGGCACCACCTACGACGCGGTGCACCTGGACCCGGCGCGCGCGGTCGAGACGATCGTCGACCGCTACCGGGCTTTGGCAGCACGCTGCGAAGCCGTGGTCGTGGTCGGCTCGGACTTCACCGACGCCGCGAACACCACCGAGTTCGGCTTCAACGCGAACGTCGCGGCCAACCTGGCGCTGCCGGTGCTCCTGGTGGTCGGCGGGATGGAGCGCACGCCGCAGGACGTGGCCGCCGTCGTGCGCGTCTCGCGGCAGGAGCTGACGCGGCTGCACGCCACCGAGCTGGCGGTGATCGTGAACCGCGTGGAGCCCGGAGAAGAGGACGCGGTGCGGCGCGAGGTCGCCACGGTGTTCGGTCCGGCGGCCTTCGGCGAGCAGACTCCGAACTCTGCGATACCGAACTCTGCAACACCGAGCACTGCGACACCGAGCACCACCGACCAGGCCGCGAACCCCCTCGTCTTCACCATCCCCGAAGTCCCCGGCCTGACCGCCCCGACCATCCGCGACCTGGCCCGCGCCGCCGGCGGCCGGCTGATCAGCGGCGACGAGGCCCTGCTCGACCGCGAGGCGGCCTCGCTGGTCGTGGCCGCCATGTCGCTGCCGAACGTCCTCGACCGCCTCACCGAGGGCGTCGCGATCATCGCGCCCGGCGACCGCACCGCGGGCCTGGTGCCCGGGCTGCTGGCCGCGCACGAGGCCGCGAACTTCCCCGCCTTGTCAGGGGTCTTCCTCACCGGCGGCTTCACCCTCCCGGCCAGCGTCTCGCGGCTGCTGGAAGGCGTGTCCTCCCCGCTGCCGATCATCGCCAGCGGCCAGGACACGCTGCCGACCGCACTGCACCTGGCCGCCGTGCGCGGCGAGATCACCGCCGACCACCCCGGCAAGGTCGAGACCGCGCTCGGCGCCTTCGCCCGCGGCGTGGACACCTCGGCATTGCTGAACCGGCTGAACGTGACGCGCTCGGTCGCCGTCACGCCGCTGATGTTCCAGGCGCAACTGCTGGAGCGGGCCCGCTCACAGCGCCGCCGCATCGTGCTGCCGGAGGGCTCCGACGACCGGATCCTGCGCGCCGCCGACATCGTGGCCCGCCGCGGCGCCGCCGACCTGCTGGTCCTGGGCGAGCAGGAGAAGGTCCGGGCCCGCGCCAACGCCCTGGGCCTGGACCTGGCCGGCGTCCGGATCGTCAGCCCGGCCGACTCGGTACTGGTCGAGGAGTTCGCGCACGAGTACACCCGGCTGCGCGAGCACAAGGGCATGACCCTGGACCGGGCCCGCGACATCGTCCAGGACGTCTCCTACTTCGGCACGATGATGGTCCACACCGGCCGCGCCGACGGCATGGTCTCAGGGGCCGTACACACCACCGCGCACACCATCCGCCCGGCCTTCGAGATCATCCGCACCGAGCCCGGCGTCTCGGTGGTCTCCAGCGTCTTCTTCATGCTGCTCGCCGACAGGGTCCTGGTATACGGCGACTGCGCCGTCATCCCCGATCCGGACGCCGAACAACTCGCCGACGTCGCCGTCTCCTCAGCCCGCACCGCCGAGGCCTTCGGCGTCCACCCGCGAGTGGCGATGCTGTCCTACTCCAGCGGCGAATCAGGGTCCGGAAAAGACGTCGAGAAGGTCCGCGAGGCCGCGAAGCTGGCCCACGCCCGCGACCCGGACCTGCCCCTGGAAGGCCCGATCCAGTACGACGCCGCCGCCGACCCCGAGGTGGGTGCGCTCAAGCTCCCCGGCAGCGCGGTAGCCGGCCGAGCGACGGTGTTCATCGTCCCCGACCTGAACACCGGCAACAACCTGTACAAGGCGGTCCAGCGCAGCGCCGGCGCGATCGCGGTCGGACCGGTGCTGCAGGGGCTCCGCAAGCCGGTCAACGACCTGTCGCGCGGCGCCCTGGTGCAGGACATCGTGAACACCATCGTGATCACGGCGGTGCAGGCCCAAAGCGAAACAAGCGAGGCGAGCGAAGTGGATGGACAGCGATGAACCAGGTCCTCGTCCTCAACTCCGGCTCCTCGTCGATCAAGTACCAGCTGATCGACATGGACGACCGCGCACGCCTGGCCGTCGGCATCATCGAACGAATCGGCGAGGCCGCCGGCGAAGTCGCCGACCACGCCGCCGGCATGGAGGTGGTGCTCAGCGAGCTGGAGGGCAAGCTGGACCGCGCGCAACTGGCCGCCGTCGGCCACCGGGTCGTCCACGGCGGCGACCGCTTCCGCGGCCCGACGCTGATCAACGACGAGGTCTGCGACACCATCAGCGAACTGATTCCACTCGCACCACTACACAATCCCGCCAACCTGACGCTGATCAAGGCGGCCCGCTCAGCGTTCCCGGACACACCACAGGTGGCGGTATTCGACACGGCGTTCCACCAGACACTGCCGCCCCACGCCTACACCTACGCGATCCCCCAGCCCTGGCGCGAAGACCTCGGCGTCCGCCGCTACGGCTTCCACGGCACCTCGCACCAATACGTCTCCCGCCGCGCCGCCGCAATGCTGGGCCGCCGCTCCGAGGAGGTGAACATGATCGTGCTGCACCTCGGCAACGGCGCAAGCGCCTGCGCGATCCGCGAGGGCAAGAGCATCGACACCTCAATGGGCATGACACCCCTCGAAGGCCTGATCATGGGCACCCGCTCCGGCGACCTGGACCCAGCCGTCTCGGCGTACATCGCCCGCCAAACCGGCCGCACCGCCGAGCAGATCGACCTGACCCTGAACAAGGAGAGCGGCCTACTGGCCCTGGCCGGAAGCAACGACCTCCGCGACATCGACGCCGCAGCAGCCAAGGGCGACGAACCAGCGCGCCTAGCACTAGACGCATACTGCTACCGCATCCGCAAGTACATCGGCGCCTACCTAGCAGCCCTCGGCCGCGTCGACGCACTGGTATTCACAGCCGGCGTCGGCGAGAACTCGGCGACGGTGCGCGCCGGCGCGGTCGCGGGCCTGGACCACCTGGGCATCGCGGTGAGCCCGAAGCGGAACGCGCAGCACTCGAAGGAGGAGCGCTACATCTCACCGTACTGGGCCGAGACCGCGGTCCTAGTGGTGCCAACCGACGAGGAGATCGAAATCGCCGACCAGGCCCTGGAGGTGCTCGGCCGGACCGACTGACCCGTGCACGGGGGAGCGCTGGCCGACCACGTGGTTCGTCGTGTCCGACCGGACCACGCGGGGTGTTGGTTCTGGTTCCGATGCTCCTATGTCTGTCAAGTGGTGGTGGCGACCTGGGGTTTTACGGCGATGGCTGGGGTGTTTGCGCAGGTGAGGGCCTTGAATACTTCGCGGGCTATGTAGCGTTTGAGGCAGCGGAGGATCTCCATTTTGGACAGGCCTTCGCTGGTTCTGCGGGCGACGTAGGCGCGGGTGGGTTCGTGGTGGCGCATGCGGACCAGGGCGATGCGGTGCAGGGCGTGGTTGGCTTGCCGGTCCCCGCCCCGGGACAGCCGGTGGCGTCTGGTCTTGCCCGAAGACGCCGGTATCGGTGCGGCCCCGGTCAGGCGAGCAAACGCGGCTTCCGAACCCATCCGCTCGGGGTTGTCCCCGGCGGTGATCAGCAGCTGTCCGGCAACCTCTGGACCGACGCCGAACAACTCCAGCACCTGCGGTGCTGTGGCCGCGACCAGCGGCGCCATCTGCGCATCGAGTTCGTCGATCTCCTCATCCAGCCACTGCCAGCGGCGGGCCAGCCGGCGCAGCGAGAACTTTGCCGCGTTCACCGGCACCTGCAGGTCCCGGCCGGGGCGTAGCCGGGCCAGCGTACGGATCAACTCGGTCTTGCCCAGCCCGGCGACCTGCTCGCGCAGCGACGTCGGCGCGGTGATCAGCAGCATCCGGATCTGGTTCATCGCCTGGGTGCGGGACTTCACCGCCGAGGTGCGGGCCACCCGCAGCATCCGGATCGCCTCCACCGCCCCGGTCCGGGACTTCGGCGCGCCGGCAGCCCGACCCGAGGCCACCGCCGCCGCAGCAGCGTAGGCATCAATCGGATCGGTCTTACCCTTGGCCCGCCGCGTCTTGCGGTCGGGCCGGTCCACCTCCACCACCACCAACCCGACCTCGGCCAGATGCCGAGCCAGCCCGGCGCCGTAGGCGCCGG
>NZ_JBGCCM010000063.1:0-38727 GCF_041262085.1 Catenulispora sp. GAS73
TCTGACTACGGATCAGAAGGTTAGGGGTTCGAATCCCTTCGTGCGCACCCCGGTAGTACCAGGTAAGAGGCCAAGTCCCGATGTAAAGGACTTGGCCTCTCCCGCGTCTCTGGGAGAAAAATGGGAGAACCGGATTGGATCTTGATCCGCGTTCGCCCTCGGGCACCTGCTCGCGCACCCGGAGTCGTCAGCATGTTCTACAACGTTACTGTCGAGATCGCCCCGCCGCACGACACCGTTCCCCTCGACGCGCTTCGCTCGGTCGGCGCCGCGACGCTGCTCGATGCCTGGCTTAGCCACATCGAAGGCGCCGAAGTCGACGAGGATGACGAGGACGGGTCCACGGTCGACCTCGCACGCTACAAGGTCGCCACACACGCTAGCGGGGCGGTTCTGAACCTGCTGGTCGACGCCGAGACACTCTCGGACGCCGAGGCCGCAGCCCGCGACATCGCCGAGGCCGCGTGCGAATACATCGAGCCGCTGGAGTCCTGGCAGGTAACCAGGGCACAAGTCGAGCTCGACACGACCGACGCTGAGGAGCAACTCGCCGAGGCTGATCGCTGGAGCCTGGACGAGGCCGCGCTCGAAGCCGGCGGCAAGGTCGAGGACGAGCGCGGGATCACCCGCGAGCTCATCCTCGCCGCGGGCAAGCACCTACGCGCATTCGAGCCGGACGACTTCGCCGGCGGCGAGGACGCGAGCGAGGCCAAGCAGGAGACGGCCCGGCTGTGCATGGGTGCGCTGATGTGGACCTGCGAGACCGTGATCGACGACCTGTTTGCCGACATCGCCGACCTGGCCGAGGTGCCCGGCGCGAACGCGGCGATCCTCGACGACTCGATGCGTGTCCTGTCGCAACTTCCCGCGCAGCACGCGCATCTCTACACCCGCTTGTTCGCGCAGAAGTTCATGCTAGCGCTCACGGCCGTCGTCGATCGGCTGTGCCGCGATCAGTGGGACCTGTGCGCCAGCGTCGCCGAGGAGCTCGCGCTGAGGCTGCTGATCGAGAACGCTGACGTCGTGCTCGACTTGGTGTCACGCGGTGACGAGGACACTGATGCGGCGTTTGCGTGCTTCGAGGATTGCGCGTTCGAGGACGCTGATCACGAGTACCTGTTCGACCCGGCAATGGACGGCGTAACCCCTGAGGCGATGCCTCAGGGGTTCGGGATGGCGCCTATGGACTTCGGATCGTGGTTCGTGCCGTTCAACGACACGCGGCCGGTCAACCCCTACTGTCTGCCTGACGGGGAAAGGGAAGGTTCTTCCACCGCTTGATGATGGCCGCGGTGTCGCCGCCGGCCTGCTCCCATCGGTGCTGAAGGGCGTTGCGTAGGCGGCGCTCCATGGCTTCAGTGACGTGCTCGTAGATGGCCGGTACGCCGTTGCCGCTGTGGCCGAACTGCCGCCGCTTGAGCGGGTCGGGGATTCCGGCCTCGTCCATCGCGACCTTCACCGAGTGGCGTAGGCCGTGGAAGGTCAGGCCAGGACAGATCTGGTCGACGATCGGATCCCAGTCGGCGTAGAACGCCTTCGGGCGCAGGATCTTGCCGCGCTGCGATGGGCAGATGTACTTGCTGTCGTGCATCTCAAGCCAGGCGTCAATCAGCTCGACGAGGTAGGGCGGCAACACCATCGGCCGGTTTGCCGACATGCCTTTGAGCGGCTCGCCGTCGCGCATGGTGCCCGGCTCAAGCCGGTTGTGTCCGTACAACCGCATCGCATCGCGGTCGAAGGACTCGCGCAGGGCGCCCATGGTCTCGCCGTAGCGGGTGCCGAGGGTCCCGGCAATGATCGTGGGCATCTCGTTCCAGGGGTCGAGCCGCTGGCCGATGCGGACGATCTGATAGCCCGTGGCGAACACCTTCTCGCTAGGGCGATTCGCAGGGCGCTTGATGGAGCGGCACGGCGTCTTGGGGATGTAGTCGTTGGCTTCGGCGTCGGTCATGATCTCTTTGAGCACGCCGTAGGTCGCTTCCAAGGTGCGTGTCTTGAAGTCACCCGCGGCGATACGGGCGACCATCATCGTCACCCACTCTTGAACGGCCGGCCGCTGGATGTCGGCGACTGCCACCGAGCCGAACGTCGGTTGGATGTGGCACTTGTACGCGCTGCGCTTGGTTTGCTCGTTGTGGGTCCTGAAGTGCATGCGAGCGAACCACCGCTCAACGTATTCGTCCAGGGTGATGCGCCCGAGCGTCGGGTCGACGAAGTTTCCCGCGCGCTGCGCGGCCTCGATCTCCTCGCAGCGGTTCTTCGCCGCGGTCTTGGTCGGGTACTTCTCGGGGTCGGTGCCGTAGGTGCCGTCAGGGCGCTTGAAGCGGACGCGCCAGTTGTTACCACGCTTTTCGGGGTACGCCATGGGGTTCCTCCGTGTCAGGCGGCAAAGCGCTTGCGGATGTCATCGAGCGTGCGGGACTCAGCGGGAGTGAGGTTGCGCAGGCGGACAGCGAGCATGCCGGGGGTGACGTCGAGGTTCTCGGCGGCCTCGTCTGTCTCGAAGCCGTATTCGGCCATGACGAGTAGAGCCTCGAAGGCGACAAGCCGTTCGGCAGCGAGTTGGTCGGCTGCTCGTTCCTGCCGTCGGGCGTACATGGCGCCGAAGCGGCCGATGCCGACGCACTGCCGGTGTCCGAGGTCGAAGTGAGCGAGTTCGTGCGCCAGGACGCAGCGGCGGCCGATCCGGTCCGCCTGGTCGGTGATGGCGATGGCCTCGATGTCGCTGAAGTAGAGCCCTTGGAGACCCGCTGGCAGCGGGCAGATTCCGAGCGTGAGCTCAGACTTGCTGTGAAGGTCTTGCCATGGGTTGTACTCCCTGGTCCGTGGCCACAACCTGTACCTCCCCATTCGGCGCCGAGAGAGTACCTCGGCGCCGTTCAGGCGGTGCATCTACCTGCGTAGATGCGCCGTTGCCGTCGTCTAGGAGGAGCATACACGGAACTATGCGCAACTGCATTTCCATTGCGCACAGGTGAGTCGGTAGTTACGCGTTCTGATTCCGGCTGGCCTTCAGACCAGCCAGGAAGCCGCGAACACGTTGAAGCTCGTCGGGTGTGGCGCTTGCAATCTCTACCAGCAGCTCGGGGTCGATGCCCGACCCAACTGGCACCTGCGCCGAGCTCAGCGGTGGTCCCTCGGGATCCTCTCTCCGCAGGATCGGCTCAAGGCCGTTGCGGATGCGTTCGGCCGCTCCCGTTTCCCAGCCAAGCGCCTTCTCGATCGCCGGCAACGACCGGGGGTTATCCCAGGACTTGCCTTCCTTGGGGCGTTCGATGCTTTGGATGGTCCCGACCGAGATTCCAGACCGCGCGGCAAGCTCAGCCTGCGACCAGCCGAGGTCGTCCCGACGGCCCCTGAACGCCTCGGCGACCACTTCTCGCCCATCGGGCATACAGGAACTCCTTTGTGGGTGGGGGCGCGGACCTGGTTGGCCCGCGTCTGCACAAACGTCGTTACGGCACAACTGTACGCGAGTACAGCACAGTTATACGTACCTCGATGCTACCTACCGACTCCGACAGGTTCGCCTAGCACGCCCGTTCGATCTTTCCGGCCCGGCACGACCCCGAACTTGCTTGAAGTTGCGTGTAGTTATGGAATAACTTTGGCTCACCTACGGGTCAGTTGAGCATTCGGTCGCCTACTGAGGCAACGCGGATTTTGACAGATCTTGACCCGCGGGATGTATCACGGCTCCCGAGCGACGAGGTGACCATGACAGACCAGCCCATACCGGCCGAAGATCAGGTGCTTTACACGTTCCCGCAGGCCGCTCACAAGCTTCAGATCAAAGAGAACACGCTGCGCTTGTGGGTAACTGCCGGCACTGTCCAGCACACCCGACTCGGTCGACATGTCCGCTTCTCCGATGACGACATCGATGCCATCATCCGCGCGAACCGCCGGCCGGTCCTGACCGGCAAGCGGCTGCCGGGGACGCGCTGATGGCCGCGCCTGCGACACCTGCACAGGACCAGATTCGGGAAGACGTCGCCGCGTTGCTCGCTGCTGTCTACGACTCGATTCCGGAGTGGAATCGCGAGCTCGTCGAGGACGTAGTCATGTCCTACGGCGCCGACGGTGAGACCTTCAGCGCCAACGATTTCCGTCACCTGTTGCCCGAGGCCGCACACGGTCACGTCGGCGCGGTGCTGCGATCGCTGGCCACCCGCCGCCCGGCTGTGATCGTGCCCGTCGGCGAGGTGCGCTCGACGGCTTCCTCGACCCACGGCAAGCCGATCAAGGTGTGGCGTCTGGCCGAGACGAGTGGTGCCCGTGCAAGCCGTTGAGACTGCCGGCGCTCTTGTCACCATCGCCGCCCTAATCGCCCTGTGGCCGTGGACGGTGCGCCGGATCACCAAGGCATCAGCCGAGGCCCGCCGGATCCTGCGCCGCGAGCCGAGGTCCGCGGCGCCCGAGGGCGATGCAGACCTCGAAGTCATGCTGCTCGGTCCGTATGTGACGCCGCCTGGTCATCACGATCACCTTGCCGACCGGTGGTCGGTGATCGCTGATGTCGCGGTGGTGGTCGGTCTGGAGCGGTCCGTTTCTCGTGTTCGGAGTGGGGGGCGCGATGACGTCGCGTAGGGATGCCGGATCGACCTATGAGCAAGCGATCGGCACGGTGGGTCTGGAAATGCTCGGGATGCACGACGAGGCGTTGTGTCTGCTGTCCGACCTGCTTCGGATAGGCCAGGCCGCGGCGATGGTCGAGGCGGTCGGCGTGTGGGTGGAGTTGGCACGAGCAGCGGTCTGGCCAGACGTCGAGATCACCTCGGCGCGGCCGGTCGTGTCGAGCCTGGACGGCATCGAGATGCCGATCGACGCCACGCCGGTCGAGTACCGGTTCGTTGCCCGGTTGTTCGCTGCCTACCTGGCCAAGGACTTCGACGCGGTGATGGCGCTCTGGTTCGCCGGCTCGGAGTTCCCGCAGCCGGTGAAGTCGAGCTGTCTGGTCTTGGCGCTGCGGATCACTGCGGCGTTGGTCGCTGCTCCGCACGATGCGTCGCCGTTCTCGTGGGAGGTGTCCGCATGATCACTATCGGGTCGTTGTGCTCCGGATACGGCGGGCTGGACTTGGCCGTTCGCAGCGTCCTCGGCGGCCGGGTGGTGTGGCATGCCGAGAACGACCGCAACTCGATACGGGTTCTTGCCCACCGCTGGCCCGGCATCCCTAACTTCGGCGACATCACCGCCGTCGACTGGTCGGCGGTGCCGCTGGTCGATGTGATCACCGCCGGGTTTCCCTGCAAGGACATCTCAGTGGCCGGCCTTGGTGCCGGCATCGAAGGAGAGCGAAGTGGTATCTGGCGCAACGTCGCCGAGGCCGTTCGGGTACTACGACCGGCACTCGTGTTCGTGGAGAACGTCGCCGCCTTGCGAACCCGAGGGCTCGACCGTGTCGCCGGCGACCTGGCCCGCGAGGGGTACGACGCGGCATGGCTGTGCCTACGTGCATCCGATATCGGCGCGCCGCACCAGCGCAACAGGCTGTTCCTGCTCGCCTGGCCCGCTGTTCCAGACGCCGAGGGCCTCGGACGGCACGAAGGGCTCGCCGAGGCAGAAGTTCGGCAGCGGGCACGGCTCACTGGCCTCGCAAGTGACTTTGCTGCCAACGCCGACGGCGAACGAGGGCCGGGGTCCGTGGAGCGGTGGGCGGGCCGGCGGGTTGAACCTGCGCACGGCAGTGGCCCTGCTGCCGACGCCCTCGGCCTCGGGGTGGTGTCAGAAGACGACGCCGCACCGGAGACCGAACGGGATGCGGTTTCTGGGGGCGGAGTTGAAGCGGGCCTGTACTGGGCCGAGTACACCGCCGCCGTCCGGCGCTGGGAGGCACTGACCCGGCCGGCCCCGGCAGCGCTGGAGCCGAACACCCGCGGCGACATGCGTCTGTCAGCGCGGTTCGTCGAATGGATGATGGGCCTGCCCGACGGGTTCGTGGTCGACGTGCCCGACCTCCCGCGTACCGCGAAGTTCCGGATCCTCGGCGACGGGGTCGTTCCGCAGCAGGCGGTCGAGGCGCTGCGCCTGCTGCTCATCGAATTGTTGGGGGCTATCTGATGCCGTGGGCGAAGTTCGACGACAGGATGCCGTCCAACCGCAAGGTCAGACTGCTGTCCGACGCCGCGTTCCGGCTGTACGTATCGTCCGTCTGTTGGTGCTCCGAGCAACTAACCGACGGCCGGATCGCCACCGAAGAACTCCGGATCGTCTCCGACGTGCGCGACCCCGAGACGGCGGCCGGCGAATTGGTCGCCCGCAAGCTGTGGGAACCGGTCGAAGGCGGGTGGCTGGTTCACGACTTCCACGACTACAACCCGACCGCCGCCGCAGTCCTGGACGAGCGCGCGAAGGCGGCCGAGCGTCAGCGGCGGGCGCGGGATAAGGCGAAGTCGTCACGTAGTCAGTCACGAGGGCAGTCACGCCGTTACAGCGGCGTGACTCACACCGACGATGACGCGCACGCGAACCCGACGCACGCTGTCGAGGTCGTTATCGACGACGAGCGCGTGGGCTACGACCTGGACGACATCGCCGAGGTCTTCGACGAGGATGATCCGGGCGAACCCAGTTTGACCAGAGCCGACGTCGTCGAGGCGGATCGGTCACGCCGTGAGTCACGCAGTGACGCCGCCGTGACTCACGCATCTGTCACGCCGGACGTTCGGTCCCCCCGACCCGACCCGACCCCTATATACGAAACCTCTTACGAGGTTTCGGCGCCTCCCGCGCCGCCGCTCGCGCTGGTCCATTCAGCGGCGTTGCCCGCAACGGTCGGGGCGCCGACCGCGCAAACGCTCTTGGCCGAGTACATCGCCAACGTGCCCAAGCGTCCGCCGAGCAAGGTTCTCGGGCAGTTGGGGCGTGAGCTAGCTGCGCTGCTAGCCGAGAACGTCGACCCCGACGACGTGCGGAACGGTCTGATCGCTTGGAGTCGCAAGAACCTTCACCCCTCGACGCTGCCCTCGGTCGTCAACGAGGTCATGAACGCCCCGGCGGCCGGCCGAACCGCCACGGCCGCCCCGTCACGAACCACCGGCATCCTCGATCGCGCCGCCGCGCGTGCCCTTGCCGCTGAGGGAGTAACCGCATGAACCCCACCGAGACCGTCAACTTGCTGCGGATGGTGTCTGCGGCCTGCCCGGCGATGCGCATCGAGGAACACACCCCCGAGGCATGGCACCTGGTCCTCGGCGACCAGCAGTTCACCGACGCCGTCCAGGCCGTTCGGAAGGTCGCTCGCGAACAGACCTGGATTGCGCCAGCGGACCTGATTGCCGCGATACGCCGGATCCGCGCCGAGCGGATCGAGCGCGCGAACCTGGTCTACGAACCTGCTGGCGAGGAGAGCGCCCGCGAGTTCTGCCGACGCCTGGCCACGATGCGCCGCACCGCCGGTGACGGCAACGCACCGGCCCGCCCGATCACGCTCGCGCTACCGGCGGGTGTCGCCGCACCGCCCGAGCTCGCCGAGCGCGCGCAGGCCCACCGCGCCGGCATGGCCGTGCTGCAAGTCGCGTGCCCGTTCTGCAAGGCACCGGTCGGCACCATGTGCCAACTCACCGCCGGTCCACGAGGGCGGCGACCGCATGGCGGAGCGCACCCGTCGCGCAAGGAACTCGCGGGGGTGCGCGCGTGAACCAGACCCTTGAGACGACACGTCGGGCAGTGCTGTGGCGCGATGCCGCAGCCTGCGCCGGTACCGATCCCGAGCGATTCTTCTCCACCGACCCCGCCGAGACCGCCGAGGCGCTCCGGATGTGCGCGACATGCCCTGTCCAGGCCGCATGCCGCACGCACGCCGAGTCGACGCCCGAGTACGCAGGCGTGTGGGGCGGCGTCGACCTGGACGAGCGTCGCCGCGCCGCCCGCCGCCGACCCCGGAAGGACGCGCGTGTTCGATGACCCGCTGTACGCCACCGCCTTCGACCTTCAAGCCATCCGGCAGGAGTGGGGCGATCTGCTGGTCGCCCGGATGCACGGATCCCCGCGCCCGTTCGTGGAACGCGCGTTGGACGCCGAACAGCGCGCCCGCCGCGACGAACTCGCCCGCATCGAGCGCGCCGAAGCTGATCCCGAGGCGCCCGGCTGGTCGCCGGCACCATGCCACCTGGACGTCGTCGACGCCATCGCCGACGTGACCGCCAGCGTGATTGAGCTTGAGGCCGCGGTGCGTGACCGCCTCGGTTTCGGGGCGGTTCCGCGCGATACGGCGGTATCGATGCCGTCCTACCGGTACGACGAGCACGGAACGATCGTCGAGGATGAAGAACCCGACGGAACGGTTCACTGGGCGTGCGTGTGGCTGGAAGACGCGCTGCCGGCGATCGGGGCGATACCGGAACTGGCTGAGCACGTCGCCGACGAGACCCGCCGGCTCGCGCACCGCGTCCGCACGGCATGCGGTCAGGTCGCTCTCGGATTCCTGATCAAGTCCGCGTGCTTCGTGTGCGGCGGCGTCAACGACAACAACCCCATCGGCTCGCTGACCTTGCGGCTCTACACCGCGACGCGCCTGGTTGACGCCTACGTACTGTGCCACAACCCCGCGTGCGATCCCGACTCGGCGTCGTGCGGGTCGTTCCTTCGCGGCCGGCCGATGTGGACCAGCGTGGAACTGGAGTGGCTCAACGCCCGCCTCGACGATGCCGCCGAGCACGGAACCCGGATGGCGGTCTACCGGTGAACCACGCGCGCTTCCGGCACCGTCCCGCCCGCGTTCCGGTGGTCCGCCACCGGTTCCGCGGGGTTCCGCGCCGGTGGAGTGTCGCAGTACCGGAACATCGCCGGAATTGATGTGTCACAGCTGGTAGACACGGGTGTCACCTGTACGGCATGCTCGGCAACAGCCCGCCTCGCGGGCGTCACAAACTCCATATACAGTGAGGCCCCGGCGGTGGTGGAACACCGTCCGAGGCCCCGGCATCGGCGGTAGTGGAATACCCCGATGCCCTGGCACCAGAGAGGTACCTCTGATGCAGCACCAGGCTATAGCCCTGCCTGCGCTCCCGCCCAGCGTCATTCGGATCGTCCGCATCGGCATCCCGATATCGCTGCTAGCCACCGAAGCCCTGTCGTTCCAAAGCCTGTACTCGCTCGGCCTGCTCGTGGGCTGGTCCTGCGCTCTGGCCTGGCTGCTGCCGGTCGCCCTGGACGTTTACGCCGCAGTGTCGACCGCCGTGTGGCAGGCCATTCCGGACGAGCACGAGGCATCCAAGCCAGCCGCACGCAACGCCCGGTTCGCCATCTGCCTGACCGAAGGCGGCAACGCGCTCAACCACCTGGCCAACGCCGGCGGCAACACCGCCCACATGATCATGGTGTTGAGTGTTTCAGCGCTACCGCCGCTGATCGCCGAGAGGCTGTTGCGGCTCGCGGCGTTCCTTCCAAAGCCTGAACCGGAAGCAGTACCGGAAGCCGAGCCGATTACCGACGTCGCATCGGAAGCCGAGCTGGCCGAACCGCAGAACGCCGCCAGCATCGCGCCGAAGCCGAAGGCACCGAGCAAGCCGACCGCGAAGCAGCAGGAGATTATTGCTGCGCTGCGCGAGGCCGACGACGCGACGACGTCAGAGACCATCGCCGCCAAGGTCGGTGTCACCGACTCCTACGTGCGCCAGGTCCGCCGCAAGCTCCAAGCATCGCCAGCGCTGGCCGGCGCCTGATGATCGGTTGCGTTGACTTTCAGGTTATCCACAGGGCAACCTAGATCCACGGCTGCTTCAGCCTGCCCGTATACCTCACCCCGGACGCCGTAGGCGCTCGGGGTTTTCTCATGCCTTCGCGTCGGCGACGTGCGGATGCGCAGGATCCTGATTCGAGGCGGTGCGCCTTGCCTCGCCGTCGCCCGTGCCTTGACTGCGGAGAGCTCCACCCCAACCCTTCGCGCTGCTCGCCCTGCCAGCGACGCTATGAACGCGCCCGTGACGAGGCCCGCGGTTCAGCCTCGGCCCGAGGCTACGGCTACCGCTGGCGCCGACTCACCGCTCGGATCCTCGCTGACCACCGCGCGGCCTACGGCAACGTCTGTCCGGGCTGGATGCGCGAGCCGCACCGCGCCGAGATTCTCACCGTCGACCACATCATCCCGCGAGCGGCTGGCGGCAGCGACGAGCGCGGCAACCTTCAAGTGCTGTGCCGAGTGTGCAACTCGACGAAGCACACACACGTTGACACGGCCTAGCCGCATACCGGGGGCGGGTATATCTCGACGGGTATACGTGCGCAGGACCCGGCCCCCAACCCCAAACACATCGCCGCGAAAGTCTGACCGGGGGGTCTGAGCCGATCATGCCCACCGGACGACCGCCGACACCGACCGAGCGCAAGCGCCGGACCGGCAACCCCGGCAAGCGCGCCCTACCCGACGCCGCCGACTCGCCGGCGCTGCCCGCGCTCGCCCTGGACGCACCCGATCACCTCGGCGCCGCGGGCCGCGCCGCGTGGATGCTGCTCGCCGCGGAATGCTCATGGCTGGCGCACACCGACCGCGTGTCGGTGGTGCTGCTGTGCGAGAAGCTCGACCGCCGCGCGGCCTGGATCGCCCAACTCGCCGGCGCCAACGAGGTGCTGCTCACGGACAAGGGCTACGCCTACCCGAACCCTCTGGTCGGGATGCTGTCCACCCTTGAGACCGAGATCGTCAAACTCCTGTCGCTGCTCGGCCTGACGCCGGCGGACCGCACGAGGATCGGCTTGGGCGAGGTGCGACGTGCCTCGAAGCTCGCCGAGCTCCTCGCCGACCGGCACCGGCAGAACAACTACGACCCCTGATGTCGCCGGATGGCCACCACGGATCCTCACCCCGGTCGACCTGGCCGACCAGACGCGCGGCGACGGCACTCACGTCGCCCGGTTCATCGAGACCCTGTGCACGATCACCCGTGACACCTTCAGCGGGCGCACCGGCTCACACCTGGCGCTGCGCGACTGGCAAAAGCTGTTGCTCGACCACGTCTTCGCCCGCCGCCCCGACGGTCGGCGCCGGCACCGCGTCGCCCTGGTCGGCGAGCCACGCAAGAACGGCAAGTCGGGTCTCGCCGCCGGCATCGCCCTTGAGGGACTGTTCGAGTGCCACGGCGCCGAGGTCTACTCCTGCGCCGGCGACCGCGAGCAAGCCCGCATCGTCTTCGGCGACGCGAAACGCATGGTCGACGCCGACCCCGACCTGTCGGCGGCGTGCAAGGTCTACCGCGACGCCATCGAGGTCGTCGAACTCGGCTCGGTGTACCGCTGCCTGTCCGCCGAGGCGTTCACCAAAGAGGGCTTGAGCCCGACCCGCGTCGTCTTCGACGAGTTGCACGTTCAGCCCAACGACGAGCTGTTCAACGTCATGGCGTTGGCCGCTGGCGCCCGGATTGACCCGCTGTTGTTCGCGATCACCACCGCCGGTGTCAAGACCGACACCTCGGGCCGCGACTCAGTGTGCTTCCGGCTGTTCCAGTACGGGCAGCGCATCGCTTCCGGCGAGGTCGACGACCCGTCGTTCTTCCTGGCCTGGTGGGGCGCACCGGACGATGCCGACCACCGCGACCCGGACGTCTGGGCCGACGCAAACCCCGCCCTCGGCGACCTGCTCGACCCCGAAGACCTCGCCGCCGCCGTCCGGCGCACGCCCGAGGCTGAGTTCCGCACCAAACGCCTCAACCAATGGGTCAACACCGCACAGGCTTGGCTTCCGGCCGGCGCATGGGAGGCATGCCGAACCGAAGACGACCCGATCGGCGACGGCGTCGAGATCTGCCTCGGCTTCGACGGCTCGTTCAACAACGACAGCACGGCCCTGGTCGCCGTCACCTGCCCGACGCCGGACGACCCGACCCCGGTCGTCGACGTCGTCGCCTGCTGGGAACGCCCGACCGAAGCCGGAAACGACTGGACGGTGCCGATCCTCGACGTCGAGGACGCCATCCGCGCCGCCTGCCGCCGCTTCCAGGTCCGCGAGATCGTGTGCGACCCCTACCGATGGGCACGCACCTACCAAGTCCTCGAAGCCGAGGGCCTACCCGTCGTCGAGTTCCCGCAATCCGCTGCCCGCATGACCCCGGCAACCCAACGGTTCTACGAGGCCGTCATGAACGGCTCGATCGCACACGCCGGCGACCCGCGCCTCGCCCGACACCTGGCCAACTGCGTCCTGCGCGTCGACGCCCGCGGCTCGCGACTGTCCAAGGACGCCCGCAACAGCCCGCGCAAGATCGACCTCGCCGTGGCCGCGGTCATGGCGCTGGACCGAGCCGTCCGCGAACCGGAACGGGCACCCGACGTCGGGTTCTTTGCATGGGACGAGCTGTGAACGACACAGGATCCTGATTCACGAACGGCAATGGGGGTCGCTCATGGCTTCCAGCATTGCCGAGATCCTCGGCCTGTCCTGCCTCACCGTCGCCGCGTTCCTCATCGCCGCCCCGCTCGGGTGGGCGGTCGCCGGCGTCGCGCTTCTGCTGATCGGCCAGGCCCTCGACGGCGTCGATGCCGCAGAGGCGGCACGCCGCGCAGTATCCACAGTCTGTGGACAGCGCCGCCGTGCCGCCGATACGGAGCGGGGCGAGTCGTGACGATCCTGCGCCGTGCCTCCAATGGGATCCGCGAGCGGCGGTTCTTCGCCCCGTCTGGTTCCGGCGCGGGCGACCCGTGGGCGATCCCGTCCAACGGCACCCTCGCCGCTTTCACCTCATCCGGTGTTCCGGTCACGGAGGAAACCGCGTTGTCGCTGCTCGCGGTGACTGCGTGTGTCCGGATCATCTCCGAGGCGGTGTGCGGTTTGCCCTTCGATGCGGTGCGGATGCGTGGGAAGGTCCGCGAGCAACTCGAACCGGCGCCGATCATCATCTCAGACCCCTTCGGCGGGGCGTTGAACCCGCGCCTGATCTCCCGGCGCGTCGGGTTCGGACAGATCATGGTGTCGCTGCTGCTGCGCGGCAACGCCTTCGCCCTGGTCCTGTCCCGCGACGGTCGCGGATACCCGAACCGCCTCATGGTGCTGCATCCCGACCGCGTCGAGGTGTCCCTCGACAGCGCCGGACAGAAGATCTTCAAGGTCAACAAGGTCGAGATCGACCCCTACGACATGGTCCACCTGGTCGGCATGTCCTTCCCCGGCCAACCGGTCGGGCTGTCGGTGATCACCTACGCCCGACAGGCGATCGGCCTCGGCCTGGCCGCCGAGGAGTTCGGCGCGAAGTTCTTCGGCGCCGGCGCGCACCTGTCCGGGATCATCGAGGTCCCCGGCGACCTGGACAACGACCGCGCCCGCCAGTTGAAAGAGCGGTTCTCCGCGATTCACACGGGTCTGCGGACCGCGCACGCGGTCGGGGTGCTCACCGGCGGGGCGAAGTTCGCCCCGATCAGCGTCACGCCCGAGGACGCGCAGTTCCTCGGCACCCGCGCCGCGCAGAACCTCGACATCGCCATGCTGTTCGGCGTTCCGCCGCACATGCTCGGCCAGGTCGACCGGACAACCTCATGGGGGACCGGCATCGAACAGCAGACCCTAGGGTTCCTGAAATACACCCTCGAAGCCTGGCTCGGCCGGCTCGAAGACGCCTTCACCCCGCTGCTTCCCCGACCGCAGGTCGCCCGGTTCAACCTGGCCGGCCTGCTGCGGACCGACACCGTCAGCCGCTTCGGCGTCTACACCCAAGCCCGCACCGCGAGCATCTTCACCACCAACGAAATCCGCGCCCTTGAGGACTACCCGCCGATCGAGGGCGGCGACGACATCGGCATGCCGCTCAACTCCGCCACCGCCGGATCCAGCGCGACCGAGAACGCTCCGGACGGACCGGCCGCGGAGTCCGACGAGCAATCAAGCAACGGCCCGCCGGAAGGGAACAGCGAATCATGACCCTGACCCTTGACCGGCGCGCCGAGCTCTACCCGCTCGGTCAACAGGCGATGCGCTCGATGCCGTTCCGCGGCGTCGAGCTGCGCGACGCACCGGACGGAACTGGCGCCTCGGTGCTGCGGTTCACCGGCTATGCCTGTGTCACCGACTCGCCGTATGAGATGTCCGATTGGCTTGGCGATTACACCGAGGTCGTGCGCTCCGGTGCGTTCGCGAAGACCACCGCCGAGGCTGACGTCCCGTTCAAGGTGAACCACGAGGGCATCACCCTCGCGCGGACCAAGTCCGGCACCATGCGCCTGTCCGAGGACAGCACCGGCCTGCTCGTCGAGGCCGACCTCGATCCCGCCTCGCCGGCCGTGGCCACGCTGCGTTCGGCGATGGACCGCGGTGACGTCGACGAGATGAGCTTCGCGTTCCGTGTGGTGCGTCAGGAGTGGTCCCCGGACTACACGCAGCGCGACATCACCGAGGTCAACCTCAACAAGGGCGACGTGTCCGTGGTCAACTACGGCGCCAACCCCGCCACCGCCGGCGCGAGCCTGCGCGCCGACGACCTCGCCGCGCACCTTCACCGGCTGTCCGTCGACGAGCGGCGCGAGGTCTTCGACCGGCTTGCCACCGAGTTCACCCCGGCGCCGATCGCAACGCCGTCGACCGGATTGAACTGGCGTCAGGCGACCGCCCGCGCGCTGGATCTGAGCCGGCCGCCGTGACCGAGACCCGAGCGCGCCTTCGCATCCGACCGGTGAGCTTCGCCGACGCCTGCGCGTTCGTCGACGCCCACCACCGCCACCACTCCGCGCCGCGCGGGCACAAGTTCTCGCTCGGCGTCCTGGCCGAGACTGGCGAGCTCGCCGGCGTCGCGATCACCGGCCGGCCGGTCGCCCGCGTCTTCGACGACGGGCTCACCCTCGAAGTCACCCGCCTCGCGACCGACGGCACCGCGAACGCCTGCTCGGCCCTTTACAGCGCTGCCGCCCGAGTCGCCCGCGCCGCCGGCTATCACCGCATCCTGACCTACACCCGCGCCGACGAAACCGGCGCGAGTCTGCGCGGCGCCGGCTGGCGCAGGATCGCCGACCGGCCCGCCCGATCCGGCTGGCACACGCCAAGCCGACCGCGCACCCACCGCGGCACCGAGCACACCGCCCGGATCCTGTGGGAACTGATCGTCAACCCCGCCTGACCCCTTGCGTCAGGCCGTTTCCGCCTGCCCGGCAACGCGCCGGAGCCCACGCCGCCGCCCGATCACCGGTCGGCACCTGGGCCACCACCCGAGAACACGCGCAGGCACGCCCCGCACACCACAACCTGCGAAGGAGACGCGCCATGCGCGACCTCATCAACAGGCTGCTGGAGCGGCGTGCCGAGCTCAAAACTGAGCTGGACGCCGTCCTGGTAGCCCCCACCACCGAAAACCGCGACCTCAACGACACCGAGTCACAGCGGTTCACCGACCTCACCAGCGACATTCTCAAGCTCGACGCCCGAATCTCCGAGCTGCACGAGCAGGTCACCCGCGACGAGGCCGCCGCCGAAACCGCCCGCCGGCTCCAGCTCGGCGCGACGGTCCAGGTCACCCGCGAACCGGAAACCTACCGCCGCGGCGGACAGCGCTCCTACTTCCGCGACCTGTACCTCGCCCGCGAAAAGGGCGACCGCGACGCCTTCGAGCGACTGGAACGCAACAACCGCCAGCGCGCCGACACCGAACAGCGCGCCATCAACACCACCAACGGCGCCGGCGGCGAGTTCGTCCCGCCGCTGTGGCTGGAAGACGAGTTCGTCGCCTTCGTCCGACCCGGCCGGATCTCGGCGAACCTGTGCCGCCAGGGCGACGTCCCGCCCGGCACCGACAGCATCAACATCCCGAAGGTCAACACCGGAACCGCGACCGCCCCGCAGACCAACCAGAACACCGGCGTCCAGCAGACCGACTTGACCACCACCAGCGTCTCGTCCCCGGTCGTCACAATCGCCGGCGGACAGACCGTGTCGCTTCAGCTCATCGAACAGTCCCCGCTCAACATCGACGAGGTCGTGCTCGCCGACCTCGCACAGGACTACGCCCAGAAGCTCAACACACAGGTGCTCTCCGGTCCCGGCACCGCCGGCACCATCACCGGCCTGCTCACCCTGGCCGGCACGCAGGCAGTCACCTACACCTCGGGCACGCCGACCCTGGCAGCGCTGTACTCCAAGATCGCCGGCGCGATCCAGGGCATCCACACGTCCCGATTCCTGCCGCCCACCGCGATCGTCATGCACCCGCGCCGGTGGGCATGGGCCGAGGCACAGCTCGACGGCAACAGCCGACCCCTGATCGTCCCCGCGGCCGGCGGACCCTTCAACGTCGCGGGCAACCTCGACCAGCAGGCGTCGCAAGGGCTCGTCGGGCAGATGCTCGGCCTGCCCGTCTACGTCGACGCGCTGATCCCTACCAACCTCGGCGCCGCCACCAACCAAGACGAGGTCTACGTCGCCAAGATGGACGACCTGTGGCTGTGGGAAGGCGACGTCAGGGCCGAGGCGTTCCAGCAGACCTACGCCAACAACATGAGCGTGTTCGTGCGCCTGTACAACTACATGTCGTTCCAGGCCGCCCGCTACCCGCAGTCCATCGCCACCATCAACGGCACCGGCCTCACCGCCCCAGTCTTCTAACCCCCCGATGCGACGCAACTAGAAAACCACGTTTCCGTGGACGCAGTACCAGGTGCCTAGGTACCTTGGGGACTAGCAAAAAACAGTGCAGCGATTCGTCATTACTATTTCGAGTCGCGAATGCTGGTCGGACAGGTAGAAGCGCCGAGGCCACAGAGGCGAATGGAAGTCGTCTCTGTGGCCTCGCGCCTTACCCGACCGCCTTGACTAGCTCGATGACCAGCGCAGTGAGCGAGATCATCAGTCGCAGCGCGTCGAAAGTTGAGGTTCGCTGCTTCCGGCTTACCTCAGCTCTCTTGCTTGATCGCATGGCTTTCACCTCCTCTCGCGAGAAGGAGGAGAGACGCGATCGCGAGGCAACTGTACCGAACATCAGCTCTTTGTGACGCCGAGTGGCGATAAATTCCCGCCCGTCTGTGGAATGGAACAAGATGAACATCCTGAACTACGGCCGCGGCCTGCTCTCCGAGCTTGACGACGCGGCCACCATGCACGACGACAAGCTCGCCGCAAACGTCCGCAAGGAGTTGGTCCGCATCGAGACCGACGTCCGCGCCGCGCTCGCGGTGGTCCTGGACGGACCCGACCCCGACGCCGCGGCGCCGGCTGGCTTCGCCCACGGCGAGCTCGCGCGGATGCGACACCGCCTCGACGCCGCACTTGGCATCGCAACCGAGGGCGGCACCGGCCGCGCCGCCCGACGGACCGCAGCGAAGCCGGCCGCCCCGGAAGCCCGACCGGCGGCATAGCGCCATGCCGATCGGCGCCGGCGACAACCGGCACGACCACCTCGCCCAGCACCTCAAGCAGGTCCGCAACCGGCACCGCGCGCACGGCAACGCCCACCACGGGCACACCCGAGCGCGCGGCGCCGGCCGCCACCTCAAGCGCCACAAGGCACACCCCGCCGGCAAGACTCGCCACCACAAGAGCAAGACCCGACACCACCGGCACCCGCACCTCACACCGATCCGGCACCGCCGCGCGGCCAAGCGCCACACCCACGTTCGCCGGCACAAGCACGTCGCGAAGATCACCGGACACAGCCACCGCAAGCGGACCCGCGGCGCCGCCCGCCACCGGACCGTCGTCGGACACCGCCGCCGCACTCGGCACCTGCTCAAGCAGCACCGCGAGCACGCCCGGAGCGCCAAGCACCACCAGGTGAGCCGCAAGGCACACCACGCTCACCGTGCCGCGAAGCACGCTCGCGCGCATCACCGCCAGCACCGGCACGGACAGCGGCACCGCCAGCACCACGTCAATTACCGTCGTCACCGCCGGTAGAACCCCGGTAATCGCCCGCGACCACTGATCGGGGGCGACATTGAGTGCCCTGATCTACACCGCTGGCCAGGACGTACCGCTGGCCGTCACGGTCCTCAACGACAGTGGACTACCGGCTACCGCAACCAACGTCACCGTCACCGTCACCGTCACCGCACCGGACGGCAGCACGAGCACGCCGCCGACGGTTCCGGCCGGTACCGGCATCTACACCGCGACCGTTCCGGCCGCCGCGACCTCCGGAACCTGGCTGGTCCGGTGGCTCGCGACCGGTTCCGGGTTTGCCTTCGCCTCGGAAAGCCAGTTCCAAGTCCGCCCCGCTGGCGTCGAGCAGGTTGTCGACCTGGCCTCGGTCAAGGCACACCTGAACATGCCAGCCACGGACACCAGCCAGGACGACGAGCTGATCGGGTTCATCCTCGCCGCGACTGCCGTCATCAGGGACCTGATCGGGCCGATCATCCCCGAGACGCACACCGAGTTCTTTACCGGCGGCGTCGGCACGATCTCGCTGGCCTGGCAACCGGTCACCGCGATTGCGAACGTGACCGAGTACTACGGCCTGTCGGCGTTCCCGCTCACCGAGCAACCGCTCGGAAGCCAGATGAACGCCTTCGCCTACACCGCCGACTACGTCACCGGCGAGCTCACCCGCCGCACCTTCGGCGGGCAGGCCGCGCTGTTCGCCATCGGCGACAAGAACATCCGCGTCGTCTACACCGCCGGCCGCACCGACGTCCCCTACAACGTCCGCCTCGGCGCCCTGGAACTCATCCGCCACCTGTGGCAGCAGTCCCAGCAGGGCGCCCGACCGAGGTTCGGGGGTGCGCGCATGGACGGCGAGACCCACGTTCCGATCGGCTTCGCGATCCCCGATCGCGTCGTCGAGCTGCTGTCCCCGCACCGTCGACCACCGGGCATCGCATGACCGCCCCGGCATCCACCATCCCCGAGGTCAAGGCCTACCTCGTCGAGCTCATCACCACCGCCGTCAACGACCCGACGGTGCTGGTCTGCTACGACGACCCAGGCACCAACCAGCCCGACGACATCATCGCCGTCCGCGACATCGAGCAGACCCTCGCCCCCTTCGAGCTCGTCGGCGGGGGCGGTCCGGGCTGGCTGTATGAGACGTACAAGGTCGAGATCGTCGTCGACGTCTACCGCGGCGGCGACTTCCCGCGCCTGGTCTTCGAGCGCGCATGCGCCCTGGTCGCCATCGTCGAGAACGCCATCCGCGCCGATCCCTCATTTGCCGGCCTGGTCGTGACTGCCCGCCCCGCCGGCACGCACTACGCCTCGGCGTGGGAGGACGACGGCAAAGGCCGAACCTGTGCCGCAGCGATGACCGTCGACGTCGAGGCACGTAACTAAGCGAGGTCTTGTCTAGCGGGGGATCCGTTGGACAATCATTGTCGCAATGCTGCCATCATCGGCGTGTGGTGCTTCGTCCTCGGGAAGCACCAAGACCACCATCTCGGCCATCTCGGTATCTGGTCTAACTCCGCCAGTGATCCGCAACGCTCGCTGACCGCCGAAGACCACGATGCGGCGATCCGCTAGCTCTTTGAGAGCCTCCCCGAGGCTGCGTTTGGCATCCCTGACGCCGGCCGGTCCCGCCATCTCAACGTCCGCAGCGATGTCGCCCCAATCCCCGAGCAGACCGAGGAACCAATCAACGAGGTCGACGTCTTCCGGTTCTGAGTCCTCGTCGTCGAGCCCTGCGAAGCGAGTGAACCCGGTATTTCGGACGACGTTCCAAGCTTCACTCCCCGTGGTGAGGTGCAGCAAGGACGCCCACTCTGTCGTCGGGATGACTCTGACTGGCTTCAGCTCTTGGGTTCTTGGCAGCTCTGCAACCCACCGCTCGTGATCGTCCTTGAGCTTATGCACGCGCTCTCGCGTGTAGGCGATCGGTTGGTCATCGATGATCTTGTGACACACGTTGCACAGCAGGATCTTGTTGCCGTAGCTGTCGAGTTCTGGCTTCGGTAACGGTGGGCTGCCGCGCGGGCCATCGATCTTGTCCGCGACGATGTGCGCCTCTTCCCCGACGACCGATTCGCGGTCGGTCGGCGTCGCGTCCGCAACGAGCTGACGGCGACACTTCGAGCACATTCCGCCCGCCCGGCCCCACAGCACCTTTCGGTCGTGATCGCTTATCGCCACGTGAGAAGTCTTTCAGACCACACCCACACCAGAGTTTCCCTCTGGCGAACCCTGACGTCGAGGAGAACGTCTTGCCTTCCTTCACCTACACCGGCGTCGAGCCGCGCACCTATCCCGCCCCGCCGCTCGTCCGCGAACTCTCCCCCGGCGACACGGTCGACCTCGACGAGGACCAGGTCCCCGACGACGGCCGCTTCACCCTGACTACCACGACCGACCCGCCGCCGAAGCCGGCGAAGACCACGACCTCGAAGACGGACGGTGCCTGATGCCGAATCCCACATACTCGACAGTCGTCGGCATCGGCAAGGAAGCGACCCCCGGCCAGCCCGTCGTCCCGACCGCGTTCCTGCCGGCGAAGCAGTTCACGCCGAAGGACAACACCGCCCTGCTCCCCGATGAGGGCTGGCGCGGGTCTGCGGTGAAGACTTACGGCCACGTGCCCGGCGTGATGAGCGTCGAGTACGACTTCGCGGGCGACGTCTACGCCGACATCATCGGCTTCCCGCTCGCCGGTGTCCTCGGCGACGTCGTCGTGACTGGCTCGGCCGCCCCGTACACACACGGCATGGCGGTCAACAACGCCGGCCAGCAGCAGCCCCCGACCTACACGATCACCGACTTCAACGGCGTCTCGACGCTCCAGTACCCCGGACTGCACTTCACCGAGGTCAGCCTCAAGTTCGCCGGCGACAAGTCCCTCGACTACACCGCCAAGGCCGTCGGCTTCCCCTCGGTACCGGGTACTAAGCCGACGCCGTCCTACTCCGGTCTGCCGCTAATCGCCGGATGGACCGGCGTCGTACAACTCGGCGGCGCCACCGTGGCCTACGTCCTGGACGGCGAGATCTCGATCAAGCGCGGCGGCGAGGCGATCCGCAATGTTAACGGCTCACAGGCCCCTTACTCGGTCTGGTCGGACGCCCTCGAAGTCACCGGCAAGCTCACCTGCGTCATGGAAGCCGACACCCTTCGGCAGAACTACGTCGCCGGTACCTCCACCAGCCTCGACGTGAACTTCGCCGCCGGCACCGGAGCCGTCGCCACCGGCGTCCGCGCCCACTGCTCGAAGATCTTCCTGGACTCCGCGGACGTCAACCGCGGCAAGTCCTACGTTGAACTCGGCATCTCGTTCACCGCCGACGGCAACGTAGCCGACGCCCTGACCGGAGGATCCGGCGGTTACACCCCGATCCAGATGAACGTCACCAACGCCAACCCGACCGGCACCTACAAGTAAGGGACCTGCCTTGAATGAGTTCCCCAAGCACATCGACCTACCGCGCGGCGCCTACGCGATCCTGCGCGATCCGGCCGAGGTTCCCGAGCGTTACCGCCGGCCAATCGTCGCGAAGCAGCTCGGCTTCGCCTCATCCAAACAGGCCCTCGCCGCCGCGCAGACATTCATCGCCACCGAGGGCGACCAGGCCGTGAGCGAGGACGTCCGCCTGGACGCCGCCGCCGACCTGATCGGCGCTGGCGCCCTGTCCGCGATCGACGACATCAGTGACCTGCTGATCGTCGCCCTCGTCGACTCCTGGTCGTTCGGCCAGCCGATCACCGTCGACAGCGTTCTCGATCTGCCGTCCTCGTCCTACCGGGCACTGCGCGAGGCGGTCGAGCCGTACCTCTCGGCGCTGATGCCCGAGTTCACCCCCAACCCGGATCCCGCGAGCCCTACGCATCCCTCAAGCGCCTGACCGGCTGGCTTGAGGGACGCGAATACGACGCGAGCGAACTTCCGCTCGCCCGCTACCGGCTGTTCCGCCTGGTGAAGCTCACTGGCTGGAGCGTCGAGCAGATCAACGACACCCCCGCGGTGACGCTGGACTGGCTGTTGGCCTGCGCCGATGCCGAGCAACTCGCTGAAGCCAACCGGGAACGACACGCGCAGGAAGCGAGGTGACCGGGGTGTTCAGCGCCCGATTCCGCGGCCTGGCCGAGGTCACCGAGGCTCTACGCCGTGTCGAGGCCAATGGCGACAAGGCCACCGTCGCCGCGATCCGCTCAACACAGAACCTCTTGAAACGCAAGGTCCGAGCGAACCTGCGTAACCCGCCGCGCTGGAACCACCGCGGCGCCTCGTCCCGTACCGGCGACGCCGTCAACCTGCCGGGAAGCCCGTACCGCTCCGCCCGCAGTGGCGGACCGGGCCGCTTCACCGGAACGCTCTACAAGGGTGTCGGCGGGGTCCGGAAACCGCGCACCGTGGCCGGCAAGGTCTACGGCGGTGTCGGCGTCGGGGGCGGGGTTCGCAACCTCTACAAGGGACGCACCGAACAGCGCTTCCCCTACTTCGCCCCCGGCGTGTCCGGCGCCGAGGCCGAGGTCGCGCAGATCTGGGAACAGGCATGGACCAAGGTCGTCAATGGTTAGCCTGGCCGCCTTCCGACTATGAACACGCTGCTCAGGGGCGACGCATGTATGTATTCGTCACCACGGTGCGTTTTCGTCATCGCGGTGCGTTTCTTGGTACGCTCCGAGTGGCTAGGTGTAATACATACTTAGCTAGTTGATATCCCGGGGAACGCCGCCTACCGCCGGCCAAAGCAAGGCGGCGCCCCCCAGTCAGAGACCAAGGGCCTCCGTTGCGATCAGCGGAGGCCCTTGACGGCTGCCACGACGGTAGCGACGATTGCCGTCGCGCTGGCGATCACGCTCATGATCGCCGCCCTTCGTGACCAGCTCTGGTCGGCACTCCGTTGCTCGCTTGATACCTCTGGCGTTTCCGCCATCGGCACCCCCTCCTTTCGCTCGGTGGACACACACACCTCGTCGGATGGACGAGGCAATCGGGGACCTCGCGAAGGAGCAGTGTCAGCATACTCACTCTCCTCACCCGTTACTAATCTGTGATGTTACTAGTGCGTAATGCGGTCAAATTGATCTGCGCAGAACGGTTTATTTTGTCATAAATAGAACTTTTATTTAATGGCTGAATAGCGAATTGCTGTCAGGAGGATTTCCTGATGGCACTTCCAAAGCTATTTCTGGAAGTCGTCGGCGTTGGCGGTTCGGTCAACTCGATGTTGCGCGGCATGGGCCGCGACATCGAGGCCGCGACCGCTACTGGCACGACCAGCCTTGGCCGGCTGAAGAACGTCGGTACCGCCGCGTTGCTGGGCCTGTCTGAGGGCGCCGTGATGGTCGGTGCGAAGACGGTGAGCATGGCCGGCAACTTCCAGGCCGGCATGACCTCGCTGGAGACCGGCGCCGGTGAGCTGCACTCGAATCTGAAGCTTGTCTCGTCTGGCGTCCTGGACATGACCGGGCAGGTCGGGGAGTCGACCAAGAGCTTGACCGACGGGCTCTACATGATCGAGTCCGCCGGCTACCACGGCGCCGACGGGCTCACGGTCCTCAAGAACTCCGCCGAGGGCGCGAAGGTCGGCAACGCCGACCTGGAAACCATCGCTGACGCGGTGACGACGTCGCTGAACGCCTACCACGAGAAGGCGTCCGACAGCGCGACCGTCACGAACGAGCTGATCGCGACGGTCGCCAACGGCAAGACCCACATGGAAGACCTCGCGGGGTCACTGGCGACGGTCGTTCCCGCGGCCTCGGCCGCGCACCTGTCCCTTGAGCAAGTGCTCGGGGCGATGGCCACGGAGACCGGCGAGGGCACGAAGGCCGCAGACGCTGCGACGTATCTGAAGCAGACCATTGCGCAGCTGTCCAACCCGACCGGCAAGGCCGCGCAGGAGATGAAGGGGCTCGGCCTGTCGGCAACCGACATCTCCGAGCACCTCGGACAGCGCGGTCTGACCGGCACCCTCCAGCTGCTCACCGACGCCATCGACCGCAAGATGGGACCGTCCGGCACGGTGGTCATCGAGACCCTCGCCAAGGCCTCGAAGAACACCACCGAGTATCAAAAGGCCCTCGCCAACCTCTCGCCTGCACAGCAGACCTACATTGGCGCCCTGGCCGACATGGTCGGCGGCTCCAAGAGCATGCAGGCCGCGCTTGAGCTCTCGGGCGCGAACATGGCGACGTTCAAGGGCAACGTCGACGCCGTGTCGACGGCCGCGAAGAACGGCGCCGGCCAGATCACCGGTTGGGCGCAGGTCCAGCAGACCTACAACCAACGCCTGTCCGAGGCCAAGGGCCAGGTCGAGGCACTCGGGATCCGCATCGGATCCGGCCTGCTGCCGTGGGTGTCCCGCGCCGTCGGATGGTTCTCGACCTCGGTGACCTGGCTGACCAAGCACAAGACCGCCGGCGAGGCCGTCGCGGTAGTGGTTGGCGGCGTCATGGTCACCGCCCTTGCGGCCTACGCGGTCAAGGGCGCGATCTCGGTCGGTACGACCATCGCCAACACCGGCGCCCTCGTGGCGAACAAGGCCGCCTCGATCGCGTCGGCGGTCGCTACGCGTGCCCTGACCGCCGCAACGTGGCTGCTCGATGCCGCGATGGACGCCAACCCGATCATGCTGGTCGTCCTGGCGCTGGTCGCCATCGGGGTCGCGCTCTATGAGGCGTATCAGCACTCGACGACCTTCCGGCAGATCATTCAGGCCGCGTTTCGCGAGGTCGGCAAGATCGCGCTGTGGCTGTGGCACGAGGTGTTCGAGCCCGCGTTCCGCGGCATCGCCGCGGTCACGATGTGGCTGTACAACAACGGCATCCGCCCCACCTTCCGCCTGGTCTCCGCGGCCGTCCGTGACACCGGCGCCGTCCTGGTCTGGCTGTGGCACTCGGTCGCCGAACCGGTCTTCCGCGGCATCGGCGCGGTCCTGGCGTTCTGGTGGAACGACTTCGCCTGGCCGATCATCAAGATCCATATCGCGATGCTGCGGCTCACGGCCGCGGTGCTGCTGTGGCTGTGGCGCGACGTCGCCGAACCCGTCTTCCGAGGCATCGGCGCAGTCGTCACCTGGTGGTGGAACTCGATCGTCAAACCGTCGTTCAACCTGGTCGTCGCGATCATCCGCACCACCGGCGCCGTCCTGACCTGGCTGTGGCGCAACGCCGCCGAGCCCGCGTTTCACGGCATCGCCGTCGCGGCCTCGTTCCTCTACGACCACGGCGTCAAGCCGACCCTCGGCCTGATCAAGACGATCGTGACCGACACCGGAAACGTCCTGCTGTGGCTGTGGCACAACGTCGCCGAGCCGGTCTTCAGCGGCATCGGCACCGCGTTGTCGTTCGCCTGGAACCACGTCATGAAACCCGTTTTCGACACCATGAAGCGCGTCATCGACGACGTCGGCGGCGCGATCTCCAAGGTCGGCGGCGCCTTCAAGTCGATCTCGGGCGCCGTGTCCGGAGGGCTGAACTCGGTCTCTTCGCTGCTCGGGTTCGACGACGGCGGACCGGTTCCCGGCGCACCCGGCGCACCGATGCTCGCTGTCGTTCACGGCGGCGAGTACGTGCTCAGCCGCGACATGCTCGCCGGCCGCGCCGGCGCCGGCGGATCCGGACCGGTTCCGGTCAGTGCCGGTAGCGGCGCCGGCGGAATCGTGATCAACGTCCAGGGCAGCGTCCTGACCGACCGCGATCTCGCCTCGACCATGCAACGGGTCATGCTCCAGCAGGGCGCCCGCTTCAGCACGTCCTACACCCCCTTCCACCGCTGATCCACCCACGAGGGAAGGAGGGCGATGAGGCATGTCGCAGAACCCGAATTGGCCGGTCCTGGTCGGCGAGCTCAACCCCACCGGGAACAGCAACTACGGCCTCGGCGTCGCCGGCTGCTTCGCCGACCTCACAGGCCGGCTCATTCAGCAGTGGGGTACCGCCCGCGGCCGGCAATTCGAGCTCGACGAGGTCCAGCCCGGGACCTGGTCGGGGGTGTGGGATGACCGCGACGGCGCCCTCGACCCGTCGAACACCGCCTCAATGTTCGCCCCGAACCTGGTGCCCTACCGGCCCTGGCGCATCCGCGCACAGTGGCCGGCCACGGTCAACCTGCTGTCGGCGGACCAGGCCACCGGCGGCGAGGGAACCCCACTCGCCCCCGGCACCTCGGGGGCGCCGTACCTGGTGACCGGGGCCTACGCCACACCGGTCGTGACCGCCTCGGCCTCAGCCTGGTCCGGCACACAGGTTTGGCAGGTCACCACGGCCTCAGCCGCGGTCGGGTCCGCGCTGGTCAGCTTCGGCCCTTTGCCGGTCCGCGCCGGCGCGGTCGGTCTGCCCTATGCGTTCTCCGCCCGGATCCGCTCGGCGACCGCCAGCGCGAACCCGACCGTCGCCCCCTCCCTGGCCTGGCTGGACACCAACGGACGCACGCTGTCGACGACCACCGTCGCCCCGATGGCGCTCATCGGCTCAGCCACCGGCGGGTGGACGTTCGCGGGCGTGCCCGACGTGGTGCCGGTCGGCGCTGTCGCCGCGGTGTTCGCCCTGACCATGACCGTCGCGCCGACCGCGTCGTGGTCGTTCCAGGTCGACGGCGCGCAGTTCGAGCAGAACACCACCGCCTCGGCGTTCACCGTGCCCGGCACCTGGTTCCCGTTGTATGCGGGCATGGTCGAGCGCTACCCGCAGGCCTGGAACGACTCCGGGGCCTTCGGCACCGTCACCCCGACCGCGGTCGACACCTTCGCGCTGCTGTCGCAGGTGCAATTCACCGACCTGATGACCGCGGCGATCCAGGCGCCGCGCTCGGTGTCCGGGGCGGGGTTGAGTTTCTGCTACCGGCTCGGCGAGCAGGCCGGATCCACACAGTTCGCCGACGCCACCGGGCAGCGCGGTCCAGCGGTGGTAGCGCCAACCGGCGGGGTGACCGCCGGCGTCGCCCAGACCTCGGCAAGCCCCGGCGGCGGATACGCCGCCGCGCCCGGCACGACCGTCGTCAACTTCAACCCCGGTGCGAACGCCGGCACACAGAACTACCTACCCGAGCCGTGTCTCATCCTGCCGCCCGGACCGGACGGTCTGTACGGGCCACCCCGGACCGGCGGGTTCACGCGCATGGTCGCCTTCCGGCAGACCAACACCACCGGGGGACAAGACGTGTGGTGCGCGGACTCGCCATCGTCACCGACCTCGACGGCAACGATGGAGGTCTATCAAGGCTCGTTCTATCTGGAGTTCGCCGACCACAACGGCGGCGGCGCCACGGTCAACCTCGGCGCGGTGTCGGTTGGAAACTGGCACCTGGCGTTCATCTCCACCGATCCGGCCGGTCTGGGCTGGCACGCGTGTGTCGACGGTGTCGTGTTCTCCGGGACCTTCGCAAAGCCGTGGAATCCGCCGGACTTTTTCAGCGCCGACACCATCGCCGCGGACGCCATTTCGGGCGTGAACAACGAGTTCGTGCCCTTCGCCGGTGACATCTCGTGGGCGTGCCAATGGCCGTTCCAACTCTCCGCGGCGCAGATGCAGCAGATCTATCAGATCTGGCGCAGCGCCGGCGCGGGTGACTCGACTGGGCAGCGCTACGCCCGCATCCTCGGCCTGGCCGGCTACCAGGGACCGTCGCTGATCGACCCCGGCCAGACGACGAACCTGCCCGCGGCCACCGACATCGCCGGCCAAGACGCGCTCACCGCACTCAGCCAAGTCGTTACCACCGAGAACGGGCAGCACTTCGTCGACGCCGGCGGCATCGTGCGGTTCGCGGACCGGTCCCGGCGCGCCAGGGCGCAGGCGCCGACGTTCGTATTCGGGGAGAACACCGCCGCGGGGGAGCTGCCCTACGACACGGTCGCGTTCGACTTCGACCCGACCCGCATCGGCAACGACATCCAGATCACGCAGAACAGCAGCGGCACCGTGTTCCGCGCATTCGATGCCGCATCGCAGGCCGCCTACGGCATCCGCACCGTCACTCGCACCACGCAAGCCAGCAACGCCCTGGAAGTCCAGGACGCCGCTCACTACCTGCTCGGCCGGTATTCCAAGGCCCGCATGCGAATTAGTGCCCTGACCCTGAATCCAGGCACCAACCCCGCGCTGTGGCCGGTGTGCCTGGCGCTGGAGCTCGGAACCCGGATCCGCGTCAACCGCCGACCACCGGGCGCACCCGTGATCACCTTCGACGGGTTCGTGGAAGCGATCAACTGGAACGCCGACGACGGCGCCAACGCCACCGTCGACATTCAGGTGTCGCCCGCGGACGGCTGGACCGCCTGGACCGACGCCGCGATGCACTTCACCTACGCCGGCAACCTGATCAACGGAACCGCCTGGTACCCGTTCGGCGGGCTGCTCACCGATCCGGCCGGCAACCCGGTGCACGCGAACCTGTCGATCGGGCAGCGCATCGCCTTCCTGACCACGGCCGGCACGTCCTACCCGGTGACCGTCACCGGCCTGGACGGCAACGGCGCCGGCTCGGTGCAACTGTCCTCCACCGCCGCGGCGACCGGACCGTTCACCGTCTGCGACCTGTTGCCGGCCGGTGTGACCGACCCGACGAGCTTCGACTCGATGGCCGTTCTCGGCAAGACCACGACCCTCGGCTACTGAAAGGCGGCGATCGTGGTCAACCTGCCTGTCCCCGCGCAACGGACCTGGACCGTTGGCGAAACCGTCCACGACTTCGAGCTCAACGCCCAAGTCCGCGACGCCATCACCTTCGGCCTGAGCCCACCGGTGATGATCGCCAACCATCAAGGCGGCAACACCCTGCCAAGCGGCCACTGGACCCCACTGGACATCCTGTCCGGAAAGCTGCTCGACACCTACGGCGGCATCGCACCCTACGACGCCACCAACAACCCGTATCGGTCCAAGTACATCGCCCCGATCGCAGGGATCTACCGGATCACCGGGCAAGTCCAGATCGCCCCGACCAATTCCAACTTCGCCGGACCGTTCCGCTCCATCCGCGTCCAGGTCAACAGCAACGAAACGGTCTGCGCCAAACTCCAAGTCCCGGCGCTGCCGAGCTTCAACACCTGCCTCAACACCAGCACCGACGTGTATCTGGACTACGGCGACATCGCCGAGGTCGCGGTCTTCAACGGCGACAACACCGCAACCAGCCTGATCAACGACGACATCAACGGCTACGGCCGCGTCTCAATGATCTGGCGCCACCGCTGAACCGCTCCCCATCGCTCGATCCTTCTTCCACCATCCACGGGGGCGATTCGGCATGACCAACCTCGGCATTCCCACGCAACGCACCTGGACCGATGGCGAAGTCGTCACCGCCGCGATGCTCAACGCCAACGTGCGCGACGCAGTCAACTTCGGCATCAACACCCCGGCACTCATCGCCCGCCAGACCGCCGCCCAGAACATCAACAATCAGCAGTGGACCCCGGTCACCTACGACACCGTCGACGTAGACCCCTACGGCGCCCACAACGCGAGCATCCCTTCGCAGTACATAGCCCCGCTACCGGGCGTGTATCACGTCTGCGGACAGTGCGACTTCACCTCGAACGCCAACGGCTTCCGCAGCATCCGCATCCAAGTCAACGGCGGCGCCCAGATCCTCGCGAAGCTTCAGATCGCGCCGGTCAACGGCGTCGACACCGCGCTGTCGACCTCCGCGGATGTGTTCCTCAACGCCGGCGACTACGTCGAGATCGCGGTCTACCAGTTTTCCGGCGCCACCATCCCCACCGGCGCCGTCGACGGACAACCCCGCATGACCGTCATGTGGGAACACACCTGACCTCGAAGGCAACCACATGTCAATACAGACCTACGCATCGACCGCCGCGAGCATCTCGGCGGTCTTCGTCTTTCTGGGCGTACTCGGCCGCTGGATCCACCGCTGGTTCGCCCGCCTCGAACACGCCGTCGGCGTCGTCGAACACCGCTCCCAGCAACTCGAACCCAACGGCGGATCAAGCCTGCGCGACGACGTCACCGCCATCCGCGCCACCCTCGGCCAGCACACCGCCGACCTCGCCGCGCTCCACAACCAGGTCGACGCTCTGACCAAGTCGAGCGGCGGTGACCCGAAATGACCTGGACTCTCGGCTGGATCGGCTGGATCTTGTGGTTCGCCATCGAGGAAGGCGCCGCCCTCGCCCGCGGCGGCACGCCGGCCACGCTCAGCGGCCACATCTGGAAGTGGTTCGCCATCGGCAACGACCCGCACCCCCGCGCCCTCACCAGGCTTCGCCGCTTCGCCCTGCTCGCCGGCCTGGCCTGGCTCACCGCCCACCTACTCACCGGAGGCCGCTTCTGATGACCACCACCCACCGCAAGGGTCACCTGACGGCCGCGCACGACCAGGCCGTGACCCACCACTACACCGTCCACTACCCCGACCACGCCCCGCGCGAGTCCGACCCGCACTACGTCGACTTCGAGGCCTACCGCCGCCGCACCCGCAAGACCGCGCGCTGCGCCTTCGCCGTCCGCGTCGGTGACGACTCGATGTGCGGCGGAACGCTGGAGCTCCACCACTCCCATGTCGAGTTTGCCCTCGCCAACGAGGTCGATCTCGAACTGCTGGAACGTGACTACCCCGGCGTGTCCAACACCGGCGAGGTCGGCGCCTGGATCGAATCCGCGCAGAACCTCATGTGGCTGTGCACAGCCCACCACCGCGGCCACGGCGGCGTCCACACCGCATCCGCCGCCGACTACGAAGCCGAGCACTACATACGGGGGCTGATCGAATGAGAAGCCACCCCGCAGTCCCGCACCCCGCCGACACGGCCAACGACCGCCTCGCCGACAAGGTGACCGCAGCGTTCGGCTCGATGCGAACGTTCTGGATCCTCGTCGCCTGGCAAACGATGTGGATCGGCGCGGCCACCGCCGGCCTGCCGCTGTTCAAGCGGGATCCCTACCCGTTCGCGTTCCTGCTGTTCCTCGGCAACCTCGTCCAACTGTGGGCGCTGCCGCTGCTCGGCGCCTCACAAAACCGCGCCGCCGTCCGGCACGAGGCCAAAGCCGACGCCGACCACGCCGCGCTCACCCACATCGCCACCGTCGTCGACCAGATCGCCGCGCAGACCAAGGGGACGACGCTGTGACGATCTTCTTTCCCGACGTGTCCAACTTCCAGGCCGGTCTACGCATCCAGCCCGGCACCGTCGCGCTGATTGCGAAGGCATCCGAGGGCACCTACTACACAGACGCCAGCTACGCCGGCTTCAAGGCGCAGGCGGCCGCGGTCGGGTCGGTCTTCAGCGCCTACCACTTCCTCACCGCCGGCAACGGCGCCGGCCAGGCCGACTACTGCCACGCGATCGTCGGGGCGACCCCGGTCATGCTCGACGTCGAACCCGAGGGCGCCAGCAAGCCGACCGTCGCCGACTGCGCGGCATTCATCGCCCGCATGCGCCAGCTCGGCGGGCGCGTGTGGGGCGTGTACTACCCGCGCTGGTACTGGTCCCAGACCGGCGGCGACCTCGCATCCCTCGGCGTCGCCCTGATCGCCTCGGGCTACCCCGGCGGCTACAGCGACACCGACCCGAACTGGAACGCCTACGGCGGCAAGACCCCGGACGTCTGGCAGTACACCGACAAGCAGCCATACGCCGGTCAGTCCATCGACTTCAACGCCTACCGCGGCACCACCGCGCAGCTCGCCGACCTCATCAACGGCACCGCCACCACCACGACAGGAGACACCACCGTGACGCCCTACGACATCTGGGCCTTCAAGAACGCCCACCTCGACCCGATCGACATGCGCCAGCGCCTCGTCAACGCCGAAACCGCCGCCGAACAGGCCCGCGACCAGGCCAACGCCATCAAGGCCGAGCTCGACAGCGTCAACGGCAAGCTCGACGCCCTGATCAACACCATCAACGGCATGCGCACCGGCGGCATCGACGTCGGCGTACTCGCCGGCGACATCACCCACGCCATCGGCACCAAGCTCGCCGCCTGACCCACCACCCGACAGGAGACGACCACCATGACCGACCACCTCAAGGCCCAAGCCATCCGCGTCGCTCGACTGTTCGCCGTCGCATTCGTCGCGCAGCTCGTCACCACCGGCACCGCGAACCTCGGATGGAAGACCCTCGCCGCCCTCGGCATCGGCGCCGCCGAGGCCGTCGTTCGCCAGGTCTGGCCGACCACGTCCGCGACGCCGTTCACGCCAGCCAAGCCCGCAGCGAGCCCGCCGACCGGCGGGTAGCTTCCTATGCCGCCGCCCCGAGCCGACGTCTCGTGCGTCGGGTCGGGCGGTCATGATGCTTTCGCAAGCCGTGTCGACGCCCACTCGGCGACCGTGTTGAGGTGACCTGGTAGCAGTCCCTCATGGTGGTCGGGCTGGACAAGGATTGTTGGGATCCCGGACAAGGTCCGGGCAGCAGCCCAAGCATGATCAGCCGCAGTGAAGTCGTCGTCGATCCATGCGGCGGGCGCCTCGCCGAGCCACTCGGCCACCGGATCGCGCTTCCATAGGTAGCCGTTCGGATGGCTGACGGTAATTGCTGGCCGGTCCCATTCGATGACCGTCGATGGCGGCAGGCCGAGCCGACTTCCGATCAGGCGGTTCGCGTCGTGTTGCCAACTGGTCGCCCAAGCCATCGACAGCCCGGAATCCGCGAGGAACCTTGCGATCAGTGGGCCGTGCGTCGGGTTCAGCCATATCGCGACCGCCGGCTGACGTTCGTAGCCGGTCGGTGTGACGAGGTGCCGCGTGTGAGTATCCGGGCTACGGCCCGCGGCGTCAGGGTAGGGAATCAGGACACCGTCTATGTCCATGATCAGATGAGCACTGCGCATCGCGTCCCTCCGAGTTGCCGCGACCTCAAGTCTTGACGGCTGTGATGATGAGCGTGTCTGGTCTGCCCTCGACATCGAGGACGTCGAGGACGTCGGTAGTGCTCAGTCCTGCCTTTGCAACGAGATCGGGCCAAGTCTCACGTCGGGGTACGTAGCGCAAGACTGGGGCGCGGTTTCCGTCGGGGAGATCAAGCCAGTCCTGTTGAGGGTCATTGCCGTCGTCGGGTGAACACCCCGGCCGATCAGGGTGGGCGACCGCAAAGGCCAACAGGCCGCGGTCCGCGAGCTTTTCGGCTACCAGCGCGAACAGCTCCAACGGCGGGACCAAGCCAACCGCCCCGAAAACCGAATAGCAGACGTCGAACGGCTGCCGCGCGTACTCCAATGAAGCACACGCCTCAGCCACCGTGAACGTAAGAGGCAGACGACCGTAGTTGCGTCGAGCGCGTTCGATCTGGCCCCAGGCGACGTCAAGCCCGGTACCAATGGCGCCTTGCTTAGCGACGAGGTGTGCGATGTTGTGCCCGGCGCCGCACCCGAGTTCGATGACCCGGCGTCCCCGGACAGCACCGAGAAGCTCGGCGCCCGGCCCGACGCCCGGGGTTCGGGTCCACTCCATACGTTCCGGAATCTCGTGGGGGTTCGACGCCTCGGCCCGAAGACGCTGTATGGCGTGAGCCTGCCACGCTGCGGTATTGGGGTTGACGCTCATGCCGGCTCACACCTCAAGCAAGCGCAGGGCTTCGCGAAGATGCCGCCGAATGGCCTCGATGTAGATCGGGTCATCCTCGGGGTTGTTGATCCACCGGATCGACTGGTCGAGAAACCACTCGATTGCCCAGACTCGATGCCATCCGAGCGCCCACGATTCAGCCGCTAGACCGCCCCGCTTCGCCAGCGTGTCAGGTGCTCCGCCGGCGGCGACGTACTGTTCGAGGAATCCGCGAAGCCGGTCCGGATCGGCGGCGTCGATCGTTCCGTGCCACGAGGCAAGGTCGATCAGGCCCGGTCCGTTGAACGCACGCGCGAAGTCCAGTAGCCGCAACCCACTACTCCCGACATGCAAACTCGTCGGGTGAAACTCGGAGTGCACAAGGCCGAAGGGTTCGAGTTGGGCGCCAGCGGACCGCGCCTCGGCGCACTCCCGCAGGATGGCGATTCCCTCGACCACGTCATCGACACTTTGCCACCGTCCGGACGCTTGAAGCCTGCTCATGTGGCTTGAAGCGAGGTGCGGCAGTCCCGACAGGGTATGCATGTCGAGTTGGTGCATCTCGGGCGCACGCCCGGCCGCGTGAATGAGTAAAGCGGCGTGGATGCCGTCACGATCGCTGGCCTCGTGGAGCGGCTCACCAAGGTCTTGCATGAGCATCCCGAGCATGTGATCGCGCTGGATAGCGCCATACATGTCCGGGACCGGGATGTGCCGGCTGCGGGCGAACTCGATGGCGCGGTACTCACTGGTGAACGGTTCGGCGGCGTACTTGAAGATCAAGCTTCGCCCATCAGGCAAGCGGACTCGTTCGACGGCAGAGAGTTGCCAGGCCCGTACTTCCTCGCGTGTTGTCGGCTTCGGAAAGGCGGCCCGCTCACACAAGTCGATGAGCATGCCGGTGACGAGGGTTCGATCCATGGTCGTTACTCCATCAGGCACAAGGGGGGACGAGGCGGGCGACACGACGCAGCGTGCCACCCGCCGTAGGGGACGGTTAGGCCGTGCGTTCGCGCATCGAGTAGACGCGCTCCAGCCAGTCGCTCCGGAACCGGTTGAGCTCACTGGTGAACTTCGCGATCGAGGCGCCGAACGGGACGATCGCGCCGCCGGACTGGCTCGGAACCGACTGGCACCCGTGGACCAGCCGGCCGCCGAGCGCAGCGTTCGCCTTGAGGGCTTCGAGCCGGCGACTCTCGTTGAACCAGGTGCCGTGGTAGACCTCGTCGATCATCTCGGCTTCCTTGTCGGAGAGGTCGAACACGACGGTCGTCGCCGCGGGGAACATCCAGCAGGGGCCGACGTTGCTGATCGTGCCGTCGTCCTCGACCTTGTTCAGCGCCATGAAGGTCCCGACCTCGCGCAGCATCCGCAGGTGATCGGCGGTGAAGCCGTCGATCCCGAGACCGTCGAGGTGTTCCTCGCGGAACATGTAGTTGTTGACCTCCCACGCCGTCGTCAGCACCTTCGCGGCGTCCCCGGTCGAGTAGCTGTGACGGTGGATGAACTCCAGAACGGTCTGGTCGAGCGCCTTCTCGCTCGTCTCGGCCACGGCGAGCAGTTCCGAGGCGACGCGGTCCCAGTCGCACAGGCGCCACGTGTTGCTGTCGAACTGGAAGAAGTACTCGTCGGGGTTGACCGTGACCTGCCGACCCTCGACCGTGATGCCGGCCATCCGGTTCCAGCGCTTATCGAACTCGGCCGGCAGTTCGACGCTGATCGTCGTCGCTTCCATGGTGCTCATGTGGCATACCCCTTTCGGGCGAACCGCCGGGGGCCGTCCTCGGCGGGGTCCAGGTGACGTGCTTCTGGCGATCAAGGGCGCGGAAGCCCTCGATGACGCGGGTGATCAGTGCTTCCGTCGGCTTCTCGTCGGGGACGAGCAGTGACACGCTGCGCGTCCTTGCGGCGCGTAACTGCTGCTCGATGGTCAGGACGTCCGGGTGGACGTCTCTCCGGATCCATGCGCGGACGATCCGCCCGCCTCTGTTGGCTCCGACGACTTCCCACTTGTCGGCGAGGGCTTTCATGAGCGGTAGCTCGTCGTGTGACTTGCCGGCGGGAGTCAGGAAGGGACTTGGTCGAATGCCTGCGTCCCAGACGTCTAGGACGAGGTATCCGTCGGACGTCCACATGATCACTGCGATGTGGACCTTGGAGTAGCGGACCGCGTTGAGGACCATCTCGGCAACGATCGTGTCGACAAGGCCGGCGAGGTTCTCCAACTGCCACGCGCGAAGGACGTCGGCGGCATGGGCGCGAGCCCAAAACTCCGAGCCAGGATCCGCGGTCAGCTCCAGCGGCGGGCACCGGAACTCGACTGACGTGGAGTTGATCGAGGTCATGACCTGAGAGTCCCGCTAGATCAGAGCCCGGATAAGTGGCACGGTGGGTAACTGCCGTGGGTAAACTCACCGGTAGCAACGCATCCGGCACCATCCGTCAGAACTCGCCGTCAGGAGATCGCGAGCTTTGAGCCGTCGTAACAATCCACCGATGTATCTACCGGCCGACGTTCGGGACCGACCCGACGTCATGCGAGCCTGCGCCGATCGTGATCTCGGTCGATTCTTCAACCTCATCAAGAACCTGACCGACGGCCCGGCACAGTTCACCGCATCTCACATCGGTCGGCGATGCGGTCTGACGCCGTCACGCGTTGCCGACTACATCATGGGCAAGCACGGGCGGGTGAGTGTCGAGGTCATCGAGCGCGTCGCGGATGGGCTTCGAGTGCCTGGCGCGTACTTCGGCCTCGGTCCGCGCCCGTGGGAGGCATCTGGTCAGCACGACGTGCCGTCATCTCAACCGGCCCGCACGCCGACCATTCAGCAGAGCGACCAGCCGACGCAAAGCCACCTTGCCGCCATGGATGCCTTCCGCGTACAAGACCGCCGGATCGGGGGCGGGCACTTTTACCGAGCCGTCGCCGACTACCTTGGTCAACATGTTGGGCCGCAACTGGCCGTCGGCGGTGACCTAGCGATCTTCTCTGCGGCGGCTGGACTCAATGAGATGGCCGGCTGGATGGCCCACGACGCGGGCCGTGACCCGCTCGCTGAACGGCACTTCAAGCATGCGCTCGCGCTGTCCCAAACGGCTAAGAAGCCCGAGCACAGCGCCGGCATCTACGCGAGCATGAGTCACCTCGCTCTACAAGCTGGGGACGCCCATGGCGCCGTCGAGCTCGCTCACACTGGCCGGCAAACGGCTCGTCGAGGACTTCCACAGCCCGCGCTCAATGCTCGGTTGTTCGCCATGGAAGCCCGAGGACTCGCCGAGCTCGGCGACCGTCACGCAACCGCCCAAGCACTAGCCAGCGCAGACAAGGCGCTCGGATCGAGTTCGTCGGGTGAGGTTTCCGAGTGGCTGAGCCCATTCGACGAGGCGTCGCTCGCTATCGAGGTCGCTCACTGCATGCGGAAGACCGGCCAACGTGCGGCGGCGTTGCGAACGGCAGAACGGGCGGTTGCGCTTCGGGATGTAGAGCGGGCACGAAGTCGCGCGTTCGGGCTGATCCTCACCGCGCAACTTCTCGTCGAAAACCGCGACCCCGAAGGCGCGTGCGATGTCGGACGTGCCGTCATCGGCAACACCATCGCGCCCGGCTCTGCGCGAGTGATCACCCTTCTCGACGACCTCTGTACCGCGTTGGTGCCCTACCAGTCGTCGCGCGTAGTCTCGGAGTTCCTGACACTCCTGTCGCGAGAGCAACAGTCACGGCGCTGGCTCATGGCCGGCCTCGCCGTGCCGGACGACGAAGGAAGAATGCCGAACCATGCCGACCCCCGCGGACATGACGCCGGCTGAATGGGACGCGTACCTCGCTGAAGGGAACGCCAAGCAAGCCCGAAAGCGTGTCGCCGCCGATGTCCTACTGCGCGACGAGGATGGCCGGATCCTCCTCGTCGACCCGAACTACAAGCCAGATTGGGACCTGCCCGGAGGGATGGCAGAGGCGAACGAACCGCCGGACGAGGCCGTGCGGCGCGAGCTCGTCGAGGAACTTGGCCTACAGGTGAACGTCGGTGGCGTCCTGTGCATCGATTGGGTCTCGCCTCATGGGCCGTGGGACGACCAACTGGCTTTCATCTTCGATGCCGGCCGACTCACTCGGGGCGAGATCTCCGCCATGCGCATCCTCGACGGTGAGCTTGACGCGTTCGCGTTCGTCGACGAGGCCGAGGCGGCTCGCCGGCTACGCCCTTACGTCTGGGCTCGGCTCCGTGCCGCGCTCGATGCCCTTGAAGATCGACAGACGCGTTACCTCCGCGACGGTCAACGAGTTGCCGCTTGAGACAACACGCCAAGTCATCAACGTCATGAGCAATTAGAGCCACGTCAGCAATGGGGCGGCATTCGATCCCAAATGAGTCGGCGCATAGGTCTATCGTCTTCCTCAAGCGGATGGAGCTCGGAGGGGTTGATGGTCGACGCGTCGTCTCAGTCGTATGGTTCGCTGCTCAGCGACGAGTCCCTTGAGTGGGAAGATAAGCAGTTGCTTATAGCTGATGCAATCCTCGGGAATGCTGCGGCGATCTTGGTCCAGCGTGGCAGAAGCAACGTTGCCGCCCTCCTTCTCTCTACCGTCTGGGCAAGCAGAACGGTCGACCCGGAAGATCAAACCTTCAGCTACCTTGAGATCCATGTGGCGCCGCAGGACCGACTTTCTTTCACCGAAGAGATCATTAAAGAGCTGGATGATCTCTGCAAGGGGCTGTCTCGGCGGCTCGACCTCGGCTACTACTCCGAGATTGACGCGGTGATCGTCCTGGAGTCTCTACCCAATATCGGACCCGGATGGCAGGAACAGCTCAAGGAGGTACTCGCTCGCGGGCGTCCTACCAACCAAGCTCAGCGCCTTCGCATCGAGGGGTCCAAGTTCACAGAGGATGGACTCGTTTTCACGAATGCTGGAGAGCTCACGGTGTACCGCGCGCTCAAGCAGCTTCAGCAGAGCTTGCCAGCGGAAGAAACGATCACCGTACTCCCTCTACCGCGTGGGCGCGCATTGGGTCACACGTGGGAACCGGACGTCGTGGTCACCTACAAGGGCAGGGCGGGCGTAATCGAAGTGGACGGCCCTCATCACAATGGCAGGCGAGCCATGGACTCTACGCGAGATCATTTGCTGAGGGATGCGGGAGTTGCCTTCGTGGACCGGATACCAGTCGAGGCGCTAGACAAGCCAGCGGAGCTAGCCGCTGTACTTCGTCGCTTCCTGCGCCGACTCAGTGAGTCGCGATAGCCTACGCTCGCGCTTCGGTGTCAACACGTGAGCGGGAGAAAAGTGGGAGAACCCGGCTCCGAACTACTCTGTTCAGGTGGGTCAGACAATGTCTTACGATGTCGTTGACCTGCGATTTGAACCTCTAGCCCCCTGTTTCTCTCTGACTACGGATCAGAAGGTTAGGGGTTCGAATCCCTTCGTGCGCAC
>NZ_JBGCCM010000064.1:0-37840 GCF_041262085.1 Catenulispora sp. GAS73
ACGAACAACTCCCCGCCGGTCGTCAGCACCCCGATCCAGTCGCCGTTGATCTGGAATTTGGCGATCCCGCCCATCTCCGCCGGCGACCACTGGGCCGACAGCCCACCCTCCTTGATTTGGACCACACCACCCGACGACTCCAACACACCCAACCGCGACACCAACAATGAGGAGGACACATCCAGCGCATCGCCGTCGATGTTGATAGTGACGCCGCCGTAACTCTCGTTGTGGCCGCCGGCGTACTGGTGAATGCGCTGATGGTTGGACCAATCTGCCGCCGGGATGGCAACGTCATTGGTGTCGGGGACGTTGTTCCACCGGGCGAAATAGACGTTGTCCGGTGAGGGATACGAGCCGCCGGCCGCGGCGACCAGGTCGCTGATGCCGGAGCCGGAGCTGCTGTACACCCCTGAGCTATAGCCGGACACATGCAGAGCGGTAGTCCAGCCAGCTAGGAAGTCCAGCACGGCCTGGGTACAACTGCCGCCGCGCGCGTAGGACTCCATATCGTCGTAGAGCACGCTGCCGGCGGTGACACCTAGTCCCTGAGCCTGCGCGACGGCGTCTTGTGCCGCGGATTGCCCCTGCGCGTTGGCATTCGCCGGGTCGATCGTGGCACCGATGCCTGAGCACGGAGCTTGCAAGCCGACATAGATGGGGAAGAGATGCCAGCCGGCGCTGTCCTGCCCGGAAACCCACGAGGCGGTGAGGTTGGGTTGGGCACAGGCGCGATTGACGCCGCCGATATACACGCCCACCCCCCGGTAAGGGGATGACGACCAAGCCTGCATGGCCGCCGACGACGGCGCAGCGCACGCGTCGAACCCCAGGCCCTGGAAGGACCCGGGCTCAGACACGTGTGGGCTAACCGCCACGACATTACCTGGCGGCTTCGCAGCAGCCGGCTTGGCTTGGGCCGTCACGACGGCACTGGCAAGCACGCGAGCAATTGTGTCTTCGTTCACGCCGTAGCTACCGGTGACCAGCACTCCGGCAGCGGGTATCGCGAAACTGACACGGTGATCCGTGGTGGCCGGGATAGTGGCCGGGCGAGCCTGACCCGGAGCCAACCACACCGTCCCGCTGGGAATTACCGCATTGCCCAAGGGCTCGACAACGACTGCCTCACTCTGGCCTAGAACGTGCGCCGGACAGATCTGGTCCCGACCGGGGTGACCCAGATAAACCCCATGCTGGTCGAAACGCACACAGCTCGTGGGCGCCGCCTCCAGGTTCACCACAGGCCACGCGGAGGGAACGGCGATCTCGTATCCGTCAAAGCTCACCACGGCCGAACCAGAAGTATTACTGCCCGCCGCCGAGTTCTGTGCTGCCATCGCGGTACCGAGCAGACCCACGACGACTACTACCGCGCGACCACGCAATCGAGGACTTCGCACTCAACACGCTCCTTGGCACGTTCCTGCACCCGCGGAATTACGGATGCGCCGACTATGCGCGAAGCACGTGCCACGAGACTGTCAGAATGCTGTCAAGCCTCCATGTCGGTAATCGATGCGCTGTAAGGAACCCGGATCGATTCCAAGGTCCAACGTGACCTCACGCGGCAACACCGCGACATCCACGACTTCACAGAGCGGGAGCGGACGTTCAGGATCGGTTGCACAAGCGCGACCTGGTTACGTGCAGACCGAGGACTGCGGCACGCCGAGACGTTATTGGAGCGAGTAGCTAAGGGATATTGTCAAGGCCCGTTGGGTGAGTAGGCGTGTGAAACGAGACCTGTGATATGGCGGGTGTTCGGAGGTCTCGTCGTGTTCGAGTCCGCCACGGTCGTTGTGGGTCGCACTATGCATCTTGCTCCGGCGTGTTCGCGGCAGGTCATCCGGGCAACCGGCTGCCGGTTCCGCCGCCTGCGGACCTCGGAGATCTCCTCTTGATCCGCGGGTCACGAGTCCGCTTCCCTTCAAATCGCCCTTCGCGAACTCGCCATTTCGGGCCAAACCCACCACTCCCCCGGCTTTCCTTCACAGGGACACTGACGGTGGTGACCTGCGCCTGTTCCGCAGCAGCGCACTGCCGCGCTACACGGAGAGGAGGTGCTTGGGAAACATCCCGCTGACCGAACTCGCCATCAAGGAGCTCAACAACTTCTACGCCGCATTGGCCAGAAGACGAACCCGGTTGCGTGATTCCACGCTGCCCGCAGGCACAATCATCCGCATCCACGCCACGCCACGAGCAGTGCTGAACGCAGCGTTGCGTCGTGGCCTGATCGAGTGGAATCCTGCGCGCGAGGCTGGCCGCCACGCCGTCATCGTCCTCGGGCGGTGGTGTGGGCCGAGGACCTGAGAGCGCACTGGAAATCCACCGGCGAGCACCCTGCGGTGGCGATATGGACAGCCACTCAGACACCAACGTTCCAGGCAGCGATCTCCGACGACCGGAGACGGCCGGGTTGCGATGGTGCGATCTGGACGCACCAAGTCAAGGGTGCCACGGGGGAATCGTTCAAGAGCGCCGAAGACGCCAACAAGCGTGCGGACGGTGGCGCTTGACCGGACCACAGTCAAGGTGCTGACAGCGCAGTGCCGGCGACAGGAGGCCGAGCGCCGGGCCTTTGGTGTAGTGCCCTCCTGCCGAGCTTGCCTTGAAAGTGTTCTCAGACCAGCTGGCGCACTTGTCGATCGCGCTCACTGCCGACATCTACGTGAGTGCGCCGCCGGCCTTGGCGATGACGTCCGCTGCCGTCGGCACCGTCCGCCCAACGAAGACCTCGGATCGGTCCAAGATCGGCTCGGCGCCGGGAAACGCTTAGTACCTGGCCAGATGGGTGCCCGGCAAGCTTCGAACCTGCGGCCATCGGATTGGAAGCCGGCGACAAGCCGGCCGTCATAGAGGACGTCGGCTGGCGGCTCGGCCCGGCGATCTGCCGCGATACCGGAATCGGACAGTAGGTGACGCACACGGCGGCGTGCTGGGCATGGGCGTCTACGTCGCCGGCATCCTGGACGACCGGTCTGCGTCAGCCGTCCCCAGGCAGCTCAGCCGCCCTGCCACCAACTCCGACTCGACCGCAGCCGAATCCGCCCCTACGGTGAGCACCGCGCCTCCAAGCGCACCACGGCCCTCCCGGGACGGTGACGGGAAGAGACCTGGGAGGGCCGTCGCATGCCCTTCATCGGCAAGGTGTCGTCGCCGACGAGCACCTCTTGTCTCAAACTCATGCCACCGAATCTTGTCGCAGGCATCATGGCCGAAAATCGCAGCTCACGTCTGCATCTTGAACGTCGCTCAACAAATACGGCCCATCTGCGACCTGGCCGCACAGCCGTTCGGCCCACAATTCGGCTCATGAAAGCGTGATGACAGCAGACCGGAGTCAAAGTTCAATCCGCCCCAAGCATCATGGGCTCATCAAAGGTCCGACTGGGACCTCCGCCTAAGTCACGTTGCGTCACCATCCAGTCGTCAATGCTGTGGCCTGGTGGGCCCTCCCGAAGCGGGAACAACCTATGTCCGGAACTACGATCGCTGTCGCGGTGTTTGCCGGGTTCGTCCTCGGTTTGGCGCTTAGCTGCTTGCGACTTCATCGGATGGGTGCCGAGCTTGACGGCGCCCGCTGGCTTGCTGAGCACGATCCCTTGACCAGGCTGCCGAATCGTACGCTGGCACAGTGCATCTACCAGCAGGAGATGGCTGCACGCGGCCAATGCGGCGTCGTTCTCCTCGACCTTGACGAGTTCAAGGCAGTCAATGACACGTGGGGGCACGAGGCTGGCGACGTACAGCTGAGCACTGTGGCGCAACGACTCAACGAGGCTTGTAAGCCGATCGGAGCCACGGCGGCCAGGCTGGCCGGGGACGAGTTTCTGCTATTGCTGCCGGCGTGCGACCGCGTGACCATCGATCTGTGGATGAGCAGGACCCTTGCGCAGTTGAGCGCACCGACGGTGCTGCGATCCGATCAACGTGACGCAATTAGCCGGCCGCGCGCCTCCGCCGGCATCGCCCTCCCGGAGCCGGACAGCACTTGGAGTGACCAGCTTCGTAGAGCGGACATAGCCCTCTACCAGGCCAAGGCAAGCCTCGGGGCATACGTCTTCTACGCTCCCGAAATGCGTCCATCGGCCTCCAACGGTGGGCGGCTCCGCGAATTGGCAACATCGAATGGCCGCTGAGTTTGCTGTTGGCGACCTGAGCCGGCCGCCAGTGGGTGAGGGACTGCCGTCGCAGTCTGATACGACCTTCAAATGCGAACGGTCGTGTCGCCGGACCCTATCGTCGTAATCCTGAACTACAGCGATAGGAGCGATCGCGAATGTGAACGTCGCGATTGCAGCGGTTACGCACGTCCAAAACGGAGCTTTTCGCCAATACGGTCACAAATACGACGATGGTGAAGTCTCGTATCATGCGCCTCTACGGACCCTCTCGCGGGGTTCATCGCGCCTTGGCCGGATGTTCGGCATGAGGCGAAGAGTCCGCGGCCACAGGGATCCGCGTAGCGGGGAAGGTATCCCATCCCAGTGAGGCAGTCCTGACCAGCGCATTCACGACTTGGCCTTCCTTCGAACATTTGTGCGCTTGCGGTCCGTCACGAGGGAGCGCACGATGTGACATATGAGAGTCAGTTCCCCGGATGCGGCTGGCCGCCTCACCCGGGCGGACGGTCGCCGCAACCGCGAAGCGTTGCTCTTCCAGGCCATTGAGCTGATGGCTGAGCGCGGGCCAGCGGTGCCGCTCGACGAGATCGCCCGGGCGGCCGGCGTCGGGAACGCGACGTTGTACCGTCATTTTCCAGATCGCGCGGCCCTGCTTCGAGCTATTGCCGCACAGGTGATAGGCCTGTCGGCGCAGGCGGCAGAACAAGCACTCGATGAAGAGGAGGACAGCTTTGAGGCATTGGCTCGCTACATGCGCGAAGCAATACGCATGCGGGTTTCCTGGGTGATGCCTGCGATCGCCTCGGTGATCGATCCCAACGACAAGCACCTCAACCAGCTGCGGCAGCGCAGTACCGACGCGATTATCGCGCTGATCGCCAACGCGCAGCGTGATGGTGCACTGCGACCGGATCTCACCTTCGGCGACGTCGGGCTTCTGCTTGTCCGGCTATCACGGCCCCTTCCCCCCGGCCAAGCCCAAGAGACCCAAGATGCGGTTGCGCAGCGGCATCTGAGCATTGTGCTCGCAGGGTTGCGTTCGGGCCCGGACCCACTGCCGGCATCCGGGCTCAACCTCGCCGACTTGCGCAGACTGGGCCCCAAGCCATTCGTGAACGGCAACCTTGGGCCCGCCGATCCATGATCACGGGCAGCCGGCCGACCAGATGCGGCTGAGGGGTGCTGATCCGAGGACAGCACACGAGATCAAGAAGAGAGCCAGGGGACTCGAGTGAACTACAAGTTCCTGATCAGGTATGACAGGGTCGGCACCCGAGCGTGGCCGAACGTCGTAGAACCGAGCCCGCGCACACGGCATGGATGGCCATGCGAGGTCGGACATGTCTACTGACGAGGGCCTTCAGATAGGCGTGCTGGGGCCGCTTGTGGTAACGCGAGACGGAGCCAAAGCCACGCTCTCGCGCGGTCGGATAAGGACCCTGATCGCGCTGCTCGCGATGTCCGCGGGCCGCCCGGTCGGCATCGACCGCCTGGCAGCCCTGATATGGCCGGAGGAGCAGCCGGAGCGAGTACGTTCGAGTCTGCAGAGCATGGTCGCACGAGCACGTGTCGAAGTTCCTGATGCGATTGTGACCACCCCCAATGGCTACCTCCTCGATGTCGATCCCGATCATGTCGATCTACTTCACTTCCGTCGACTGGTGCGCGAAGCCAATGCGACCGAAAATGTCGACGTAGCCCTCGACCTGCTGGACCAGGCACTCGGATTGTGGCGAGGCGACCCATTGGCAGATCTTCGTTCGTCAGCACTGGATCGCGACTTCGTCCCCGGCATGATCGACGAGCGCCTCAGCGCCATCCACTCGCGAGCGAATCTCAATTTGGCCGCTGGACACAGTGACCGAGTGATCACGGAGCTGCTCGGCATTGTCAATCAGTATCCGCTCCGCGAGCAACTGTGGGCCCAGCTCATCCGTGCGCTGGTCGGCGCTGCCCGGCGAGCAGAGGCTATCGAGCAGTACCACAAGGCCAGAGAATTCCTGTCGCAGGAGCTCGGCTTGGACCCTTCGCCCGACCTGCAAAATCTCTATTTGCAACTGTTGAAGTCGAACTCGCCCAGTATACCGGCAGATAAGGGTGAAGATGAGGCTACGACTGCAACTGAACCGGCACATACAGACGCAGGCCTCAGAGTACCGCGGCTCCTGCCCGCCGGCACAGCAGGATTCGTCGGAAGAGCCGGAGAGCTGAAACTGCTCTCCGAGATGTCGGACAGCATTGTTGCCGACACAGCGACGATGGGAATTTCTGTAGTCTGTGGTATGGCAGGCGTAGGGAAAACGGCGCTAGCGGTGCACTGGGCGCATCATGCAGCTGCCATTTTCCCCGACGGGCAGCTTTACGCAGACCTGCGCGGATTCGACCCCTCTGGTGACCCAGCGGCTCCGACGGAAGTTCTGTGCGTCTTCCTCGGTGCGCTCGGCGTGCCGGTCGAACAAATTCCGGTTGGGCTGGATGCCCAAGCCGGCCTGTACCGCACCCTGATGGCTGAACGGCGAACCCTGATCGTGCTGGACAATGCGCGCGACTCGGCGCAAGTTTCGCCACTGTTGCCGGGAGCTGCGGGAAGCATGGTCGTGGTGACCAGCCGCAATCCCCTGACTCCTCTCGCCGTCGGTTTCGGGGCTCAGCTCATTGCCTTGGACGTGCTCAGCGAAGATGAGGCCACGGAACTGCTGTCGTCGAGACTGGGCGCAGCCCGCATAGCCGCCGGCGGTGAAACAGCAGCTGAACTGGCGGCTCTCTGTGGCCGTCTTCCACTCGCCCTGGCCATCACAGCCGCACGCGCTGCCGCTCGCCCCGGACTCCCGCTCTCAGCGTTCGCGGTGGAGCTCCAAGACACCCAACAGGTCCTGGACGCGTTGGATGCCGGAGATCCGAGACGGAATCTCAGGGCCGTGTTCTCGTGGTCGTACCAGTCCCTCAGCAGCCAAGCCGCCACCCTCCTGCAACTGCTGAGCATCCACCCCGGCCCGGACATCTCAGGCCCCGCGGCCGCGAGCCTCACAGGCACCTCGCCACGCCAGGTCGGGGCCGCTATACGAGAATTGGCGACGCTGCACCTGATCAGAGAGGATCGACTGGGCCGGTACGTCCTGCACGACCTGATCCGGGCGTTCGCCGCGGAATTGGCCGATGCGATCATCCCGCCAGAACAACGGCAAGCCGCAATCGGCCGCATGCTGGACCACTATCTCCATACAGCCCGTGCAGGTGACGGCATCCTCAGTCCGTCCCAGCACCCCATACCGATCCCGCTGACACCTACTTACGAAGGTTCCTCGCCTGAGGAACTCAGAAGTCGCGAGCAGGCGACCAACTGGTTCCGAGCCGAATACCGAGTGTTGATGGCGGTCACGAGTCTGGCCGTAGAGTTCGGGTTCGACGTCCACGCATGGCAGCTTCCCATGGCCTTCCACCGTCATCTCGACTGGCACGGCTTCTGGGATGATTGGGGTACCGTACAGCGCATTGCGCACGACGCCGCAGAACGCCTCAATGACAAGCAGGCCAAAGCCTATACACATCGCAGTGGCGGGATGCTGAGCATGCGTCTCGGCTTCTATGAAGACACACTCCGGCAATATCAAAACGCACTCACACTTTACATCGAACTCGATGACCTGGCCGGGCAGGCCCGCGCGCAAGGCGATCTGTCTATGCTGTTCTCGATTCAAGATCGCTACAGCGACGCCCTAGCGCATTCCGAGATCGCTCTCGAGCTCTCCGCGAAATTGGATAATCCATATCTTCACGCCACCTGTCTCAACAAGGTCGGTTGGCACACCGCCCATCTCGGGGACTTCGAACGCGCTCTCATATTGTGCAAGCAAGCCCTGGCTTTACAGCAGGAAGTTGGAAACCCACTTTCGGAAGCCTTCGTATGGGATAGCCTCGGCTATATACACCAGCACTTGCATAACTACAGCCAGTCAGTGGAATGCTTCAAACGCGCTACCACTCTTTTCAGCGAGTTCGGCAACCGCTTCGAGCTTGCCGCCACGCTCAGCAACCTGGGCGACGCATGTAGCGCAGCAAATGACCTTGACTCCGCGAGCGAGGCATGGATCCGCGCCATTGTCATACTCGAGGAGCTTCACCACCCGTATGCAGCCGAAATACGCGCTAAATTGAACGAAATACCTCGTAGGGTGACATCGTCAACGGTTGAATCGTAGGGACCGCTTGGTCCGATGAGACCAGCCGCGTGTTGACGAGCCAGACGACGGGCTTGAGGCAAACCGTTGCATGGGTCGAAACAAGGCCTGACGGTTCCACAACTCGCAGCGCGGCCGGCGCTGCTCGCCCGATCGTCAGCGTCGAATGACGCCGCGCTGACGGTCCTCCGCGAGGTCGCAGTGTTATGCCGGGCCGATCCGAAGCCGAGACTCAACTGGGCCGACCGCGCGATCATCGCCGCTCTGGCCCAGCTACTCCCTCGCGTCGAACACGCGCACAGGCTCGAGCCCCAGCGCCTTGGCGACGCTTGCCTCGCTCGCATCGCGCGGTGACGGTACGGCACTCGTGATGACCGACTGCGACACCTTCATCACGCGATCCGGTCGCCGAACGGGCTGTGACGGTGTCGCCACCTGCTTGCCGATGCGTGCGCCGACGCCGACGGTCAACTAGAGCAAGCTTGTGCGTGCCGTCGCCGAGAGGAATGAAGGAGCCCCAGAACGGCTCTCTGTCAACACGTCCACGCACCTTCACCAGGCCACGGGTGCCGAAGAATCCAGCCGAGCCCGACATCACGACGTAAGTCCTGCCGCCCTTGCCCGGACTCTTTTAAAGCCCCGCTGTGAATGTCTTCTCGAACGTAGTGCCGCTCTTGCCTTGCTGCGCGGTCATGATGCCTCGCCTCCGTACCTAAGAGATCAAGCCTGTGAGTTCGATGCCCGCATCTTGCTAGTGCAGTTTGTCGAGACCGCCGACTCGGTGCCGAATCCGTTGTGGCCAGCGATCGCGTCCACGCCACACCCGTCGCCTCAGCGCAGTGCTCAGCAGCAAGCCAGTCTGACCGTACGCATAGCTGATGCCATTCGGCTCCCATGCCGCACGCGGACCGCTGCGCCAGGGAGACCAAGCCGATCGCCGAGCCCGACAACCCTGCGAGCTGGGGTGACGTGACCTGTGGCGCTGAAGCTGGTCTACCTGCTGGCGACCCGGATCTTCGCCTAGATCCGACTCTCGGATCGCGATACGACGGCGAAGAACGTCGGAATCTTGATCTTGCGCCACCGATTGGCCGTCGCGCAGCACCCTGATCCTCAGTCCGCCTGGAAGCTCACATGGATGGACCGAGCTTGGTTCGCGCAACTGCCGGGCTTCCCCGGCACCGGGATGTTCGCGCCCGAGTCCAACGCGAGGCATGGGTGACGAGAGGACGACGCTGATGATGGAGCCGCCTCGGGGCCGGGGCACCGATCTGTGTCATGGCTGTCGGGGCTGCCGCCCTGCTCCAGCTGAATCGAATCACGTTCGGATCAAACCGGGCCGCCGCGACCGATGAGTCTGGATCCGTTGGATCGTCTTACGTGCGGATGTCGAAAGTGACTGCGCGGAACCGACACTCAAGCGAACCACGTAACGCTTCGACCAAAACAGACCGTCGCGAACGCGGCGGATGACAACAGGAGACAACCATGACTGTCAAGCTGCGAAGCGACCGCTCTCGCTGGCTCGCGCTTTACGTGCTCTGCGTCGGCATGCTGATGATCGTCCTCGACACGACGATCGTGAACGTGGCTTTGCCCTCGATCCAGAACGATTTGCACTTCACTGACTCCGGCCTTACATGGGTCGTGAACTCCTACCTCATCGCCTTCGGCGGGCTGCTCTTGCTGGCCGGGCGGGTCGGCGACCTCTTTGGTCGCAGACGGGTCTTCCTCACCGGTCTTGTGGTCTTCACCGCGGCGTCTCTGCTGTGCGGCGTGGCTCAGAGCCAGGAGATGCTGGTCGCGGCCCGGTTTGTGCAGGGGGTCGGCGGCGCCATGACGTCAGCGGTGATCCTGAGCATGATCGTCACCATGTTCCCCGAGCCGCAAGACCAGGCGAAGGCCATCGGAATCTACGCATTCGTGGCGTCCGCCGGCGGAGCAGTGGGCCTGCTCGCAGGCGGCGTGCTGACCCAGTCGATCAACTGGCACTGGATCTTCTTCGTCAACGTCCCGGTCGGAATCGCTACAGTGACGGCAGCACGGCGGCTGCTCGACGCCGATCGGCGCCCTGAAGCCCGGTCTGGCGCGGACGTCCTGGGCGCCGTGCTGGTCGCCTCGGCGCTCATGCTTGCGGTCTACACCATCGTGAAGCCTGCCGCCGAACACGGATGGACGGCGCCCCTCACCCTCATCCTCATTGCCTTCTCGGTGATCCTGCTTGCGGCCTTCCTGGTCCGTCAAGCGACGGCGGCGAACCCGCTGATGCCGCTTCGGATCTTCCGCACCCGTGCCTTGGTCGCGGCGAATGCGATTCAGATGCTGTCAACGGTAGGCATGTTCGGGATGTTCTTTCTCGGCGCACTGTACCTGCAGCGAGTGCGCGGCTACGACTCCCTGCAGATCGGGCTCGCCTTTCTGCCGGTCACGATCCTGATGGGCGGACTCTCGGTGCGCTACTCAGCGCGGCTCACCGCCCGATTCGGTGCGCGCGCCCTGTTGATCGCCGGCCTCGCCGTCATAGCGGCTGGACTGGTGTTCTTCGCCCAGGCCCCAAGCGACAGCGCCTACCTGCCCAATATTCTGCCGCCCATGGTGCTGCTCGGCATCGGAGCCGGAATCGCTTTTCCCTCTTTGATGACGCTCGCCATGTCCGACACCGCCCCGCAGGACGCCGGCATAGCTTCTGGACTGCTCAGCACCACTGCGCAAGTCGGCGGGGCGTTGGGGCTCGCAGTGCTGGCGACCGTCTCCGCCTCGCGCAGCACCCACCTGGCCGCTACCGGAACGGCCGCCGCAGATGCGCTGACCGGCGGCTACCACCTGGCGTTCTGGATCGGCGCAGCGCTGACCGGAGTAGCGATCGGCATCGCCGTGACTGCGCTACGCGGTCGGCAAACTGCGGCCGAACAGCCCGTCAAACTCGATGCTGTCGAGCTGATCGCCGCCAATTAGAGTCGGCGCACTATGCCGGATCGTGGGCGCAAAGAATCGCCCGCGGTCCGGCACCTTAGCGCGATCCTAATAGGTATGGGTGGCCCGGTTCGGGCTGGAGGTGATTGAGGGTGTTGGTGGGCAGGTACGGATCCTGGTGATCTCGGGGTTCGCTCCGGGCCATTCGTGGGACTGTCACGGCCGCCGGTTTGCCGACCGAATGGTTTTCGGGCACATGGTAGCCGTCCTGGTGCATGGCTCTGGTTACGAGCGGATCGCCAGCGTCGCCTGCGACTAGATGATCGGGCTGGAACTGGACGACCTGGCCGTCGACGGCTGTCACACCGAAGCTCCGTGCAAAGGCGACAACGCCGTTCCGACGCAGTCGACCGCACCAAGCAGGACCTGAAGCGCTCGACCTGCGTCGAGGCAAACGGCGTGCCGTCGGGTTCCGTCTCGGACGGCGCGAACCGCCGCGACTCCAAGCTCCCGCCCTGCGCGCCCCCGCGAGCAAGACGGCAGCCTGCCGGAGAACGCGACGGCGCATCGGGACTCGGCCTTCAACGGCAAGCCCTGCCAGGTCGTCTGGACCGCACACGCCTTGATCGGCAAGATCGCCGCCAAAGGCGTGCCGGCTCCGATTCAAATTGGCAAGCACCAGGTGATGGAATCCACGCAGGCCTGGATGAACGGCTACGGCAAGATCCGCCGCTGCTTCGAGCGCGACGGCCGGATCGTCGACTTCCACCTCTACCGGCCGCCGCCTTCACCACCGTCCGCGCACTCATCCACGAAGCCCGCACCCCCACCGCTGGGACACCCGATCCACCACCGACCGCCTGCGCTGAACATCAATTCGATCTAAAATGCCACGCTTGTAGACAGCAGCGTCGCTGTCCCCGATGCGGTTGTCGGTGGGTGGCGATACGGTCGACGACGTGGTTAGGGAAATCGAGTACCTGGTGGGGGACGCGACCGCGCCGAATGGCGTTGGCCGGAGGATCGTCGCGCACGTCTGTAATGATGCTGGCGGCTGGGGGAAGGGATTCGTCGTCGCGGTCTCGCGTCGCTGGCGGGAGCCGGAGGCGGCCTACCGGTTGTGGTACCGCGAGAGGGCGATGAACGACTTCGCGCTTGGCGCGGTGCAGTTGGTTCCTGTGGCCGAGGACCTTTTTGTGGCGAACATGATCGGGCAGCATGGGGACCGCCCGAGGCCTGGCAATCCTCCCGTTCGGTACGCAGCGATCGAGACGGCGTTGACCGCTCTCGGCGGGAGGGCGCTCGATCTGGGCGCCACGGTGCATATGCCGAGGATCGGCTGCGGCCTGGCCGGCGGACAGTGGGAGCTGATCGAGCCGCTCATCGAGGAGCGCCTTGCCGCTCGGGGTGTCGCGGTGACGGTCTACGACCTGCATTCCTGACCCTCCGGCTTGAACGAAGACGCACCGCCGAGTGCTGGATGACGCCGGCAGGCAGGTTCGCACCGTCAGCAGCTCTCCGGCTCAGGGCAACAAGCCGCTCCCGGGCCTGTTGCGCGGGTTCTCCAAGCACGGTCGCGCTCAGCACGATCTCGAGCATGACGCAGTCGACCTCGTCATCTGCGGCTCGATAGCGCTCGGCATCGCCCTCGACCAAGTCCTCGGCGGCGCGCTGTCCGGTGGCCTTGCCGATCCAGTCCCGTAGCGGTGTTCAGCACGGCGAACAGACCGACGGTGCCGTACCGGTGATAGTCGTGGCTGCGGCGCTCGGGGGTGCCGGGGAGCGTCGGCAGCACCGGCATGGACCTGATCAAGGCCTGGATCTGTGGCTTCTCATCCACAGAGAACACGGCCTGTTCGCTGGCGGAGCAAGTTACAGCCCGAACACGTCCCGAACCTTGTCGATCAGCAGCGGATCGGTGGAGATCTCGAAGTCCTCCGTCGCATGCGGCTTGAGCCCGAAGGCGTGCCAGATCCGGCCGATCGTCGAGGGCGACAGACCAACCGCGGCGGCCATCTGATATCTGGACCAGTGCGTGGCCCCGTCCGGAACCTCCTCCAGCGTCTTGACCACGACGTCTTCGACCTGCGTGTCGCTAATCCGGCACGGCACCCCAGGCCGCGGATCGTCGGACAGGCATCGAGCCGGTCGGCCCCGGTTGAGTCCCGGCCGGGCGGCCACCGCCAGCACCGGCGCTTTGCCATCACCCTCGGCACAGGCCAGGACGATCCGAGCTCGCACTTGGGCAATAGAGCGGCGGCGCACTCAGAGGGCGTTACGCCAAGATTCGGCGTTCTGTCGTCACTCGATGATGTGATGTGGAGCTTGTTCACGCTGTGGCCTGGCGACGGTGCGGTGTGTGGGCCGGTGGGTTACGACGACGTCCGGTATCCGAGTGACATGTCCGACGCACAGTGGGAGCCGATGCGTCCGGCGCTGGAGGCGTGGAAGAACGCCCGGCCGTCGGTCAGCGGGCACCAGGGGCGGTATGAGCTGCGCGAGATCGTGAACGCGATCTTCTATCAGGCACGAACTTCTATCAGGCACGAACCGGCTGTCAGTGGCGCTATCTGCCGAAAGATCTTCCGCCGTGGGGTGCGGTCTACTAAAATAAGGTCGCGATGTCGGTGTCGAGGACCAGCGCAGTTATCTTCGGCCCGTACAGACCTCCCGCCTGAGTCGAACGCCCGCTAACAGTTGTATGACAGTACTATGGCAGTGGTATGGCAGGGTGGGTATACAACCTCTATGTATGAAGATCTTCCGCCGCAGAAGGACGCTGCAGATGGCGGCTGTTAGTTGCGCCACATTGGCCTCGCTGGCCGTCGCGCTGCCGGCATCGGCTGCCCAGCCCGCTACCCACCCCGCTGCTTTCAATGAAACAACCATGCAGCTCACCACTACCCCTGTCAGCTCGGACCCGAGGGCTTGCGTCTCGAGGTCCATCATCCTCGCTGCAGGGAGCTACACGTTCGAGAATATCGGCGACTTTGAGAACCTTGGTATTACCATTCCAGCAGGCACTTACGCCTGGCAAGACTGCCTGCAGGCGAGCGTGACGAATCCCGGCTTCTATGATCAAACCACTGAGCTGATTGCGCCTAATGGGGAAGAAGCCGCCAGCCTCGACAGCGTTAGGGGATTTGTCGGGCTCCCGCCGAACACCCTGGTAACCACGACGTGGGGCTCAGAGCTCATCCCGGGATTCTAGTCGCAATACCCGCAGCGAGCCGGACAAGCACGGCGCATCGTCGAACTGAGTCGCAAGTCGTCCGCTCGTACGTGGCTCCGGCCCTGGGACATCGGGGCCGGAGCCTGTCAACATCAGCCTTCGACCGTGCTCGAGCCCTGGGCAGGCGGCGAAGCCGGTCGTTTCTGGGGCGCCGCTGGACTAAGAGGGTGTTTTGTTTGCACTACTACGCCTCAATTGGTGACGGCCGAACCCCAACTCAGCTCACTGGACTGGCAGGCTCACGCGCAGTCGGAACCGGCCGTCCTTGTCGAGTCCGGTCTGTAGTTCGCCGCCGAGTTTGGCCACTCGATAGGACAGATTGCGGATGCCGCTGCCAGTCACCACGGCCGGACCTTTGGCGCCGCTCGCGGACAACGGCTCCGCCCTGGCGACGCCGTCGTTGACGATGTCGAGGCTGACCTCGCCGTCGGTTTGGCGGATCACGATGTCGCAATGCTCGGCCTTGGAGTGTCGCAGAACATTGGTGACACTCTCCCGCAGCACCACAGCCAACACCGTCCGTACCAGCACCGGCAGCTCGGTGTCCTCGACATCCATACGTACCCGCACGTCTGCGGCAGCGAGCACGGACTGGGCGGAGCGGTATTCGTCATCGAGGGATAGTTCGCGGTAGCTGCCGGCCACCGAACGGACGTCAGCCAGTGCCTGCCTGGCCAGGTCCAGGATCTCCAACAGCTCCTTGGCTGCCTTGTCCGGGTCGATGTCCAGCAGCCGTAGGGTCAGGTCGCTCTTGAGCGTCACCGCCGACAGGCTCAGGCCCAGCAGGTCGTGCAGGTCCCGGGCGAACCGCAACCGTTCCTCGGAGATCGCCATCTTGGCCAGCTGCGTCCTGGTCTCGACGAGCTCAGCGATCAGCTTGGTCAACGACATCACGCCGAACACGATCAGGCCGGAGATCACCGCCGTCCCGCAGTTGAAGAGGATGTCGTACGCCTGGCCGGTGGCGATCACATGTACCCAGGCAACCGAGGCGACGACCGCACAGAACACAGTCCAGCCCCATAGCGGCGACAGCATCAGCAGCGCGCTGCCGGCCAGGAAGCCCGGCTGGCTGATCCAGACCGGGCCCAGCTGGATCAGCGGCAGGTAGATCAGGCACGCCTGAACGAGCAACAGCACGTAACTCAGTCCGGATCGGGGTCGGCTGCCGACCCGGTTGACATAGGCCAGTTGCAGGATCAGCAATGCCGTCAGGAAGTCGATGCCGGAGACCAGCTTGACGGGGTCCTTGGTCAGTACCATGAGGTGGAGGACCGCGATCAGGACATCGCCTGCGAAGAAGAGGCTGATCAGCACAGCCGTCGAGCGCGCGTGAACGGGCGATGTCGTCCGTTCGCGGATCGCGGCGCCCGGCGGCCCCGGGTCGCTGGGCACGGTGGTCGACCGGGTGCCTTTCCCGGACCGTCCGCCAAACGTGCCAGCCGGCGGGTCCTCCGACTCGAACTTCTCTGTCGCGCACGGAATGACCACGCGCAGCCGGAAGCGACCGTCCGGTTCGAGACCGGCGGTGGTCCAACCACTGAGCTCGGCCACCCGGGTGGACAGGTTGCGGATACCGCTGCCGCCGCCCGCATCGGGGCCGTTGTCGTTCTCATCGCTGACGCCATCGTTGAGAATGTCCACAGATACCTCGCCGGCCGCTTGGTGCACCACGATCTCGCAGCGTTCGGCTTTGCTGTGCCGCAGCACGTTCGTGACGCCCTCGTGCAGCACGGCGGCCAGCGTGGTGATCACGGGCACCGACAGGTCCTGATACTCCAGATCCAGGCGGGTGTCGATATCGGACGCGGCAAGCACGGCCTTGGCCGACCGCGCTTCCTGCTCCAACGACAGATCCTGATAACCCCTGGCTACCGAACGCACATCGGCCAACGCCAGCCGGGCGACGTCAAGTAGCTCCGTCACCTCCTGATTGGCCCGTTCCGGACGGGCATGGACCAGCCGGTGGGCAAGCTCGCCCTTGAGCGTGATCGCCGACAGGCTCAGGCCGAGTAGGTCATGCAGGTCCCGTGCGAAGCGTAACCGTTCGTCGGCCACCGCAAGTTGAGCCAGATCGTCGCGTGCCGTGTGCAGTTCGCCGACCAGACCGGCCAACCGCGACAGCAGGTAGACCGCAATGCCGACCACAGCGGAGCCCAGCAGGTTGTACAGCAGAAATATCGGCCCCACATTGACGATCATGGCGTACTGCAGCAATGGGACGGTCGCGACAACCGCAACGAACAGCAGCCATGCCGCGACGGGCGGTAGTACCAGCAGGACCGATCCGGCCAAAAAGTTCTGCAAGCCGTTCCACGAGGAATCAAACATGAGGAGCGGCAGATAGATCAGCCCCGCTTGCATGGCCAGCAGCGCGAAGGAGCGAGGCGATCGCAGCCAGGACGCCGGACGGCTGAAGTAAGCCATCTGTATGTAGACCGTGCTGGCCAGCAGAACGAACGCGAGTCCGGTCCGCCAGGCACCCTGGCCGGACTGCCACACCTTCAGTATCAAGATAGCGCCGTCGACCCAGAACACAGCCACGACCACTGCACGGACGACAGTCCAGGCCTGTCTTGGCTTTCGGTCAACGCCCAACGTATCCATGGGGGCGTTCGACGATTTGACTACGTTCGAAGAAGGCGACATACCCGTCCCGACAGCCGTCCGTCAACCAACCTCGAGAGCCCATACCCAACCGCAATCTTACCAGGGGCCCGCGCGATATGACCTGACCAACAACGAGTCATTCACTGACTCCCACTTCGCGGGGCCATCCCCGAAATCGGGCCCGGACGTGCGGAGTTTCGGTGCCCCGCACCTCCGCCGACCGGGGATGCGGTCAGCAGGAGGCGCGGGGCGTCGGCGTCCGTCAACCTGCGACCGGCCTGTCGTCGGCTGCGGATACCTCGTTCTTGTCGGTGCGGACGAGCAGCACGGTCGTGACCGCGGCGAAGGCGATGAGTACGGCGCTGACCCAGAACCCGACGGTGAAGCTGTGCACCATGCCCGCCTTGATCACCTGCTGGGATGGCGGGTGGGTGACGGCGTGCGCCACGACGTAGCTGGCCGCCGCGGTGGCGGCGATGGTGTTCAGGAGCGCGGTACCCAACGAGCCACCGATCTGCTGCACCGAGTTGATCAGGGCGCTGGCCACGCCGGCGTCGTGCTCGGCGACGCCGATCAACGCGGTCGAAGACATCGGGACGAACACCAGTCCCATACCGAAGGCCATTACGACCTCCGCCGGGAAGACGCGCGCCCAGTAGCCGGTGTCCACTCCGATCCGCGTGAAGAGCACCATGCCGAGGACGACCATCAGCAGACCGGCCACCATCGGGAAGCGCGGCCCGATCCGTGGCAGCACCGCGGAAGCGACACCCGCGCCGACAACGAGGACGGCGGTCAAGGGCAGGAAGGCCACGCCGGTCATCAGCGGCGAGAAGTGCATGACGGTCTGCAGGTAGTAGGTCATGAACAGGCCGATGGCGAGTATCCCGGCGCCGGCGAGCAGCGCGGCCAGGAACGACCCGCCCCGGTTCCGGTCAAGGACCACCCGCAACGGCAGCAGAGGCCAGTCGCTCCGGACCTCGATCACCACGAAGACGGCGAGCAGCACCGCGGCGCCCAGCAGCCAGACGATCGTCGTGGTCGAGGACCAGCCGTCTGTCTGGGCCTTTGTGAAGCCGTAGACCAGTCCGACCAGTCCGAGTGTCGAGGTGAGGGCGCCGGGCAGGTCGTAGCGGGTGTCGCCCTTGACCTTGCTCTCGGTCAGGACGCGGGCGGCCCCGACGGCCGTCCCGAGCGCGATGGGCGCCCCGATCAGAAGCGTCCACCGCCAGTTCGCGTATTCGGTCAGCAACCCGCTCATGAGCAAGCCGACGGCCGAACCGGCGCCGGAAATGGCGCCGAACACACCGAACGCCCGCGCGCGTTCCTTCGGCTCGGTGAAGGTGACGGTCAGCAGCGACAGCGCCGCCGGTGCCATCACTGCGGCGAAGGCACCCTGCAGCCCGCGTGCTGCGAACAGCATCCCCGCGTTGGCCGCCGCGCCTCCCAGCGCCGAGGCGCCGGCGAACCCGAGCAGGCCGATGATGAACGCGCGCTTACGACCGGTGTAGTCGGCGACCCGGCCACCGAGCAGCAGAAGACCGCCGAAGGTCAGCGCGTAGGCCGTGAGCGCCCACTGGCGGTTGGCATCGCTGATGTGCAGCGCCTTCTGGGCCGTCGGCAACGCGATGTTGACAACGGTCGCGTCCAGCACGATCAGGAGCTGGGACACCATGATCACCGTCAGCGCCAGCCAGCGCCGGGGATCAGGCACCGCGAGGGGATTCGGCGCAATGCCTCGCACCGGGATCCGAACGGCATCGTGAAAATCTGTCAATTCGGCCATGATTCATTCTCCAAAATGGGCATGCCGATGCCCGGAGCGAAGTGAACCTCTAGTGAAAATCAGTGAGGGAAGACTGTCCGGATCGATGATCTGCATTCAGTAGGAAACATCGCCCGTATCCTTTCGACGCCTCCCGTACCTGTGTGACGCCAGCGACAGGCAGGAACGCATGCGCTGACTGCGAGATTGAGCTCGGCTTCCCCTCCGAGCGTTTCCAGGATCTGGCAGGGGCAACGTGATCGACAGATCCCGATGTCGTTGATCGCAGGTGACAAATGTCATCGCCAGGCGTCCACAGCCGCATCTGCCTGGGTGAAGGAGTTCCGGAGGATTATTGACGCATCCGTCGGCTGGCGTGGCCTCACCTCGTCCGAGGAGGATTGCGTGCAATGGCCCTCGCCGCGGCAGCGCCCCTGTCTGGATGCGTCTCCCGCATTGACGTGCGGGAGCGGACGGCGGAGGTCGTCAGTCTGGACGGGGTGCGGTCGTCGGATCGCCTGGTGCCGTTCGCGAGGGCGAGCGCCATCAGCGTTCCGTTCAACCTCAGGCACGTCGTGTATGCCGTGCGGGGCGCGCGAGCACCGGGAGCGCGGTGGACGCTGACGGCAATGGCCGTGATGATCTTCGGCGCGCTCCCCCTCGTCGAGGTCGGCCGGCTGTGGGCGTTCTCCTCGCTGGCGGTCTCCGTGCTCGTCGTTCTCCTGCCGCGGCGGTCGACATCGTGGTTCGTAGCGCTGGTTGCGGCGCCGGTCCCGCTCGCCTTCCATGACGCGCGATCGGGACCCTACTTCGTGACGTCGGTGGCGCTCGGTGCCGGCCCACAGGCGATAGTCGATCGGGGATCCGCCGCGAGCGCATCGGTATCGCGGTTACCGTTGGCCGTCGAGGATGGTCTGCGCGCACTGCTGACCGCCGCTGGGATCGAGGCTCTTGTCGTCGCCGAAAGCTCGGACCTCGTCGACACCGTCGTCGACGAGACTCTCAAGGCGACGCTGCGTCGCGGGATTGGAGCGCTCCTGCGGAACGGGAACGTGAGCACTTGCGTCGTTACGGTTCGCAGTGATGTCGTTAAGACCGCGCTGCAGATTCAAACCGACCGGTCCGCTCGATCACCGCGGAGGTGGCCGCGTGTTGAGCGGGATGAGGGTTGACTCAGTGTCCGTGCCGGGGACGCTGCGTCGCGCTCGATGGTTTCTGGTCGCGATGCACGTACCCGCTGTCGGGATCGCCTGGGTCGGCTCGACCTTCGGAACCGACGGCGGCCCGTCGTGGAACCCTATAGGGGTGGCCGCGTTGTCTTTGGCGCTCGTCGGACTGCAGCTACGGCACAGCTTCGCAGCCGCTCGCAGAGAACGCCCTCGCGGTTGGCCGCTGAGCTTCTTTGCCCTCATCGCCCTGGTGTATGTGCCGATGATTTGGCTCACCTGGAACTGGTCACAGATGCAGTGCCTGGTGGTTGCCTCGACGCTCATGATGCTGCGTGGCTCGCTGGCGCCAGCGGTGGTCGCGATACTGGTCCTGGTGTCAGGTACCTTGGGAGCAGCCCCCCATATCCGGACGGGTTGGATTGCTGCCGTGGGCGATTTCATCTACGTGGTCTTGACGCTACTCGTCGCCGGAGTGGCCTTGTTCGGCGCGGCACGTCTGGTGTCGGGCCTGCGTGAGTTGCAGGCCACGCGTGCGGAGTTGGCGGGTCTGGCCGTCGTGCAGGAACGTCTGCGCATCTCTCGTGACTTGCACGACCTGCTGGGACAAACGCTCTCGGCGATCGCCCTCAAGGGCGATTTCGCCCTACGTCTGCTGCATCGGGACCCGCCAGCGGCACGCACGGAGATCTCCAGCCTGACGGGCATGGCCCGCGATGCGCTGCACGACATGCGGTCCGTCGCCCGCGACCAGCTCGTGATCGCGTTGAACGTCGAGGCTGAGGGCGCAGCAGCCGTGCTGTCGGCGGCCGGCGTCAAGTCCACGATCGAGCTCGACCTGACCGACCTGTCACCACCGCTGCGACGGACCCTGGCCTGGGCGGTAGGCGAGGGAGTGACCAACGTTCTGCGGCACAGCCGAGCGCAGACCTGCTCGATCATCGCGGGTCGCAGCGAGGGCATGGTAAAGCTGGAAATCGTCAACGACGGCGCCGGGACCGTAGGCGAGCGAGGCGGCGGCCTGACCGACCTCGCCGCCCGAACCCTGGCACTGTCCGGCACCCTGACCGCGGTCCGCACGACGGATGGACGGTTCCGCCTCACCGTCCAACTGCCCGAGGAGGCCGAATGATCAAGGTCCTGATCGCCGAGGACATGCACATGATCCGCGGAGCCCTGGTGGCGCTGCTGTCCCTCGAGGAGGACATGGAGATCGTCGCCGAACTCGACCGCGGCGACCAAATCGTGCCAACCGCACTGGCCACCCGACCTGACGTCGCTGTCCTCGACATCGACCTGCCAGGCCTGGACGGGCTCAGCGCCGCCGAACACCTGCACGAGCAACTCCCCGAATGCCGCACACTCGTACTGACCGGACTGAGCCGCCCCGGCTACCTACTGCGGGCACTCCAAGTACATGTACGGGGCTTCATCGTCAAAGACGCCCCAGCTGAGAAACTCGCCGACGGCATCCGCCAGGTCGCCAACGGCAAACGAGTCATCGACCCCGACCTGGTGGCCGCCGCGCTGGAAACCGGCAGCACCCCGCTGACCGGGCGCGAAGTCGACGTCCTTCGCGCCGCCGAGAGCGGGAACTCCACCGAGCAGATCGCCGCGGAGCTGTCACTGTCACCTACGACCGTACGCAACTATCTGTCGAACGCGATCAGCAAGGTCGGTGGACGCAACCGCATCGACGCCATCCGCATCGCCCGCAACGCCGGGTGGCTTTAGTGGACATTCACGTCGACGTCGTGCGGCGCAGCCACGGCGACACCGGGTTCCAGGTCCTGCTGCACCGCCGCCTGGTCCGCGACGACGAGACTCATTGGAAGACCTCGCGCGCGCCGAATCAACCGTCCGCGCAGGCTTCGCGCAATAAATATATGCCAGGCCTTGGACCGGAGAAGGATCCGGCCCCGTACTCGGGCAACGCCGGTCACCCCGGGATGAACGTGCAGATCGTCACTGACGTGGACGGCCGTGTTGCAGCCACTGGCCGGCACCCGCGCCTGGCGCCTGGCGCGTGCGCTAATCGTGCGTTCGCCAACGCGGCGGCGACCGTCGCGCCTGGGCCCGAGTCGGCACGCCGCCTCCCGAGCGCGCCAGGCATCCGGCAAGGCTCACGAGACCATATTCGCCCAGAGCGGTCGCTCCACCGCGTCCAGCACCGGCCGCGGTCCACCCAGGCCGAGAGCGCCGCGAGCGGCGGACGGCGCCTGCCGACGTTACGCCGCTTCATCGGCCCGATCATTCTCCTGAGCGGTCAGCGCGCAGTCTTGCCCGGCATCGTCCGCCCCTTCTCCGCCACTGCGGCCTGCTCCAATGCCGCTGGCCGGGCCGAACGCGGCGAGGGCGTTGTTCAAGGCCGGAGCGGCGGGCGGATCGTTCGGCGATCGGCGACGGCCAGGTGCTGGTCGTCCGGATACGCTGTGTGAACCAGGCTCCTCAGGGTCCCGCCCCCTTGGGCGTCGCCCAAGGGGGCGGCGCCAGCATCGCGGCGGCGCTGCCAGCGAGTTCGGTCTCGGCGTCTACAGTCGTCCGCTGGACGCGCAGGACGACCAAGTCCGCGCGATGGCGGTGCTCCAAGAGATGTCCGGCCAGCTCAGCCTGCACGTCTTCGCGCCGCCGTCCGGCACCCGGTCCCGCCCGCCTATCGTCGACTCTGGGGTCGTCGACAAGACGTGCACCATCCGGCTGCGCCGCAAACTGGACTTCATCACCGTCGAAGGATCGCCGCCCCGGCCGCCGCTCAACCTTCGCGATCGGAGCCGTACGTCGGGGACCGTTCACTTTGGAGCCGATCGGTCATGGACCGATCGCAACGCCCAACACAGCCTGAATCAATGCCTCGGACGCCCTTCCGCAGACTCGACGAGTGCGGGCATTTCCTCCAACCGGGGCGCAAAGATGTTGTACAGCGGCTCCTGTGTGATCGCCATCTCCCGTTGAAGGCCGATCGCGACAGCAGCCGGTGCGAGCCGAGCCTTCATGAATGCATCAAAATTCTCGGTACTGTCCCACACCTCGGTGATCCGATATCCACCGTCGATTCGCGCCGTAAGGTGAAGGTAAAGCCCGGGCTCGGGATTCGTCTCAACCCCCATTTTGTCGAGAACCGCGCGGTACTCGGTCGGCGTCAGGCCCAAGACGTCAATTGTAGTGATGAAAGCCATGATCTGGTTCTCCTTCGGAGATTGTCGGGAATCGAAGCACAGCGTGCAGTCACGCTCGAAAATGCCAGCCTCGTCCACCCCATCCTAATCCGTACGGACGTTTTCGGCAGGAGCGGCGTCGGCCTGTTGCGTGTCAGTCGTGGATGACCAGAACCTCGTACGTCGGACCATTCGACGTGTCAAGGTGGGAGTTCACCACGGCGAGCCGATTGCCGAATTTGACAGCCTGGGCTCGTTGGAGTCGTCGAACGGCGCGCCATACGGTGTATCGTCACGTCGCTCATAAAGGAGACGTTCGGGTCACCCAGGCCGTGGCTGGCGACCAACGCCCGGTCGTCGGTGTCTTTGGTTCTTCCACCGGATAGTTCAGCATCGCGTTCCGCCGATTCAACGGTCAAGATTGAGCGCGATACGCGACCCCATTCCTTCTCGATAGGCGAGGCGGACTAACAACACCCAGGCAGGCTCGATAAAGCGAGCGGCGTCGAGCCCTCCCGCATCGATCACAGTAGCGGGCAAGTCGGCCATGAGTCTGCCTACGAGCGCCTTGGCTTCGGCATTGTCTCCCGCGACGAACAGTCCAACTGGCTTGCCTCCCACCAATGGATTATCAGAGTGGAGCAAAGCGGCGAAGGTCGGGATTCCCTTGACCACGAGCGCTCCGGGCGCAAGACGCTGCACTTCCTCGCCGGCGGACGTAACGGTGCCGATCTGTAGGGCACTCAGGTCCGGCTTCATCGAGTTGGTGCAGTCCCAGATCACAGTGCCGCTGAGGTCACCGAGCAGCGCGACCGCGTCGGAAACTGCTGTCCAGGGCACAGTCAGGGCGAGGACCTCGGCCCATGCCTTGACATCGATGGGAGTACCACTCATTACACCGAATCGGGCGGCCGTCGCGGCCAACTTCTCGGTGTCGCGACTATAGCCGAGCATCACCTGATGCCCTGCAATCTTCAAGCGCTTGGCCAGTGCGGTGCCCAGACTGCCGGCACCGATAATCCCTACCTTCATTGAGCCCTCGCCTCAGACAGAGATCCGACGAGCACGCGCAACGGCTGCGTTGAGGCGACCACAAGCGCGCAGAACGTGGGAGAAAAGAACGCCCGGACGATGTTCGGGACCCCAGGCGGACGCCAGGCTATTGCGAACCGCGCTAGGGCAGCAGCAGAGAACCCATCACTGAAAGGGAAGCAGAGGCGGCAGCACCGGCCGCCGGACCGCCCGTGGTCGGATGGGTCATCTCTGCGAAGCATTTGACCAGGACACCAAACACCGCTGCCAAGACGCTGCCATGGAGCTGCCAAAATACTGTTGAGTGCGGGGCCGGCAACGTTGTCGGGTCGTTCACGAGACATTGTTCGGATTTATCCCGACCGGTGCCGTCGCGGGATAAGGATCGGTGTCCGGCCCGACGATTGCCACACATCGATCATTGAGTCCGTCAGATGCGCCCGGGCCTCACGCCTCGAAAGCCTCCGGCGGTTACCGAAAGCGAGCCCGCCCCTACTGCCTCGGCTGATCCAGGTTGGCCAATGCGTGCGACAGCCGCTTCGTGCGTTGCAACGTACCGTGACCCGATCTCGACGATGTGAACGTGCCTTTCGGACCCTATGGAGCAGGCGGACGACGGATGAGAAAGTTTGCGCCCCGCGGAACCGTTCCTGGATCGCCGCCGTCTGAGAGGCATGAATCGACGAACAGTCCTGCCACTGACAATTCCGCTCACTGCATTCCTGCTGGCCACGGCGAATGGGTGCAGGTCGACGACGGCCTCGGGGCCAGCAGGGCCAAGTTCCGACGAGGTTACGACCTCGTCCGTTGGCAGTCCGGCAGCGACGGGCGGCAGGGCAACGACGGGGCCGGGCGTCAGCATGAGTTGGCCGAGTTTGCCGCCGGCGCCGGCGGGTGCCGTGTACGTGACCGAGCAGGACAAAGGGAAGGTGATCACTGTTGCGAAGGGAAAGGAGATTCTGCTGGTGCTTTTCTCGACGTACTGGCAACAGCCCACGGCCTCCGGCTCGGGAGTGCTGACGGCTCTGGACACGCCTCGGATCAGCGCACCACCGATTCCAATGAGCACGTACTGCGGCAACCCTGTGCCTGGGTCTGGGTGCGGGCTCAAGGTGTACGCGTTCGACGCCACGTCGGCGGGGACGTCGGTGATCTCGACGTCACGCACAAGTTGCGGGGAGGCGATGGGGTGTACGGGGTCGAAGGGGTCGTATTCGGCGACGGTGGACGTGGCGGCGGCGAACGGCTGAGTCCTCGAAAACTGTTAGCCCGGATGTCGCAGCCGCCGAACTCCTCGATCAGGCGGTCCACCATCGCGGTGTATTGGCCGCGGTGATGCACGTCCGCCTCGACGGCGAAGGCGGTGCTGCCGACAGAGGTGATCGACTCGACCACCGCCTTCGCCGGCTACGAGGTGTGCGAGCGGCTGGCCACGACGCGGGCGGCCGCGGCCGCCAGGTCCTCGGCGACCGCCTTGCCGATACCGGTGGCGGCGCCGGTGACCAGCGCGGCCTTGCCGGTCAGCGAGCGCCGGTCGATGCTGCCGCTCATGCTTGGAACCAGTAGTCGAGCCACACGTCCGCACCCTCGCCGAGGTTCGCCATGAAGCCGCCGGTGCCACGCAGCCCGGTCAGCTCGCCGGTGGCAGAACCCGGGACGACGAACCACTCGCCGGAGACGACGCTGTCGGCGACGGTGCCCTGGTCCAGTAACAGGAACGTGCCCCGGCGCCCACCCAGCGTGCCCGAGACACGTTCGACGCCGACAAAGCTAGCCGAGCCGTCGGCGAACGCGGCTTGCAGGAACTCCACGACGCCGTCGGCTTCGATGTCGCCCGCGAAGCTCTCCTCGACGTGGATTCTGGTCAGGCTGCCGCCGTCGGCCAGCTCGTCGTATGCCGAGGGTTCGTACTTGGCGACCGTGATCTTCGCCTCAGCACGGGTGGTCACCGGAGTGCTCATCTTCATAAATCGATGCTGTACACCTACCCTGCTATACCACTGCCATTGCACTGTCATAGCACTGTTAGCGGGCGTTCGACTCGGGCGGGAGGTCTGTGGTCAACGGGCCGAAGATCCGTCAGCAGCTTTCCGGCTCAGGGCAACAAACCGCTCCCGGCCTGTTGCGCGGGTCCTCCAAGCACGGTCGCGCTCAGCACGATCTCGAGCATGACGCAGTCGACCTCGTCATCTGCGGCTCGATAACGCTCGGCATCGCCCTCGACCAAGTCCTCGGCGGGCGCGCCGTGCGGTGGCCTTGCCGATCCAGTCCCGTAGCGGTGTTCAGCACGGCGAACAGACCGACGGTGCCGTACCGGTGATAGTCGCGGCTGCGGCACTGAGGCACAGCAGGGAGCTTCGGCAGCACCGGCACGGACCTGATCAAGGTCGAAGCGGGGCTTACCGTCCTTGGCCGTGCCCGCTCCGGTTCGCGCCCTCGGCTGCGGCGACATGTCGAAGTGGCAGTTGCAGCTCGCCGCCTCGGACCGGAACTGCTCCCAACGCCAGAGCCGGATGAAGTTGTGTCCGCGTTCGGTGAGGAACCGGAGGTACGCCACGAAGTCCAGCTGCTCGGCCTCGGCCGTGCTAGACGGGCCCGGGCCGTCGTGGAGAATGTTCCAGATGTGCGACCCCGTTCGATGGGCCGCGCGTCTTGGGCCGGGGCCCATCGCAGCGGTGTAGCGGGGGTTCGTCGGCGAGACGATAGGCGGCCCGGTGGCCGGTTGTGGATCGGATGTCATGGATCCAGCCTCCGCCCCGCGGATGCGGGAAACATCTGCCTTCTGGCCAATACGCCGGGTCAAGCGTGCCCGGGTTCGATCCACCACTTGCCCCTGCGGCTGCCAGCCGGACCGGGCATTGTGTGCTCCATGGGCGGCAGACAGGTGGCCGACGGTTGCGCGTCCGATCGCCCGGGTGCCCCACAACGTGCAGGCCCACCTGACGTCGTTCGTCGAACGCGGCATGGAGAAGGCGCAGGCCGGCGGGTTGCTTTCCCGGCACCGGCTGGTGACCTGACGTCGAGTACGACGCGGCCACGCGCGAACTGGCCGGCGATGTCGGCGACGAAGGGCTGCGCGCGCTGTGCCTGAACCTATTGGCGGTCGGCTCCTTCTATACGAACTTCGACGAGGCGTGGCGACTGCGCGACCGGGCCCATGACGCGGCCCGGGTAGGCTGGAACACCTTCGTGCTAAGTGGCGCACGGGCGCTGCAGGCCATGATCCTTCACCTGCGGGACCGGCACGCCGAGGCCGAAGCGATCATCGATGAGTCCGTCCGGCAGCGTCTGCAGCACCACCGAGGCGTCCTGTTCACGCTGCTGACTTCCAGACCATGGCGGCGCTGTCGATGCGCCGAGATGACCACAGACCGCCGTCACCTGGCTGCAGCCGGCCGCCGGCTCCACCGACCGGGGCGTCGCGACCCGGCTCGCCGGTCCGGCGCCGCCCCCGGCTTGGTGCGGCGCTCGCCGCCGCCGACCGCCACGACGAGGCGCTGGCGGCGCTCGACCGGGCCGTTGATGCCGCTCGACGCTTGCAGCTTCCTGGTCCCCTGGCGGATACATATGCCGCGCAGGCCGAACTCGCCGCCGCCGAACCGGACGGCCTTAACCGCGCCGTCGAACTCCACCATGCGGCGCTGACCATCCGCGTCGACCATGGACTGCGTGCTGCGCGGCCCGACAGCCTTGAAGCGCTTGCCTGCATCGGTTCGGACATCCAACCCAACGCCCGACGACGTGCGTGTGCTGTATGCGACGGGGTCGCCGCGCGCCATGAACGGCCTGCCTCGCGGGACCGACCAGCAGCGGGCCTACGAGAAAATGGTTGCCAAACTCCGGCGAGCGCTGGGAGAGACAGCGTTCGACCGCGCGGCCGCAGAGGGTACACGGCTCGCCCTCGACCAGGGCGTTGAATACGTCCGCCGGGCCCGCGGCCGCCGGGGCCGACCCGCCGCCGGCTGGTCGAGCCTCACCCCGACCGAGCTCGAAGTCGTCCGCCTCGTCGCCGAAGGCCTCACCAACCCGCAGATCGGTGTCCGCCTCTTCATGAGCCGCGGTACGGTGAAGACGCACCTCTCGCACATCTTCACCAAGCTCGATAAGGCCAACCGCACCGAACTCGCCGCCGCCGCGATCGACCGCGGACTGCCGAACCGCGGAGGCTCGTAACCGGAGACCGACACCGACGAGGTCTCCTGGAACCCGAGCGTGAGGCGCACCCACTGACTCGCGGTTGATCTCTGAGGCGTCGTCGGCAGCGGCTGGACGGGGTCGGCGGGCACGGCGGGTTCCGGCGTCAGCCGGCGCAGCAGGAGAGATTGGCGGGGTCGAGGGTAACTCGACTCCTCATCAAGAGTCGACCCCAAGACGTGACCCCGGCCGGCGCGGCAGCGGTGTGTCCGCCATCGGGATCGGCGCCGTGCTGCTCGCGGTGATCTGCTGTGCCGGGCCTGCTCTCCTGGCCGCCGGGGCGCTGAGCGCGATCGGTGCCTGGTCCGCGGTCCCGTGGGTGATCGTGGTCCTCGCCGCGTTGACGTTCGGCGCCGTCGTGCCGCAGATCCGGCCCAGATGACAACCAAGCCGCCATGGCGCCCCAAGCCACGGCACGGGGTCGGCGTGTCCACGCCCGCGCCGACCCACCCAAGGGTGCCCACGATTCGCCGGTCGTGTCGACCTCAAATCAAGATCGTTTAAATCGTTTCACAACATCATCCGGAACGGTATGCGCATCTGCACCGGAACACCTGGCGGCGTTGTCACCCAGAAGGCCGCGTCGTGCCGATACCTCTTACAGCGCCTAGTCCAAGCGCAAGCGCTGCCACCAGGGAACGCCACGGTAACGAAACCGGACGGCGCCTTGACCCTATGACTCCTCCAGGGCTACCGTCCGAGAAAATATTAAAAGGTTTCAATCACGGGAAGGTTCAGCAGGATGAGTGGTCCGAACGCTACAAGTCTGCTGCCGGTTCCTGCGACGGCAGCTATGCAGTTGGACTCCGTCAAGGCCGCAGAGGACGGATCGGCCAGGCTCCACCCCGTCGAGGCTCAAGGCCCGCTGGGTAGGAACGGCACTCGCGACGCGTCCCTCGCGAAGATCCTCATCTGCGTATGCCAATCCGACGGTGGTCGGGTGCTGATCGCACGTCGCCCGGCGGTCCCCGACCTCGACGACGCCGAGAACACCTTCACTGGCCTCCGGCATTGCCCCGCCCACCAGATCGACCGTGCCGCAAAGCATCGGGTCGCCATCGAGGTTTTCCGCCGTCCTGGCGTCGAACACCGACCAGCGCGCAAGGCACGCGACCTGTCGGTGGTCGGCCGCAGATCGTCGAGAGCGCGACGGAGCCGTTGCTGGACTCCGATCCGCCGGAAACAGGCTAGCCGGCCGCCGCGTCGGTCGCCCTCAACCCCGAACCTGGTCTTCGAGGTGATGCGCACCCTGCGTTGGCAGGAGGCTGCGGTCACGTCTATCGTCCACCGGCTCACGGACCAGGGTGCTCACCGTGTGCCGAGTGCCTCGCGCATCCTTCGTCAGGGGGAGGCTGACTGGACTGGCGGGGCGCAAGTCCACGCCCTTCACAGCGGAGCAAGGGCATCGTGAACAGCCACCACGCGCCGACCATCGTCTCGACGGTTATCGTCGGTGGCGTCGCCATCGTTGACGGCGGCGAGCCGGGAGCCAGCCTCGAGGCGGTTCAACGAGGCGCTCGTCGTCACCAAGATCGTGTCCTTCTGGAACGAGGCAATCGCCCACGGGCTCATCCCGCCAGGGGGCTACTCGTCGCGGGCGATGCCCTTCGACCGGCCAACTCCTTTGCGGCCGCGGCGGCCCGAGCGACTGCAGGAACGTGCCGCGACCGACAGAACGGACTTGCGGTCGTCCCGACACGAAAGGGATCGAATGAGCCGCTACTGCTTCCTGTTGCGGGTAAAACCCGAACTGCTCGATGAGTATCGGGCGCGGCACCAGAGGGTGTGGCCGGAGATGCTCCACGCGCTGGCTGCGGCCGGTTGGCGCAACTACTCGATCTTCGCCAGCGGCGATGGGCTCCTGGTCGGCTACGTCGAGGCCGACGATCTGGGCGCCGCCCAGGCGGCCATCGCCGACACCGAGGCGAACGTCCGCTGGCAGGCCGAGATGAGCCGCTATTTCACGGGGCTCGACGACCGCCGGCCGGACGAGAGCCTCCAGCTGCTCGACGAGATCTTCAACCTTGACGACCAACTGCTCGGGCTCCAAGGAGGAAACCAGCCATGACCACGACGCCCAACCTCGCCAAAGGTGTCCCTGGGCTGCGGCGGATCACAACGCGACGCACGAGAGTCGGCCTCGTCGCCGGCGGGCTCGGCGCCTACTGGCCGCAATTCCCCGACCTGCTGCCGCAGTTGCAGCGCTCGGCCACCCGAGTTGCCGAGCGGATGCGTGCACTGGACTGCGAGGTGGTCGACGCCGGGTTCATCTCGGACGCCGAGGATGGCGCCCGCGCCGCCGAACAGCTTCGGATGGCTGACTGCGACATCATCGTTGGCTTCCTCACCACCTATATGACCGCCTCAATGATTGTACCGATCGCACAGCGCAGCGGTGCGCCCGTACTGCTGATCAACCTGCAGCCCACCCAGGCAATGGACCACGCGAGCTTCGACACCGGCCAGTGGCTGGCCTACTGTGGTGCCTGCCCGCTGCCGGAGATGTCCAATACCTTCCTACGCTGTGGCATCCCCTTCCGCTCGGTATCGGGCTACCTGGAGGACGAGCGGGCCTGGATCCGGATCGGCAGGTGGATCCAGGCGGCTGGCGTCCGCGGCATGCTGCGGCACGGACGACACGGCCTCATGGGCCACCTATACCCCGGCATGCTTGACGTCTCAACCGACCTCACCCTGGTCCCCGCGAACCTCGGCGGTCACGTGGAGGTTCTGGAGTTCGACGATCTGCGAGTGCGAACCGCGGCGGTCACCGAGGCTCAGGTAGCCGAGCGCATGGCAGTAGCCTGTGACGTCTTCGACCTCGACCCCACCGTCCAGGACGAGGACTTCCGCTGGGCGGCAAGGGTCTCAGTCGGACTCGACCGGCTGGTCGAGGACTTCTCGCTGGACAGCGTGGCCTACTACCACCGAGGCCTGGAAGGCGAACAGCACGAACGGCTCGGCGCCGGCATGATCCTCGGCGCGTCGCTACTCACCGCACGCGGCGTGCCGACCGTCGGCGAGTACGAGCTGCGCACTTCGCTGGCGATGCTCATCCTCGACCGGCTCGGCGGCGGCGGTTCGTTCACTGAGCTGCAGGCTCTCAACTTCCGCGACAACGTTGTCGAAATGGGCCACGACGGCCCTGCCCACCTGGCGATCAGCGGACGCCGACCCCTGCTGCGGGGTCTTGGGGTCTACCACGGCAAGCGCGGCTGGGGCGTCTCTGTCGAGTTCGATGTGACCCACGGGCCCGTCACCACCTTCGGAGTCGCGCAACTGCGCGATGGCACGTTTCGCTTCGTCGCGTCCAGCGGCCAGGTGGTCGACGGCCCGCTGCTTCAAATCGGCAACACCACCTCACGTGTCGATTTCGGCTGCGACCCCGGAGAGTGGACCGACGCGTGGAGCGCGACCGGAATCTCGCACCACTGGGCACTAGGCACCGGCAACCTCATCCCGGAGATTCAAGCCACTGCGGAACTGCTCGGGATCGAGCTGGTACAGGTCAACGTGTAGACCTTTCAAAATCGCCAATCCGCACCGTCGCGTTGCACGGCTGGTGATAGGCCGACGGGCGGTTGTGGACCGGTTGAGGGCCTCGCGGACTGTTTTGTGCGATGCTGGTGTCGCGGTAGTGGGCTTGGTGTGATGTTGGCCGGGCTCGGCATGGCGCTGCGGCGGGTTTCCGGCCGGATCGTCAGGCTTGGGCGGCGACCGGTCTCGTGTTCCCGCTATCGCGGATGGCTTTGCGCAGGTTGTGGCAGGCGGCCAGGAGCCGCCATTCGCTGCAGGTTCCTTCCTCGCCGCGCAGCGGCAGTTCCCGGCCCTCGCCGGCGGGTCATGATCTGACCGAATACGGGGCTTACTCAAGGTGAATTCGTGAGGTTACGGGGGCTCGAGTGCGAGTCCGGCGTCTTTGATGTAGCGGTCGAGTAGCCGGTCAGTGCGGTGTTGGATCCGGCATAGCCGAGTGCTGATCAGGCGGGCGAGTTGGTCTATGGCGCCGAGGCGTGGTGCCCGGTTGCCCAGGCTTGCTTTGATCAGTCACCAGACCCACTCCAGTGAGGTGAGCTCCGGTGCGTAGCTGGTGCATGGTCAGGCAGTCTCGGTTGGTGAGCAGCTGACTGACGCATCTGGGCCGAGGTGTGCCGAGACAGCGTTGTACGACAGGATCAACCACGGCAGCCTGGACATCGGCAGCCTGCGTGAGGCAATGAACGACGCACCGCTACCTCAGGCCGCGGACGGTCGGCTGGTGCTGGCCGTGGACGTGTCGCCGTGGCTGCGCCGGGACGCGAACACCTCCCCGCACCGGTATTTCTGCCACACCTACGGCCGTGGCAAGGCTCGGCTGGTATGCCGACCGCGAGGACGGCTCGGTTGTAGCATCGGGCATGCCCGGCCATCGGCTTAGCCCGCAGTACCGAGCGAACCGATCGAAAACCGGGGTAGCAGCGTGAACCAGGACGTCGGCAGGGCTGAGCAGAACGGGGCGTTGATGTCTGCCCAGGTCCACCAAGCCAGCGGAGTGGTAAGCGCTCAGCTCGGGTTTTCCGGTGCGGAGGCGCTGGTGAAGTTGAAGGCTTATGCCGATGCTCATGGGCGGGGGATCGTAGAGGTCGCGGCCGATGTCATGGCGGGCCGGTTGCGGTTCGATGGTCCTGCTGCGTAGTAGTCGGCCGGCCCGGCGTGCGAGCTGTGCGGCGTAGCCGAGTCGGGTGTTGCCCGCGTCTTGGGTCCAGCGTGTGGCTCGGTCGAGGCTGATGCCGAGCATCCGTGTGATGACGGCGGCGGGCATCTCGGCGGCCATCTCCATCAGCGCGGTGTTGCGGCCGAGGGTCGGTGAGATGCCGAGTTCTCGTAGCCTCCTCGTCAGGTCGCTAGGGGCCAGCGGACGTCCGAGCCGGGATCCCGGGTAGAGCCACACGCTGTCTTCAGGCGCGGTCGGAGTGGCTCCGCGACGGTCGTCGATGAGCATCATGACCAGGTCTCCGAATGCTGACGGCAACAGGATCGGTCCCTCGGCGAGGAGGAGTTCCACGCCGTTGTCGGTGGCGGTGGCGTGCTTGGTCGTCAGCTGGGTGATGCGCACGGCGCGTTGAGCGTACAGCAGGACGAGGAAGCCCCGCGACGCGGTCGGGCACCGAGACCGAGCCGCCGTTCATGAGTTGGCGGGCCAGGGTTCTGGGTCAGCGGCTGCCGGTCTACGATCGCGCGAAGGCGCCGCAGGTGGTGCCAGGTGGCGAAGCTTCGCAGGATCGTGCGATAGTCGCTGCGCGAACGCGGCGTCGCCGGGAGCATCGCGCCAGCCTGCCCATCAGCTCCCATGCCCCACAGTATCCGATGGCGGCCTGGCGCACTTTGACGATGGGAAGCGGGGTCGCTGTCGGAGGGACCCCGATCTGGCGCGGCTTCAGGCCGGCCGGGGTGAGACGCCGGTGAGCTGCTGCAGGAGCTGGTCCAAGGCGCTGTGGACGTCGTCGACGACGGCGTTCGTCGTCGGTGTGCGGGATGATGACGGCGAGCATCTTCTACATGGTGTCCTTGGCTTCCAGCAGCTGGCCCTCGATGGAGGCCTTCGGGGCGTAAGCGAGAACGCAGCGGCCATGCCTCCCGAGAGCGCATCAATGGCATCCGCAAGAAGGTCAAGAACCAGAAATCGTTCCCGAAGTCACTCTGATCTCGCAGAGACCGAGACAGCAGGTCTATAGCAGGCTTCTGACACGTTGGCCGGATACTTTGTCGAAACACGCCGCTAAGCTCGTAGCGGCCGATCAGAAGGGATCGCGATGCATCTCAGAAGGTGTGCCGTCGTGCCCGCTCTCTTCACCGCCGTGCTCGGAGTCGGTGGTGTCTCGATGAGCGCGACAGCCTCCGCGAACACCACAGTCAGTACATCGTCGACCGTCAGCCCAAATGCTTGGGTCTACTCCGGCCGCTTCTTCTATAACGAAACCGCCTGCCGGGTCGATGGCAATGACGCTGTGAACGAGCTGCTCGCTCAGGCGTACGCCTGCAACTACGAGTGGAACAACAGAGCGGGTGGTCCCGTGTGGGATGAGTACTGGTTCCAGTCGTAGAGCGTTGAGGGCGCCTGAGATATCGCCGTGACGTCGACTTCGCGCTGGGTTTGGGTACCTTCGCGAGTCTCAGACGTGCTGGAATCTGAGCTGAGCTTGCTGTTTAACCTCAGGAATTGATCAAGGCTCTGCTCCTGGTTTGGGAACCAGGTTGAGGGCGTGTTCCGCCTCTGCGAGGCGGTGACGAGCTGACGCAGCTCCGGGCTGGCGTGTTCGACGATTCGCCGGGCAGGGTGACGGCCTCCGCGTGATGATGGGTTCTACGAAAAATACGCACTGTTACGAGGGGGCCGTCGTGTCCGGTGCCCTGCACCCTGCGATCGTCTGGGGCCGGTTGGCGGTATTAGCCGGGTTCCACTCTGTTCAGTAGTGCGGACCTGGCGCACGGCCAGCTCAGCGGCGGGATCGTACGGGTCGTACGGCATGCGCAGGTAGGCGCAGCACCTCCATACAGGTCGGCCGATCGCGTTCGGAGTCGTCGGCTATCCGTGTGATTCACGACGGCTGCCGGTGGGCGAAAAGACCCGCGCGGAACACGACCGACCCGCTGACAGATATCAGTCATCGGTGGACTGGAACGGCCCAACCTCTCCCGGCCGGTGAACGATGCAAGAGCGCGAGTCGTTCAACGCTCAGGCCGAGTCGCTGCTGGGTCGGATTCGCTCCGAGCTCCCCGCGAACTGGGCCGTCGAGGATCGCTTTCGCCCACTGTGAGATGCCACGCGCTGGACGGGTCTACTGGTCCGAGGCCCGTGCCATGGTGAACAAGCCCGGTTCGGTCTCGGTCAGGATTCCACGTCCGGCCAGGCAGTTGAGTCGCTGGCGCATGCCTCGCGATGTTTCGGCTCAGTCTCCGCGTCGAGCAACCGGCACAGATCACCAGCGCGTAGGCCGCCGACGGCGTTTCGAAGGCAACCAGGATCTGCCGGTAGGCCAGCTGGGCGGTCACCGGATCGGGCTCGGGCTCGGCCTCTTCGGAGTATCCCAGCGCCAGCATGGTCTCGCGGGTGATCGCCAGCCGGGACAGCTCGGTCTCGGTGGCGTCCAGCTGCTCGGCGAGCTCGGCAATCCGACCGCGGAGGTCCTCAGCGCGCGGGCGTCGGCCTCTCGATCGGCAAGCATCGTGAACAGCGAATCCACCGGGAGGATTCTTCCGTACCAGGCGTCACGCCAGGTCGGCATGATCGTGTCCGCCAACCGACGGCTCATGTTGTCGATCGACGACCACAGGATCATCGACGCCGAGGACTCCGGCCGGGCGTCTAGTAGTGCTTTGTCAGGTTGTGGTTCGGTGTCATGCTGCGAGGTATGACACCGGATCAGATGATCGAGGTGCTGCCTCGGTTGGAGGAGTTCGCCGCTGAGGTCTTCACGGATCTGGCCAGGGCGGATCAGCGGGACAAGGGGATGCTGTATCTGCGTGGCCTGATGACCGACGGCAAACGCAAGTCGATGCAGCCGATGGCCGAGCGACTCGGGATCGACCATCAACGTCTGCAGCAGTTCATCACCTCCTCCACCTGGAACTACACCGAGGTCCGACGTGTCCTGGCACTGCGCATGTTCGATGTGATCAACCCCGAGGCCTATGCCGTGGACGATGTCGGGTTCCCCAAGGACGGGACAGCCTCACCCGGGGTCGCCCCGCAGTACTGCGGGGCATTGGGCAAGATCGGGAACTGTCAGGTCGCCGTCAGCGTGCAGCTGGTGACCGATCACGCCTCCATGGCCGCGAACTGGCGGCTGTTCCTGCCCGAGTGCTGGGACGATCACATCCCGCCCAAGGCAGGAGATGAACAACAGGCCCAAGAGATGCTCACACGAACCAGGACCCAGCGCGAGCACTGCAAGATCCCCGACGCGGTTCGGCACCCCACCAAACACCAACTCGCCATAGACCAGCTCGACCAGATCACCGGCTGGGGCCTGCCGGCCCGCCCGATCGTGGCGGACAGCGCCTACGGTGACAGCACCGCCTTCCGCATCGCCTTGTCCACACGCTGCCTGCCCTACGTGCTGGCCGCGAACGCCGAGTTGTCCGTCCAGCCCGGCCACGCCGTGACCGTGAACATCTGCCCCGGGTCCCGCGGCCCCTGGCCCAAACCGCACTACCCGGACAAGCCCCAGAGCGTCAAAGCCCTGGCCGTCGAAGCCGGACGCCAGGCGTTCACCGAGACCTGCTGGCGCACCGGCACCCGGGCCACCGGCCACAACCCCACCGCGGCGATGGCCGGCAAGTTCCTCGCGCTGCGGGTACGCCCGGCCAACAAGGCCATTTCCCACGGTTCCGACCGCACACTCCCGGCCGAATGGCTCCTGGCCCAGTGGGACGACGACGCCCCAGAACCCTCCAACTACTGGCTCAGCACCCTCCCGCCGGATACCGACCTGCCCACCCTGGTACGCCTGGCGAAGATCCGCTGGCGTATCGAACACGACTACCGCGAACTCAAACACGGCCTGGGCATCGACCACTTCGAGGGCCGCAGCTACACCGGCTGGCACCGACACGTCACCCTGGCCACCGCCGCCCAGGCCTTCTGCACCCTGCTGCGTAGCGACCCAAAAGCCCCTGCGCCGGCCTGACCGTCTACCACGTCCTGCGAGAACTACAGGTCATCCTGGCGATCTGGACCGGCACCTGCCCCACCTGCACCAGAACCCTCACCCTCGCCGACCTCCGCAACGAACACACAACCTAACAAAGCACTACTAGTGCCGTATCAGGCAATGTTCGCCCCGTCGGTGTGGTGAGTGCCGCCGACGGGGCGGGTGTATCAGACTTGGCAGATGGCTGAGCGGGTGCAGGTTCGGGAGATCGACGACGACGAGGGTCGTCGGCTGCTGCGGATAGTGCGGCGTGGGACGGGGTCGGTGGTGACCTGGCGTCGAGCGCAGATGGTGCTGCTCTCAGCGCAGAAGATGCCCGTGGCGAAGATCGCCGAGGTCACGTTCACCGGCGAGGACCGGGTCCGCGATGTGATCCACAATTTCGACGCCGACGGATTTCGCCTCGTTGTACCCGAAGTACGCCGGAGGCAGGCCCCGCACGTTCAACCTGCCGGAACGCCGGGAGATCAAGAAGATCGCGAAGTCGAAGCCGGTCGAGCACGGCCTGCCGTTCTCCACCTGGAGCCTGTCTAAGCTCGCGGACTTCCTGGTTGCCGAGGGGGTGGTCGACGACATCTCCCACGAGGGCCTTCGGGTCCTGCTCCGTGACGAAGGCGTCTCCTTTCAACGGATAAAGACCTGGAAGACCTCGAAGGACCCGGACTACGCGGTCAAGAAGGCCCGGGTGGAGCACCTGTACGCGATTGCCGACGGCGAGGTGATACCCGAGCCGGGCGAACCGACGATCGTGTTCTGCCTGGATGAGTTCGGG
>NZ_JBGCCM010000065.1:0-36655 GCF_041262085.1 Catenulispora sp. GAS73
CCGACCAGGTTGGCTTCGCCCGCCGACGCGGCGAGGGACCCAGAACCAACACCCCGCATGGTCCGGTCGGACACGACTCACCACGTGGCCGGTCGCGCTGGCCCGTCACCGCCCGGCGAACACCGATCTATCGCTTGCTTTGTGCGGGCGGCTCCGATGCCGCCTGCGCCCCGGCAGCGCCGACAACCGCTCAGCTACTCAGCGAACTCCGTCGGCAGTTCCCGGTCCTCCGGGCCGTCGTACCAGTCCGGGCCCTGCATCTGCAGTGACAGTGGCTGCACCATGTCGGAGTTTTCCGACGCGCGCCAGCCCTTCTCGCGGGTCGATTCCTCGATCGAGTGGGCGCATAGGGACAGTGTGCGCGCGGTGATGAACATTGCCTTCATCTCCAGTGGGGAGTAGCCCGCGTCGAGGCCGATGCAGCCCATTGCGCCGGGGCCGTTGAGCCACAGGCGGCGGCCGAAGACGGCCTCGGTGGCGTTCTCCATGGCGCGGGCGATGGCGACGTAGGTGCTGCTGATGCCCCACTTGTCGCTCAGTTCCAGCAGGCGCGCGGTGCGGGGGTCGCGGATGTGCTGTGCGTGGTGGTAGCCGGGCATGTTCTCGCGGCGGGCGCGCATCTCCTGGACGGTCAGTGCGGCGGCCTCTTTCATCGGGATGCCCTCGTCCTCGGCGCGCTTCTCCACGCCGATGAACATGTTCGCCGGGCGGTCGGCGGTGCCGTGGAGGCGGCCGATTGCTGCGACGCCGGCTGAGACTGCGCCGTTCAGCTCGGCGCCGCCGGAGGTGGCGAAGCGGACGGTGGCTGAGGAGGGTGACATCGCGTGTTCGGCGAGGGAGACCATCATCGCGTTGGTGATCTTGGCTTGGGCTTCGGTGGGTAGTTCGCCCTTGAGGACCAGGAACAGCATTTGGCCGAAGTTCAGGTTGCCGGTCAGCTCGTTGACGTCGTAGCCGCGGACCACGATGCGGTCGCGGTTCTTCCACGCGATGTTGGACTTCCAGTGGAAGGGCGTCTTCTCAGTCATCAGGTGTTTCCGTTCTTCAGGCGTTCGGGGAAATAGCGAGAGTCGGGGTCGAGGACGTCGCGCAGCAGGGCGAGGTGCTCGGGAGAGGGGACCGCGACCACGCCGAGGTGGTCGGCGACGCGCGGGGTGAAGCCGGTGTTGGCCAGGACTTCCTCGACGGTGGCGCCTGGCATCAGGGCGCTGATGGTGAGTTCGCCCTCTGCGTCGTCGCCCTCCATGACACATAGGTCCGTGACCACCTTGACCCGTACCGGGTTCAGGCCCGCGCGGCGGCGCGCGCCGGGGCCGTCCAGGAAGCCCGGTGAGGTGATGTAGTCGCAGCGTTCTGGGAAGCGACGTTTCTCGTGGCTGGTGAGGACGACGATGGTGGCGCAGTGGGAGGCGATGTCGTTGGCGCCGCCGCTGCCCGGGAGACGGACGCGGCCGGTGCCGCGTTCGATCCAGGTGGAGTTGATGTTCGCCCGGGCGTCGATCTGCGCGCCGCCGAGGAAGCCGGTGGCGACCAGGCCGCGCTGCACGAAGCCGCCGAGCGACTCGATCAGGGAGCCCAGTTTCGACGGTGCGTGCATGATCCGCGGGTCCACCACTGACAGCGGGGTGGGGACCACCTTGGGGAATATGACCCCTGATTCGATCAGCAGCCGGGCGCTCGGGGCGTGCGTGCGCTGCGCCACCAGGCCGGCCAGCAGGGGCAGGCCGGTGCCGGCGATCACGCAGTCGCCGTCGGCGATCTGCCGGGCGCCCTCGAAGACCAGCAGTTCTCGGGGGAGGGCGCCGACCGTTGGTTCGGTGACGGTCACAACAAGCTCCGCATCTGTTCGGCCATCGCCGTCCGTGCCGAGGCGCCGGGGTCGGTCGCGGCCAGATAGGCGTCGAAATCGGCGTGCGCCGTGACGTGCTCGGCCAGGAACGCCCGTGGGCCCTCGTCGCCGGCCTTGGCGCTCTTCTGGTAGCCGTCGATCTCGGATTCGTAGTAGTCGTACCGGCGGTAGACGCTGGTCGGCCAGGCGCCCCAGGGCTGCTCGACGACCGCGCTGATGTAGGCGCCGGAGATGGTGACGCGCTCGGGCTGGTCGTCGAACGCGCCGGCCGGCAGTACCTCCTCCACCGAGACGATGACGTGCCGGGAGGCCCGGACCATGTCCACCTCGTGGCTCGTCACGCCGTCGATGACCACGTTGCCGTCGGCGTCGGCGGCGTTGGCGTGGATCAGCGACACGTCGGGGGTGCAGGCGCGCACCAGCACCACCGGCTCGCCGCTCCAGGGGTCGGCGGTGACCACCGCGTCCTCCTCGGCGACGAGGCGTTCCAGGATCGAGGAGCCCAGCAGCGAGCGCACCGGCATGAACGGCAGGCCCATCGCGCCGGCCAGGAAGCGGGAGGCCATCGACAGGTGCGAGTAGTCGCGCACCTCGATGCGGTTCGCCTCCACGGCCCGCCGCCAGCTGAACAGCGTGCCGAACTTCTCCAGGTTGCCGCTGCCCTGCTCGGTGCGGACCACGAGCCCGGCGGCGACCAGGTGGTCCAGCGGCAGCGACAGGTTGCAGCCGACGACCGTCAGCTCGCCGATGTCCTGCCGCACCACCTCGTGCACCAGCGCCATCGGGCAGCGGTTGATGTTCTGACCGCCCAGGCCCAACACCGCCCCGGGCTCGACGAAGGACTGCACCGCTTCAGCGGCGGACATGACCCTCGCCTGGCCCAGCGGGTTCAGAAGCTGATGCACGCCGACCGCCATTCGGTGTAGAAGTCCCAGACCTCCGGCGAGCACTCCGGCGCGCCGTACTGCGACTGTTTGGCGCCCATGTGCGGCAGGTGCGCGTAGGCGCCGACGCCGGGGCGGTTGACGTGGAGCATGCCTGCCTCGAAGCGCTCCAGCGCCTCGAAGATGTGCGCCGGGTTCTGCGTGAAGATGGTGCCGGACATGCCGTATTGCACGGAGTTGGAGATGCGCATGGCGTCGTCGAAGCCGTCGCAGTCGATGACCGAGAGCACCGGGCCGAAGATCTCCTCCTGCGCGATCTCGCAGTCCCACGGGACGTCGCGCAGCACGGTCGGCTCGACGTAGTAGCCGTCCGGGACGCCGTCGGTGAACCGGTGTCCGCCGACCACGACCTTCGCCTCGACTTCCTGGGCCTTCGTGATGGCCGCCAGGCAGGCGTTCATCCGGTCCTCGTTGACGACCGGGCAGACATCGGCCTCGGGATCGAAGGGGTTGCCGACTTTCAGGGCGCTCACCTTCGCGACGACCTTCTCCAGCAACGCTTCCTTGACGCTGACGTCGACCACCACGCGCGAGGTCGCCGAACACCGCTGCCCGGCCTGGCCGAACGCGCCGAACACGATCGCCGCGGCGGCCTTGTCCAGATCGGCGTCCGCCAGCACCAGCACCGCGTTCTTGCCGCCGAGCTCCAGCTGCGTCTTCAGCAGCCGGCCGGCGCCGGCGGTGTGGATCGCGCGGCCCACCGGCAGCGAGCCGGTGAAGGAGATGCCGGCCACGCGCGGGTCGTTCGTCAGCGCCTCGCCGGGCTCCCGGTCGCCCTGCACCAGGTTCAGCACGCCGGCCGGGACCCCGGCGTCGGCGAAGGCCTGCACCAGCAGCGCCGAGGAGTAGGGGGTGAACGGCGAGGGCTTCAGGATGCTCGTGCACCCGGCCACCAGCGCCGGCGCCACCTTCCAGATCGGGATGGTGAGCGGGAAGTTCCACGGCGTGATCAGCCCGACCACGCCGATCGGCCGCCGGAACGTCATCGCGACGGTCCGCGGTTCCTCGGCCGGTGTGGTGTAGCCGTTGAGCCGGCGGCCCTCCCCGGCGGTGAAGTCCAGGATCGCCATCCCGCGCCGGACCTCGCCGAGCGCCTCCCTGTAGAGCTTGCCCTGCTCTCGGCTGATGGCCCGGGCGAACTCGTCCTCGCGCTCGCCGATGATCCGCTCCGCTTTGCGCACGATCTCGGCCCGCTTGATCGGCCCGAGCGCCCGCCAGGCCGGCAGCGCGGCCTCGGCGGCGTCCACGGCACGCACCGCGTCGGCGGCCGTGGAGTCGGCGAAATGGCCGAGGACGTCGGAGGTGTCGGCGGGACTGACGTCGGCCCGGGTACCGCCGGCCGCGGCCGGGCCCCAGACACCGCCGACGAAGTCGCCGAGGTGTTCGGGGCGGACAGGGAGATGATCAACCATGGTTCCTACCTTGGGATAAGCGCGGGCATCCGCCAAGACCGCTCTTCGGCATGGAAGTGATAGCGGCTCGCTATGCGGCGGCCTGCGCATCGAAGCACATCGGCGAGCAGTTGGATGAACAGTGCGTTAACCCCGAGGTGACCTGTCGCGCCTGCCTGCGGCGAGGCCTTCCGCTATAGCCCCCATAGCCGGTCAGCCGGTTGGCGGCTTATGCGCGCGAGGGAAAACTGCGGTTCACGGAGCACTCGCGACGACCACTCGGAAATCGCCTTTCAGTCACTTGCAAAACTCCGGCTCCGGGTCACGCTGTACACGGAGATTCCCCTAGAAGGGTTCGTCAATGTCGCACGTACTGTCCCGCACGCGCATCGGCCGCGCCGGCGCTCTGATCGCCGCCGGCGGCCTGGCGCTGACCGGACTGACGGCTTGTGCCTCCAACGCCCACAACTCCCCCGGTGCCACTGGCAGCACCGGCGGCACCTCCCCCGCAGCCGCGTCGTCGTCCTGCCCGGCGCTCGGCGCCGCCGCACCGACCACGGCCGCGAAGGCCGACGGCTCCGGCGGGCAGGTGACCATATACAGCGCCGACGGTCTGTACGACGCCAAGGATGACAACAACTGGTACAACCAGGAGTTCAAGAAGTTCACGGCGCTGACCGGCATCCACGTGAACTACTCCGAGGACGGTTCCGGCGGGGTGGAGACGAAGGTCGACTCCGAGAAGTCGAACCCGAAGGCCGACGTCATCGTCACCCTGCCGCCGTTCATCCAGAAGGCCGAAGCCTCCGGCCTGCTGCAGCCGTACAGCCCGGTGTGCGTGGACAAGGTCGACCCCTCGCTGGTGGACAAGAACGGTCAGTGGGAAGCGGTGATGGGCGACTACCTGTCCTTCATCTACAACACCAAGATGCTGCCGGCCGGGCCGCCGAAGACCTGGAACGACCTGCTGGACCCGAAGTTCGCCAAGAAGCTGCAGTACTCCACCCCCGGCGTGGCCGGCGACGGCACCGGCGTGATGATCGCGGCGATCCACGCCTTCGGCGACGACCGGAACGCCACCTGGGACTACTTCAAGAAGCTGCAGTCCAGCAACGTCGGGCCGTCCAAGTCCACCGGCGCGCTGGAGAGCAAGGTCAACACCGGCGACCTGTGGGTGGCCAACGGCGACGTGCAGATGAACTACGTCGACAGCACGACCCAGTACCCGAACAACAAGATCTTCTTCCCGGCCGGCAACGACGGCAAGCCCAGCACCTTCTCCCTGCCGTACATGGCCGGGCTGGTCAAGGGCGCGCCGAACGCCGACAACGGCAAGAAGCTGATCGACTTCCTGCTCTCCGAGGGCGCGCAGCTGGACGCCTCCAAGGTCGCCTACGGCTTCCCGACCCGCACCGACATCAAGCCCACCGACAGCAACTACGCGGCGCTGACCGCGCTGATGCAGGGCGTGACCGTGTTCCCGGTGGACTGGACCGAGGTCGCGCAGAACTACAACAGCGACGTCAAGGCCTGGGACACCGCCACCGGCACCCCGAGCTGACCGAGCCGATCGTGCCGACCCGCCAGGTGTCCCGCCCGAAGCACCGGGCGGGACACCTGGCCGTATCCCGAAGTCCTCACCGTTTTCGCAGCATTCGCAGTACAGGAGTGAGCATGACCGCCACCGAAGCAGACCCAACGGCCCGACGATCATCAGGACGCGGATCCGGGGGCATCCGCTTCGAGGAGGTGACGGTCGCCTACAACGGCAACGTCGTCCTCGACTCCTTCTCGCTGGAGGTCGCCCCCGGCGAAGTGGTCGCCCTGCTCGGCCCCTCCGGCTCCGGAAAGACCACGGCCCTGCGCGCGGTGGCGGGCTTCGTCCGGCCGGCGTCGGGTCGCGTGTACGCCGGCGGGCGCGACGTCACCGATCTGCCGCCGTACAAGCGCGGGCTGGGCATGGTGGTGCAGCAGTACGCGCTGTTCCCGCACATGCGCGTCGAGCAGAACGTCGCCTTCGGGCTGAAGGCACAGAAGGTCGCCAAGGCCACGATCCCCGGCCGCGTCGCCGAGGCGCTGCGCATGACCGGCATGGCGCAGTACGCCAAGCGCTACCCGCGCGAGCTGTCCGGCGGCCAGCAGCAGCGGGTGGCGATCGCGCGAGCGCTGGCGATCGAGCCCTCGGTCCTGCTGCTGGACGAGCCGCTGTCGGCCCTGGACGCCCAACTGCGCAGCGGCATGCTCGCCGAACTCGCGCGGCTGCACCGGGAACTGCCGGATGTCAGCATCCTGTATGTCACGCACGACCAGATCGAGGCCCTGACCCTGGCCGACCGCATCGCGGTGATGAACGAGGCCCGCCTGGTCGAGGTGGGGACGGCGCGGGAGCTGTACAAGCGGCCGGGGACGGAGTTCGCGGCGGGGTTCGTGGGCAACTCGAACCTGCTGCCGGTGACGGTGACGGAATGCGCACCGCAGCCGGACGGGTCGTTCCGGGCGACGGTGCGGATCGCGGCGGGGGCCGATCCGGTGATGGCGACGTGCACGCAGCCCGCGGGTACCGGAGAGCAGCGCACGCTGTGCCTTCGGCCGCACTTCCTCGGCCTGGCCGCTGCCGAGCATCACGACAACGCGTTCGCGGGGACGGTGACCGAGGTGCAGTGGCGCGGCTCGGCGCACCGGATTTTTGCGGAGGTGCACGGGCACGAGGTGCGGCTGGACACGAACGAGCTGCGGAATCCGCCGGTGATCGGGGATGAGGTGTGGCTGCACTTCTCGACTGAGGACGCGGTGCTGATACCGGCGGCTGCGAGTGGCTTGGCAGCTACTCAGACCTCGGCCGCGCCAATCGCCTCGCCGCGACTTGCCGCCACACCGGCCGGCTCCGCAGAACCAACCAATTCCGCCCGGACCATCGCGCTCACCGCACTGCGTGCCTCACCAGTTCCGGCCGCAGAACCGGCCGACTCTGCCGAAGCCGCAGCCCCGGCCGCCGCTCCCGCCGATGGCCCCGCCCGATGACCGCCGTCACCGAACTCCCGCCCGCGGCTCCGGCGGCGCCCGGCGGCAAGAGCGCCGCTCCGGCCAACAAAGCCCGCCGATCGATGGCCTGGCTCTGGTCAACTCCCCCGGTCCTCCTGCTGGCCGCGGCCTTCCTCTATCCCCTCTATCTCGTCGTCAAGCAGGCGATCGAGGGCAGCCCGCCGGACCCGACCAACCCCTTCAAGGTCACCACGTCTTTCTCCGACACCCTGGAAGACCCGGGCACCCGCACCGTCATTAAGAACACGATCGAGATGGCCGTCTACTCCACCGCCGGGTGCCTCGTCCTGGGCTTCCTGCTGGCACTGACCATCGCGTTCGTGCCGTTCCCCGGCGCTAAGGCGGTGTCCCGCTTCATCGACGTGTTCCTGTCGTTCCCGTCGTTCCTGATCACCGTGTCGATCATGTTCCTGTACGGCCGGGTCGGCATGGTGAACCACATCGCCTCGGCGCTCACCGGGGGGCGGCACGACACGCCGATCAACTTCGTCGAGTACTCGCCGTGGGGCATCTGGCTGGCGGAGCTGATCTACTTCACGCCGTTCGTGATGCGGCCGCTGCTGACCGCGTTCTCGCAGATCGACTCCGGCCAGCTGGAGGTCGCCGCCTCGCTCGGGGCCCGCGCCGGCCGCGTGGTCTGGCAAGTGATCCTGCCCGAGGCGCTGCCCGCGGTGTTCGCCGGCGGCTCGCTGGTGCTGATGCTGACGATGAACGAGTACGGCATCGTCTCCTTCACCGGCGCCAAGTACCAGACGCTCCCGGTCCTGATCGAGAACTTCGCCAAGGAACAGACCAACTACGCCGGGGCCTGCGCACTGGCCGTCATCAACATCGTGCTGTCGCTGGCCCTGTTCGCCGGCTACCGCGTGCTGCTCGCCCGGATGTCTGGAGGCCGTCGTGCTGCTGTACACGCGTAGATCGCAGAGGATCGCGTGGGCGGTCTTCGGCTTCTTCTTCCTGCTGCTGTTCGGCCTGCCGTTCGGCGTCCTGGTCCTGGCGGCGTTCACCCGGCAGTGGAACGGCGCGTTCCCGTCCTCCTACACGTTCTCCAACATCACCGCGGCCTTCCACACCGACCCGCTGGACGGCCTGGAAACCTCGCTGATCACCGCGCTGCTGTCGAGCGTGATCGCACTGGTCGTCGGCACGTGGGCCGCGCTCGCACTGGACGCGGTCCGCAACCGTGTCGGCAAAACCCTGATCCAGACCGTCTTCATGCTGCCGATCGCCGTCCCCTCGGTGGTCGTCGGCCTGGCGCTGCTGGTCGCCTTCTCACAAGGCCCGGTGCTCCTGAACGGCACCAACACCATCGTGGTCATGGCGCACGCGATCCTGGTCACCGCCTACGCCTTCCAGCAGGTCTCGGCGGCGGTCACCCGCCTGGACCCGGCGTACGAGCAAGCCGCGGCCTCGCTCGGGGCACGGCCGTACTACACGCTGCTGCGGGTGAAACTGCCACTGCTACTCCCGGCGCTGACCGGCTCGCTGGCGCTGTGCTTCGCGCTGTCGATGGGCGAACTCGGCGCGACGGCGATGGTCTACTCGGCGGACTGGACGACGCTCCCGCTGCGCATCTACGCCCTGGACGACCGCGGGCACCAGTTCGTCGCGGCGGCGGTGACCGCGGTGATGATGACGATCACGTTGGCGGTGCTGCTGGTGTTCTCGCGGATTCGGACGCGCGCGAACTATCGGTGAAGTCGGTGAAAAAGAGCCGAGAGCCCGGGTCGCCACCGGGCTCTCGCGACTCCTTTCTACCCCACCGTGCTTATGACGTTGGTAATGGTGACCACTTTGGCCCCATCATCGACTTCATATTCGATGAAGCCCATTAAGCCGACCGCCCACATGCGGCTCGTTTTCAGGCCACTTGTCTCAGTGGTAAGGCCACGCGGACCGTGAGGATCGCCGCAGATATCGAAAAACTCGAGCGTGAACAGCTCGTGCGGAACCTCGGATAGTGCAGCGAGAGCCTTAGTAGCCTGCAGCTCAATAATCAGGCTGTAGTTCATGCAGCGCGTTGAGCCCGCTCCCGCTCCCAGCGCTCTCGCAGGCCGGGGAATGCTTCATCGACAGGGATGCCTTTACCGGTCGCGTGGCTGATCCCGGCCTTGATGTCTGCCAGCAGGCCGGCCTCGTTCAGAACGGCGCGCGCGAACCACCGCTCGAAAGTCCGCTGCGGCTCGTCGTCGGTCGTCGACGCCATGTCCGCGTCGAATTCAGCGAGCTCGTCCTCCGGTAGCGCGGCACGGACTGCGTCGACCGTTCGCTTCAGATGGACCGTAATGAGTGCCATTCATGTTCCTTTCGTGCCGAACCGCAGCCACCTCCACTGTGACACCCGCAACACCGCGCTGTCCTCTTTCTGCCGCATCGCGCCGGTACAGCACTCGAAAGTTACCCACTGGTAGCATGCCCCCATGACTCACGCCCCGGCCGCGCTCTTCAACCCGCGCACCCTCGACTTCTCGCAGTTCGACGAGGAGACGCAGCGCCTGCTCACCGCCGTCGTCGACTGGTTCGAGGGGCGCGGCAAGCGGCGCCTGCTGGCCGAGGACCTGGACCGGGTCTGGTATGCCGACTTCCTGGAGTTCGCCGCGAAGGAGAAGCTCTTCGCGACCTTCCAGACGCCCGCCGCCGACGCCTTCGGCCCCGCCGCGCCGGCGCAGCGCTGGGACACCGCGCGCAACGCCGCGCTGAGCGAGATCCTCGGGTTCTACGGCCTGCCGTACTGGTACACCTGGCAGGTCACCGTGCTGGGCCTGGGGCCGGTCTGGATGTCGGAGAACGCCGCCGCGCGCGAGCGGGCCGCGCGGCTGCTGGACGAGGGCCACGTCTTCGCCTTCGGCCTGTCGGAGAAGGAGCACGGCGCCGACGTCTACTCCACCGACATGATCCTGACCCCCGACGGGGACGGCGGCTACATCGCCACCGGCGGCAAGTACTACATCGGCAACGGCAACGTCGCCGGCCTGGTCTCGGTCTTCGGCCGGCGCTCCGACGTCGAGGGCCCGGACGGCTACGTCTTCTTCGCCGTGGACAGCCGGCATGAGAAGTTCGAGCTGGTCCAGAACGTCGTCGACTCCCAGATGTTCGTCAGCGAGTTCAAGCTCCACGCCTACCCGGTCACCGACGCCGACATCCTGCACACCGGCGCCGACGCCTTCAGCGCCGCGCTGAACACGGTCAACGTCGGCAAGTTCAACCTGTGCACGGCCTCCGTGGGCATCGCGGAGCACTCCTTCTACGAGGCCATCACCCACGCCCACAACCGCATCCTCTACGGCCACCCGGTCACCGACTTCGGCCACGTCCGCGCCTCCTTCGTCGACGCCTACGCGCGCCTGGTCGCGATGAAGCTCTTCAGCGCCCGCGCCGTGGACTACTTCCGCACGGCGAACCCCGACGACCGCCGCTACCTGCTGTTCAACCCGATCACCAAGATGAAGGTGACCTCCGAGGGCGAGCGCGTCATCGACCTGCTCTGGGACGTGATCGCGGCCCGCGGCTTCGAGAAGGACACCTACTTCAACGGCGCCACGCACTACATCAGGGCCCTGCCGAAGCTGGAGGGCACGGTCCACGTGAACCTCGCGCTGGTGCTGAAGTTCATGCCGAACTATCTGTTCTCGCCGCAGGAGTACGCCGAGGTCCCGACCCGCACCGACGCCGCCGACGACACCTTCCTGTTCCACCAGGGTCCGGCGCGCGGCCTGGGCAAGGTGCGCTTCCACGACTGGCGCGCGGCCTACCGCCAGGCCGCCGGCGTGCCGAACGTCGCACGCTTCACCGAGCAGGCCGAAGCGCTGACCCAGTTCCTCGCCACCTGCCCGCCGGACGAGGCGCAGCAACAGGACCTGGACTTCCTGCTGAACCTCGGCCACCTGTTCACGCTCGTCGTCTACGGCCAGCTGGTGCTGGAGCAGGCGCGCCTGACCGGGCTGGAGGACGAGGTCGTGGACCAGATCTTCGACTTCCTGGTCCGCGACTTCTCCGAGTACGCCGTCGCGCTGCACGGCAAGCCGTCCTCGACAGAGGCGCAGCAGGCCTGGGCACTGTCCGCGGTCCGCAAGCCGGTGGTGGACGCCGAGCGGTTCGGCCGGATCTGGGAGCGGGTCGCGGATTTGTCGGGTGCTTACGAAATGCGCCCCTAGAATTCACCGCAGACCTCTACCATCCCTCTATGGGGGACTTGTTTATCGTCGTGGGTGGCAATGCCCTGGCATACAGGCTCACCGTCGAGCTGACCCGGCAGTACGCCGTCCGGACGGCCGCCATCGTGCCGTCCCAGGAGACGCCGTACACCATCCAGATCGGCAAGGCACTCGGCCCGGAGAACACGATCGCCGACGCCTACGTCTCCGAGGAAGCGCTTCGCGAAGCGGGGATCGACCAGGCGCAGGCGATCGCGTTCGTCGACGGCGACGACCGGACCAACATCCACGCCGCGATGCGCGCCGCGGCGCTGCGTCCGGGCATCAGGATCGTGATCCGCATGTTCAACCAGCGGCTCGGCGTGCACATCGCGCAGCTGGTGGACAACTGCACCGTGCTGTCGGCCTCGGCGACCGCCGCCCCGGCGTTCGTCAACGCCGCGCTGCAGCGCCCGCACTCGGTCAGCGCAGGCGGCCGGGCGCTGCGGATCGCCATCGGCCAGGACATCGACATGCGGCAGACGCCGTTCCTGATCGCCGACGCCATCGACCGGGACCGACAGTCGGACATCGAGGTCCTGCCGACGGCGGCGGCGCGCAGCCGCACCCGGGAATGGATGCTGTTACAGGAACGCTCGCCGCGCCACGCCGCACTCCAGTTCCTGGACGTCTCGGACACGATCGTGCAAGGGAACGTATATAAGGCCCCGCTGGCAGCGCGACTGCTGTGGCGCGGCTCGGACACGCTGAAGTTCTTCACCAGCGCCAAACTGCGTACGATCCTGATGGCGTCGGTGGCCACGCTGGCGGTGTCGTTCGTCGGGATCTGGTTGCTGGCCAGGCCGTTCGGCTGGGCTCTCTACGAGTCCCTGCTCGACGTCGCGGGGTCCGCGGTCCCGGACACCTACGGCCAGCCGAGCTCGGTCGGCGGAAACCTCCAGCGGCTGTTCCAGGTCGCGATCACCCTGTCCGGGATCGTCCTGATGCCGGTGGTCACGGCGGTGTTCGTGGAGAGCACCGCCACCCGGCGCAACGTCCGCATCCGGCAGCCGAGCACCGGCCTGCGCGGGCACGTCGTGGTGGTCGGCCTCGGCAACGCCGGCACCCGGGTCACGGCCCTGTTCCGGGAGCTCGGGGTGCCGGTCGTGGGCATCGAGCGCGACGCCGACGCGCGCGGGCTCGCGGCGGCGCGCGGCCTGGACGTCCCGGCCGTGATCGGCGACCGGCCGATCGACGACGCGCTGCGCCGCGCGCAGATCGCCCGGGCCCGCGCGGTCGTGGCGGTGACCGGCGACGACGTCACCAATCTGGAGGCCGCGCTGGAGGCCCGGGCCATCAACCCCGAGGTCCGCGTCGTGGTCCGGCTCTTCGACGACGACTTCGCCTCGCACGTCTACAAGGAGTTCGGCAACACCGCCTCCCGCTCGGTGTCCTACCTCGCCGCCCCGGCCTTCGCCGCCGCGATGATGGGCCGCGAGGTGCTGGGCACGCTGTCGGTGTACCGCAAAGTCCTGCTGATCGCCGAGGTGGCGGTCGAGGAGGGCTCGGAGCTGGCCGGGCAGGAGCAGCGCGATCTTGACAAGCCCGGCCTGACGCGGGTCCTGGCGGTACGGCGCACCGGCAGCACGGCGTTCGACTGGTCGGGAGCCGACCGCGGCCGGGTGCTGCAGGCCGGCGACCGGCTGATCGTGGCCGCGACGCGCGCCGGCTTCGGAGGGCTGGCCGGGCGCATCGGCGAGGGAAATACTGAAACCGACCCGGTATCGGGAGACTGAGGCGGACGAAGGGGGACGTGCCACCGATGAGTGACACTCCGCAAGGCGGATGGGATTCCGGTACTGAGGGCTACGGCCCCGGGGGGTTCGGCCCGGGACCCGGCTCCGGGGGATTCGCCGCACCCGACGGCGGCGGCTTCGTCCCTCCGGCGAGCGACGCGCCGCCCACGCAGTACGGGATCCCGGCGCAGCCTTCGTATCCGCAGGGTCCCTATCCCCAGCCCAACTATCCTCAGGGCTACACACCGCAGATGTATCCCGGCGGGTACTACGGTCCGCCGATGCTGCGACAGCAGACCAGCGGTATGGCGGTCACCGGCATGGTGCTGGGGATCCTCAGCCTGGTGCTGTTCTGGGCTTCGCTGCTGGGGCCGCTGCTGGCGCTCCTGGGAATCATCTTCAGTTCAGTCGGACTGTCGCAGAGTTCGAAGCCTGGCTTTACCGGCAAGGGGATGGCGATCGCCGGGCTGGTGTGTTCGCTGATCAGCATGGCGTTCTGGGTGCTGTTGGCGATCGCCATCGCATCGTTCCTGGCTTAGACCCTCGCTCAGCAGTCCCGGAGTTCGGGCGACTGGTTGAGGATCTGCGCGCGTTCCGACGTGAAGCGCCGGTAGGTCTCCGAGCCGGCCGCCTCGGGCCGGAACACCGCGACCCGGTGGCAGTTCTGGAAGGCGAGCTTCACCGCGAAGCGCCGCTCCAGGCTGCCGCGGATGGCGTCGGAGGCCAGCGCGCGCAGGAGTTCGGCGCGCTCGGCGTCGCTCGGGGCGGTCTGGTTGTCGGCGAACTGCCTGGCCGGGTCGGCGTGCAGGTCGGCGGCGAGCTTCTCGACCAGAGTGTGCGCGTACGGGAGCGAGGCCGCGACGGTGTCGGCGAACTCCTTCTCGTTCACTTCACCGACTTCGGCCTGCTTGAGCAGGTGCGGTGCGACGTCCAGGGACATGCGAGTCTTCCTCTCGATAATGAATGTCGTTTTCATTAAGAGGGTAGACCCGGCCCCGGGGCGGACGGCTCAAGATCCGGTCAGACCGGCGTGTCGCGGGACGTGAACAGCACCGCGAGCTGCGTACGGCTGCCGCAGGAGGTGGCGGCCAGGACCCGCGTCAGGTGCTTCTTGACCGTGTCCACGCCGATGAACAGGCGCGCGGCGATCTGCCGGTTCGTCAGGCCCTGCGCGGCGAGGTCGGCGACGTCCCATTCGCGCGGCGTCAGATCCCAGTCGCCCCGGGTGGCCAGGCGGGTGCGGTGCCGGGCCAGCTGCTCGACCGCCAGCGGCGTCAGGTGCCGCCGCAGCACGCGCAGCACGGCCAGGTCGCGGTCGGGGACATTCCGCACGCCGTCCGGCACGGCCACGCCGACCCACAGCACCCCGGACGGCGCGGCGTCGATGAGCATCGCGGCCTTGTCGGCAATGCCGCGCGGGAGCAGGAAGTGGTCGCGGAAACGCGCGCCCTCCGAACCTTCCTCGACGTCGGTCAGCCGCGCCACCCCGACCTCGGCCAGCCGCCGCAGGAAGCCCTGGTCGCGGAACGGGTCCACGCGCTCCCAGCCGCCGGCGGCGTAGGTGTCCAGGAACTCGGCCGAGTACCCGGCGAGCACGCCGCAACCGTTCTCGACGGCGTCGGCCGCGTTGTCGCCGTGCAGCACCGTCACGCCGTTGTAGCCGAACCACGTCCGCAACGCCGTGACCAGCAGCTCCCGGAACTCGGCGAGGTCACCGGCGTGGTCCACGGCCTCCACGACCCCGACCACGCGCCGGTAGTCCTCCGGACTCAGCGGCTCGTCGGCGGGCAGCGGTCGGGGACGCGGGGCGGGTCCGGGCAGTGCGACGGTCACCCTCCGATGTTCCACCTTCGGGCCATACCGGGACCACCCCGCCCGCCTGAAGATAGAGGCATGACAGATGGAACCCTCACCCCGCGCCGCTGGTTCGTCACCGGCGCGAACAGCGGCTTCGGCCTCGCCATCGTGCACGCCGCCCTCGCGGCCGGCGACGAGGTGGTCGCGGCCGTCCGGCGTCCGGACACGATGCGCGAGCTGGCTGCGGCCTCCGGCGGACGCGTGTCAGTGGTCGAACTCGACCTGCGCGACCGCGACCGGCTCCGCTCGGCCGTCGAGGCCGCCGGACGCGTCGACGTCCTGGTGAACAACGCCGGCTTCGGCCTCGTCGGCGCGATCGAGGAGACCGGCGAGGCCGAGCTCCGCGACGTGATGGAGACGATGTTCTTCGGACCGCTGGAGCTGACGCGCCTGGTCCTGCCGCAGATGCGCGCCCGCCGCTCCGGCGCTGTCGTCCAGCTGAGCAGCATGGGCGGGATGCTGGCGTTCCCGGGCGTCGGCGCGTACTGCGCGGCCAAGGGCGCGCTGGAGCTGGCGAGCGAGGCGCTGGCCGGCGAGGTGGCGCCGCTGGGAATCAAGGTGCTGATCGTCGAGCCGGGTGCGTTCCGCACAGGTTTCGCGGGCCCGGCAGCGTTGCAGGCTGTCGAGGCACGGATCGCGGACTACGACGGCACGGCCGGCGCCACGCGCGACGCCCTGCCGACGGCACACGGCGCGCAGGAGGGCGACCCGGCGAAGGCCGCGGCGGCGGTGCTTGAGGTGCTGGGGTGGAAGGAGCCGCCGCTGCGCCTGGCGCTGGGGAACGACGCGGTGGACGAGATCCGGGCGAAGCTGGCGCGGGTCGGCGCGGACCTGGACGCCACGGAGGAGATCGGGCGTGCGATGACGGTGTGAGACAGGAGTCTGTCTCAGCTGAGATCCGCCTCGGTCGCGAACCGCTCGGCTGTCCCGTGGACGGTGCATGCGAAGGCGCCGGACAGCAGTCCGCGCCGCATGCACTCCTCGGTGGCCGCACCGCGCAGGACACCGGACATGAATCCGGACACGAAGGCGTCGCCGGCGCCGTTGCTGTCGACGACCGGTCCCGCCGGTGTGACGGCCGGGAAGTGCCGGATGCCTTCCCCGCGCACGGCCAAGTAGGCACCGCGCGCGCCGTCCGTGGCGACGACGGTCCTGGCCCGACCGCGTGCCAGCACCTCGGTCAGGACCGCGTCCCGGCGGCTGCCGAGGTTCGCGGCGCTCAGGAAGACGTGGTCGGCGGCGTGGGCGAAGTCCTTGTGGTGGTCGTTGGTGCCGTCCCAGTCGTGGAGGTCGGTTGAGACCGTGACCTGGTGTCGCAGCGCAACTGGCAGGACGTGCCGCGCGTAGTCCGCTATGACCACGTGCACATGCCGCGAGCGCGCGAGCCAGCCCTCGTAGAAGTCCTCCGGCATCCGCTGGCCCGGCACGCCGCGCGGGTCGTAGAACGACATCCGTCGGCCGTCGGCCGAGACCAGGTTCACGGCGCGCACTGTCCCCGCCGACGACGGCAGCCAGGAGAAGTCCAGCTTCTCCTCCGCGAATCGGCGGCGGACCAGGTCGCCGAAGGTGTCCTCGCCGAGGAAGTCGACGAACTTCACGCGCAGCCCGAGCGACCGCGCGCCGAGGGCCACGGCCGTCCCGGTGTGCGCGACGTAGGACTCGATCGGCTCGACCAGCACCGAATCCGCGTACGGCACCGGCAGCTCCGGCACGCGGACGATGGTGTCGATGCCCGCGCCGCCGACGACCAGCACGTCGAACTCAGCTTCCGGTGCCGTCATCAAACCCCGCCCGCCCTCAGTGAGTAGAGAACTACCGCCGCACCCGCGGCCCCGACCCCGTCGATCCCCGCACCACCAACTCCGGCGCGAACACGAACTCCGTGTGCGGCGCGTGGCCGCCGCCGACCTCCTCCAGCAGCGCGCGCACCGCCGCCGCCCCCATCGCGGCGACCGGCTGGCGCACCGTCGTCAGCGGCGGGTCGGTGTACGGGATGAGCGGCGAGTCGTCGTAGCCGACCACGGAGATGTCGCCCGGCACCGCCATCCCCCGCGCCCGCACCTCGGCGATCGCGCCGAGCGCCATCATGTCCGAGGCGCACACGATGCCGGTGCAGCCCTTGTCCAGCAGCTTCGACGCCGCCGCGCGGCCGCCTTCGAACCCGTACAGCGAGTACTCCACGAAGTCCGCCGGGTTCTCGACGCCCAGCATGTCGTGTAGCGCCGCCGTGAAACCCTCTATCTTCCGGATCACCGGCACGTAGCGCTTCGGCCCGACGGCCAGCCCGATCCGCTCGTGCCCCAGGTCGGCCAGGTGGTTCACCGACAGGCGGGCGGCCATGGCGTCGTCCGGGCTGATGAAGGGTGCTGCGATGCCGTCGGCGTACCCGTTGATCAGGACGAAGGGCACGCCCCGGTCCGACAGCCGGTGGTACCGGTCGCGCGAGGCGGTGGTGTCGGCGTGCAGCCCGGAGGCGAACACGATGCCCGCCACCCCGTGCTCGATCAGCAGCTCGACGAGGTCGTCCTCGGTCGCGCCGCCCGGCGACACCGTCGCCAGCACCGGCGTGTAGCCGTGGTGCGTCAGCGCCCGCTCCACCGCCTGCGCCATCGCCGGGAAGATGGGGTTGTCCAGCTCCGGGATGATCAGCCCGATCAGCGCGGCGGTCCGCTGCCGCAGCCGCGTGGGCCGCTCGTAGCCCATGACGTCCAGCGCCGCCAGCACCGCCTGCCGCGTGGCGGCGGCCACCCCCGGCTTGCCGTTCAGCACCCGGCTCACCGTCGCCTCGCTCACCTTCGCCTGCGCGGCGATGTCCGCGAGTCGCGCGGTCGATGGCAGTGAAGCGTTGTCCGTCATGGCGCCCATTCTTTCGCTCCCGGTCCTGGAAATGGCTAGATCCGCCACCAGGCGGCCGAGTCTGCGGGCAGTTCAGCATTGTTGGCGGTGATCGACACGGAGGTAGTGGCCAGCAGCAACGCGCCCGGAACGGGCAACGCGACCGCCGACGACCCGGTGTTCACCGTGCACACGAACCCGTCCCCGCGCCGGAACGCGAGCACTCCGTCCGGTGCCGGCAGCCAGACCAATGCCGTCTCGTCGGTCTCCGCGCCGAGGTCCGGTAGCTCCCGCCGCAGCGCCAGCGCCGAGCGGTACAGCTCCAGCATCGAGTCCGGGTCCCCCGACTCGGCCGCCACCGACGACGCGCCCCATGACGACGGCGCCGGCAGCCATGAGGCCTCGGACCCCTCCGGCCCGAAGCCGTAGGTGGGGGCGACGCCCGACCACGGCAGCGGCACCCGGCACCCGTCCCGGCCCTTCGACGGGTCGCCGGACTGGATGCCCTGCGGGTCCACCAGGAACTCGACCGGGATGTCCAAGACCTCCGGCAGCCCGAGTTCCTCACCCTGGTACAGGTACGCCGACCCCGGCAGCGCCAGCATCAGCAGCGCCGCCGCCCGGGCCCGCGCGAGCCCCACCGCGCCGCCGCCGTAGCGCGTCACGTGCCGCTTCATGTCATGGTTCGACAACACCCACGTGGACGGCGCCCCGACCGAGCCGGCGGTGGCCAGCGAGTGGTCGATCGCCGTCCGCAACGCCTCGGCCTCGAAGGGCCGGCCCAGGAAGTCGAAGTTGAACGCCTGGTGCAGCTCGTCCGGCCGCACGTAGTTCGCCAGCCGTTCCGGCGTCGGCGCCCAGGCCTCGGCCACGCCGATGCGCTCGCCGTCGTAGGAGTCCAGCAGCAGGCGCCAGGCGCGGTAGATCTCGTGCACGCCGTCCTGGTCGAAGAACGGCAGCACCGCGTTGCCGATCATCTCCACGTGGTCGGCGTGCCCGACGTCCGGCAGCCCCGGCGCCTTGACCATGCCGTGCGCGACGTCGATCCGGAAGCCGTCGACGCCGAGGTCCAGCCAGAAGCGCAGGACGTCCAGCATCTCCGACCGCACCTCCTCCAGCTCCCAGTTCAGGTCCGGCTGCGCGGGCGCGAACAGGTGCAGGTACCACTGCCCGGCCGTCCCGTCCGGGTTCACCGTCCGGGTCCACGCCGGGCCGCCGAAGACCGACTCCCAGTCGTTCGGCGGCAGCTCGCCGTGCGCGCCGCGCCCCTCGCGGAAGATGTAGCGGGCACGCGCGGCACTCCCCTCGGGTGCCGCGAGCGCCTCGACGAACCACACGTGCCGATCGGAGGTGTGGTTCGGCACCAGGTCGACGATCACGCGCAGCCCCCGGGCGTGCGCGTCGACCATCAGGGCCCGGAAATCGTCCAGCGTGCCGAACACCGGGTCCACGGCCCGGTAGTCGGCGACGTCGTAGCCGAAGTCGGCCATCGGCGAGGAGTAGAACGGCGTGATCCACAGCGCGTCCACGCCGAGGTCGGCCAGATACGGCAGCCGGGAGCGGATGCCCGGCAGGTCGCCGACGCCGTCCCCGTCGGAGTCGGCGAACGAGCGGATGTAGACCTGGTAGATCACCGCGTCGCGCCACCAGTCGGAACGGCGGGCACCGGATTCGCGGGCCGGCGCGGCTTCGACGGTGAGTGTCTCGGTTGTCATGAACTCAGTTGCCCCAGAGGTAGTTCGAACGGTCGGCCGGGTCGGCGCCGGGTCGGGCGAGTCCGCCCGAGACCCGGGCTCAGCCCTTGGCGCTGCCGGAGGTCAGGCCGGCGACCAGGTTGCGCTGCACGAGCAGGAACATCACGCCGGCCGGGATCGCGATCAGCACCGAGGCCGCGGTCATCAGACCCCATTCGCCCTTGTACTGCGAGACGAAGGTGCGCAGGCCGACGGCGAGCGTGTACTTGTCCGAGCTCTGCATGAAGGTGTTGGCGAACGCGACCTCGGCCCACGCCGTCAGGAAGGAGTAAAAGGCGGTCACGGCCAACCCCGGCCGGGCCAGCGGCAGCACCAGGCGCCAGAAGGTGCCGAACGGCGAGAGCCCGTCGACCTTGCCGGCCTCGTCGATGTCGATCGGGATGGTGTCGAAGTAGCCCTTGAGCATCCACGCGCAGTAAGGCACCGCGGTGGTGCAGTACACGAGGATCAGGCCGCCGAACGAGTTCACCAGGTGCAGCTTCGACATGATGTTGTACAGCGGCACGATCAGCACCGCGATCGGGAACATCTGGACCACCAGCAGCAGCCACATCGTGGCCCGGAAGCCCGGGAAACGCATGCGCGAGACCGCGTAGCCGCAGGTGGCCGCGATGAAAACGGCCAGCGCCATGGTGCCCAGCGAGACGATGAGCGAGTTGCGGAACCAGGTGAGGAAGTCGGTGTCGTTCAGCACCTGGCTGTAGTTGCCGAAGTTGAGGTGGCTGAAGTCGCCGGGGTGGGCCCACTGGCCGTCCTTGGTCTTCAGCGAGGTCAGCGCGACCCAGACGATCGGGAAGATCGCGATGAAGGAGGCGGCGATCAGCGTGGCGTGGATCGCGACGGAGGCCAGCGGGGAGCGCTTGGTGCGCGAGTACTTCTTGCGCGGTTCGGCGACGGCGCGGCCGGCGGCCTGGTTGGTTGCCTGGCCGGCCGCCCGGCCCGGCGTCGCGGGATTCACGGATTCGGTGGCCGCACTCATGCCTGCACCTCCAGCTTGGCCTGCGACCGCCGGTAGACGGTGGCGAAGACGAGCAGCATCGACAGGATCACCACGCCGTAGGAGGCGGCCTCGGCGTACTGCCGGATGTTCGCGAACGCGACCTGGTAGGCGTGGGTGACCAGGATGTCGGTGGACCCGGCCGGGCCGCCCTCGGTGACCAGGAAGATGACGTCGAACTTGTTGAACGTCCAGATGACGCCGAGCAGCGTGACAGTCATCATCACCGGCCGCAGCCCCGGCAGCGTCACCATGCGGAAGCGCTGCCAGGCGGTCGCGCCGTCCATTTCGGCGGCCTCGTAGAGCTCCTTGGGGATGGTCTGCAGCCCGCCGAGGAAGGAGACCATCATGAACGGCACGCCCATCCAGACGTTGACCGCGATCACCGCGATCTTCGCCGACGTGGGCTGGGCCAGCCACTGCACGCCGTGCATCCCGAAGTACTTCAGCACCGCGTTGAACACGCCGTTGTCGTTGTAGAGCAGGCGCCACGCGAAGGCCGCCACGAAGCCGGGGACGGCCCACGGCAGGATCAGCATCAGCCGGTAGCCGCCGCGGAACCTGATCTTGCGGTTCAGCAGGACGGCCAGGCCCAGGCCGATGGTGATGTGGAAGAAGACGTTGACGAAGGTCCAGATCAGGGTCCACGTCAGGGTGCTGTAGAAGTGCCCGTCGTTGCCGGACAGGATGTCCCAGTAGTTGTGCAGCCCGACGGAGTGGTAGCTCGGCGGGATGTGGTTCACGCCGATGTCGTGGCCGATGTTGGACTCGTCGGCGTTGGTGGTCGACAGGTACGCGCCCCAGATGAAGGGGTAGCCGACCAGGACCAGCATCACGATGACGACCGGGGCCGCCATGGCCCAGCCGTACCAGTACTTCTCGAACGAGCGGCCCAAGCTCTTGAGTGGACGCATTTCTATCCTTCGGACCCTGTCATGCAGTCGGGTTGGTGAGCCGCGCGGGAGGCAGGACCCTCACTTCCCGCTCCCGCGCGGCCGGTCTGGCGCGGGTTTCAGCTCTTGCTGAAACCCGGCAGGATCTGCGCGAACTGGGTCGCGGCGTCGTTCAGCGCGGCCTGCGGCGACTTCTGACCGCCGAGGATCGCCTGGTAGTCGGTGTCCAGCGGGGTGAACAGGTCCGAGGCGCCGGCGACCGGCGGGCGGCCGACCGCGTTCTTCAGCGGGCCCTGGAAGGCCGACAGGATCTTGTTGTTCGCGACCTGCGGGTCGGAGTAGGCCGAGGTGCGGGTCGGCAGCACGTTGTTCTTGGCGGCGATGGTCGCCTGGTTCTGCGCGTCGTTCAGGTACGCGATGAACAGGTAGGAGGCGTCGAGGTTCTTCGAGCCCGCGTAGACCACCAGGTTGTGACCGCCGACCGGGGCGCCGGCCTTGACCGAGCCGGCCGGGACGGTGGCGACGCCGAGGTTGTCGGCGTTGCCGAACGCCGAGCCCTTCAGGTCGTCGGCGGTGGACCACGGGCCGTTGACGACCATGGCGACCTTGCCGTCCTTGAAGGCGGTCTGCATGTTGTTGTAGCCGTCCTTGGTCACGTCGGTGACCGCGGCGCCGGACTTGACCAGGTCCTGCGCGATGCCCACGGCCTTGAGCGCGGTGGCGTCGTTGACCGTGATCTTCTTGGCCGAGGCGTCGATGATGTCGCCGCCCTCGCCGTAGATGAAGGGCAGGAGGTAGTAGGACGCGGCGTCCAGGAAGGTGCCGTCCGCGCCGGTCTTGGCCTTGATCTGCAGGCTGTCGGTCTTGAGCTCGTCCCAGGTCTTCGGCGGGGTGGTGATGCCGGCCTTGGCGAGCAGGTCCTTGTTGTAGAGCAGCGAGAGCGTGTCAGTGACCTGAGGGACGCCGTAGATCTTGCCGTTGTAATGGTCGGAGGCGTAGGGGCCGGCCATGTAGTCGGAGTCGTCCGCGAGGGCCGGGGTGCCGTCCAGCGGCTGCAGGTAGCCGAGCTGCGCGAAGGCCGGCGTCCAGCCGACGTCGGCGCGCAGCACGTCGGGGGCGCCGCTGCCGGACTGCGCGGCGGTCTTGAACTTGTCCTCGGCGTCGGAGAAGGGGACGTTGACGTAGTTGACCTTGATGTTCGGGTACTTCGCCTCGAACGCCTTGATGATCGGCTGGTAGTTCGGCGCCTCGTTGGTCGCGTCGGAGGTGTCCCACCAGGTGACCGTGCCCTTGACCGACGCCGGGTCCTTGGCGGCGGAGCCGCTCGCGGAGCCGCCGGACTTGCTGCTGCTGCAAGCGCTTGCAGCGAGTGCCAGGGCTGCTATCGCCGCGATACTGGCGCCGCGCTTGGCGGCCTTGCTGCGTCGCATCGAAGACTCCTTGGGGGGTGACCTTGGGGATGGTTTTGGGGATGGCGTTGGGGGATGGCCGCTGCTTTCTGCGCGGCGCGGGTCCCGACGGTAGCAATGGGGGGGCGTGGGTGAAAGGGGTTGCTGCAAGGTTTCTGCAACTTGCAGATAACGATGCGGCAACGTGGGTTTTACGTGGGGTGGAGGTGGCGCAGTCGATGGTGTGCCGCGGGTTGCGTTGGCGGGTGGTGGTGTTCGTCGGAACGACCGCGCGGCTGTTCAGGTATTTGTGGCAGTGCGGTTGGTCTGTGTGTTTACAGGCGATTTTTACGGCTTCGCGCAGGGGTTGATGGCCTCGCGGGGGGACGCAGTTCGGTTGAGACCCGCTGGTTGCGCTGGCGGCTGGCGGTGTTCGTGTTCACAACCGCGCACAGGTCCGAGTCACTGCGCACACGTTGCGTAGGCGGCAATCGTCGGGCGTGGTGGGCACCTTGAGGCCTCCGGCGGGCGCTCTACAGCGAGGGGGCGACCCGCGCGTCCGGCTGTTTGGCGGCGGCCCGCGACTGGTCGGCTTCCTTCACGCTGTTGCCTGCGTTGCGCTGTCTGCTGGCGGTCGCTGCTTGTGGTCGCCGGGTTCTGGGTCCCTCGCCGCGTCGTCGCCGTAGACGGAACCAGCCCGGTCCGGTGGTGTCCAGCCGCATCGCTGCTGCTGTGGTCGGTCTCCGTTCGGCTGGACACCACCGGCCCGGGCAGGTTGGCAGAGCCCGCCGACGCGGCGAGGGACCCAGAACCAACACCCCGCATGGTCCGGTCGGACACGACTCACCACGTGGCCGGCCGCGCTGGCCCGTCACCACCGTGGCCGCTGGCGACCATCCTCAGGCCGACGCGTCCCGCCTCACTCGTCGCGCTCGGCCAGCACCAGTTCGCCGACCTCTTCGACCAGTACCTCGCGGGCTTCGCGTGGTAGGCCGTCGTCGGTCACCAGTACCGCCGCGTCGCCTAGGCCGGCGAAGGCCGAGAGGCCGACCACGCCCCACTTTGTGTGGTCGGCGACGACGACCAGGTTGCGGGCCGCGGAGACCAGGGCTCGGTTGGTCTCGGATTCCATCAGGTTCGGGCTGGTGTAGCCGGCGGCGGCGTCCATGCCGTAGACGCCGAGGAAGACTTGGTCCAGGTGCAGGGTGCGGATGGCCTGGACTGCTATCGGGCCGACCAGTGCTTCTGAGGGGGTGCGCATGCCGCCGGTGAGGATCACCGTTTGGTTGTTGCCGGGGTTGGCGCTCTCGTGGGCGTGGAGGACGTCCGCGACCCGGAGGGAGTTCGTGACCACCGTCAGGTCCGGTACTCCTACCAGGTGCCTGGCCAGGGTGTAGGTCGTGCTGCCGCCGCTGATGCCGATGGCGGTGCCGGGGCGGACGAGTTCCGCCGCTTTGCGGGCGATCGCGTCCTTGGCCGGTTGCTCCATCTCGGCCTTGACCGTGAAGGCCGGCTCGTCGGTGGATCCGGCGCGGCGCACTGTGGCGCCGCCGTGGACCTTCGTCAGGAGTCCGCGCGAGTCCAGGACGTCCAGGTCCCGGCGCACGGTCATGTCCGACACGCCGAGCAGGCGCGTCAGATCGTTGACCCGCACGCCTCCGGTCCGCTGGACCTCTTCGAGGATCCGCGCCTGCCGCTGCGCTGCCAGCATCGGATGTCCCTGTCCCCTTCGTGCCGCCCGATCGGCCTGGTACCGACTGAACGCACGGTAACACGCTCACCAACTCTTACAGGCCTGGTAGAGCGCCAGACCGGGGATCCGGGCGGAACGTACCCGGCGTGCCGGGTCGAATCCGGCACCGCGCAGCCAGCTTTGGAGCTCCGCCGGGGTGTGGACGGTCGATCCGGATGTCAGTCGGACGAACAGCGCCAGGTGCGTGGCGGCTGCGTTGGCGCGGGCCCGGCCCCGAAGGCGGGCGGGGCGTGGCGGGTCGGCGAAGGCGTCCAGGACGGCCAGCGTGCCGCCGGGTTTCAGGGCCTTGGCGGCGCGCGCGAGCAGCGCCGGGATCTCGCTCTCGGTGAGGTGGTGCAGCAGGTTGAAGCACAGGACCGCGTCCTGGCCCTCGGGGAACTCCGCGAAGCGCGCGTCGCCCTCGGCGAAGGTCACCCGGTGCGCCAGGCCGGCGGCCTCGATCACCTCGCGTCCGACCCGCACGCTGCCCGGTAGGTCCAGCACTGTCGCGGTGAGGGCGGCATGGCGGCGGCACAGTGTGGCCGAGTACCAGCCGTGGCCGCCGCCGACGTCCAGGACGCTGCCCGCGCCCGAAGGCAGCACCAGCCGGCGCGCCACCTCGGGGGCCGACAGCCGCGCCAGGTCCAGCTGGCCCAGGACGTAGCGGCGCCAGTAGGGGTCGTCCGGGGCCCGCTCATGGTGCTCGACGGAAGCGCCGGTCTCTATCAACCGGTCCAGGTCCCGCCACCAGTCGAAGTAGTCGCCGCAGGCGTTCACGAACCGTGCCACGCCGACCTCGGACTCCGGGTCCAGCCAGCGCCGGTCGCGGCGGGCCAGCCGCACCGTGCCGTCGCGGGCGCGGCGCGCGTGCCCGGCGGCGATCAGGCAGTCCACGAGCAGCCGGGTCGGCGTCGGCGCCAGGCACAGGTCCCGCGCGATGTCCTCGGTGCGGGCCGGCGCGCTCGCCAGGCGTGCGACCACCCCGGTCCGCACCGCCGCCACCAACACGCCAGAGGCCGCCATACCTCCCCATGCCTCGGCGGCGGGAGTCGGGACTAGGTTGGCGCGCAGGGCCGCGCGCTCCAGAGTGTTGTCGCCACGCAGCGCCAGTCGCATGGTCCTTGCTTACCCCCGTCGAGGAGAACTTGATGCCGATCCTCAAAGCCCTGTTCCGTACCTGCCATCCGCTGCCCTCGTTAGCCATCACGGCGATGTTCGCGGCGTTGATCGCGCAGGCCGCCCCGCACGGTCTGGGGCCGGCCGCGGCGATCCCGGCGGTGCTGCTCGGCGAGATGTCCATCGGGTGGTCGAACGACTACTTCGACGCCCCGCGCGACGCGATGGCCGGCCGGACCGACAAACCGATCGTCTCCGGGGTCATCTCGCAGCGCACGGTGCTGGTCGCGGCGATCATCGCAGTCGCGGCCTCGATTCTGCTCGCGTTCTCGATCAACACGGCCTGCGGGACCGTGGACGTCGCCCAGATGGCGGCGGGCTGGTTCTACAACGCGGGGCTGAAGATCACACCGGTGTCAGGCCTCGCCTACGCCGTCGGGTTCGGGCTGATCCCGGAGTTCGCGACCAGCACCGCGCCCGGCGTGCCGTCGGCCCGGCCCGGGGTGCTGGCCGCGGCGGTGCTGCTGGGCGTCGGGGGCCACCTGGCGAACGCGCTGCCGGACCTGGAGGGCGACCGGATGGCCGGCGTGCGGGGGCTGCCGAACGTGCTGGCGGACCGCTTCGGCGCCGGATTCGTACGGATCATCACGGTCCTGCTCTTACTCGGCGCCTCGGGGTTCCTGGCGATCGCCGGATCGCCCTGGCTGTGGCTGGGCTTCGCGGTCGCGGCGCTGCTGGCCTGGCTGGGGATCAGCGGCGAGGGCCGCGCGCCGTTCTTCGCCGCGCTGGCGATCGCCGGGATCGACGTGGCGATGTTCGTGCTCGGCGGGGTGCCGCTGTCCTGAAACCGTCGCTGTCTTGAAGCCATTGACACACCTGACACGCCGCATTCATCAAGACGTGCGCATTATTCGGCCCGGCCCCGGGTACCGGGTAACCTGACGCGCCCGCGTCAGCAGTTCCGTGCGACCGGACAGGGAGCGTGAGGGTGTCCCGCATCGCGGCAGTCACTTCGGCTCTCCCCTCCCACCGCTACCGACAGGACGAGCTGGCCGCGGCCACCGCGGAGTTGTGCGCGCTCCCGCCGACCCGGCGGGCGCTGCTGGACCGGCTGTCCTCGAACGCCGGGATCCAGACCCGGCACACCGTGCTCCCGCTGACCGGCTACCGGCGGTTGGACGGGATCGACAGCGTCAACGACACCTACATCGAGCACGCCACCGAGCTCGGCGAGCGGGCGGTCGAGGACGCCCTGCGCCAGGCGGGGGTCACCGCGGAGGACGTGGACCTGTTCGTCACCACGTCGGTGACCGGCGTCTCGGTGCCGTCGCTGGACGCCCGGCTGGTGCCGCGGCTCGGGATGCGGCCGGACGTGAAACGGGTCCCTATGTTCGGGCTGGGCTGCGTGGGCGGCGCGGCGGGGCTGGCGCGGATCCACGACTATCTGCGGGCGTGGCCGGACCACACGGCGGTACTGCTGGCGGTCGAGCTGTGCTCGCTCAGCGTGCCGCTGGTCAACCCGACGGTGCCCGATCTCGTGGTCAGTGCCTTGTTCGGGGACGGCGCCGGAGCGGTGGTGGTGCGCGGTGCCAACCGGGGCGCCTCGAACGTCCGGATCGTCGCGACCCGCAGCGAGCTGTGCCCGAACACCCACGACGTCCTGGGCTGGCACCTGGGCCCGCAGGGCTTCCGCATCGTGCTGACCACCGAGCTCGCCGAGGTCGTGGAGCGGGAGCTCGGCGGCGTGGTCAAACGGTTCCTGGCCGACCACGGATTACAGGTCCCTGATGTCGCCGCCTGGGTCGTGCACCCCGGCGGCCCGAAGGTGATCGACGCGGTGCGCGACTCGCTGGAGCTGCCGGAGGCACAGGTGGCCACGGCCCGCGCGGCGCTGGCCGAGACCGGGAACATGTCCTCGGCCTCGATCGTGCACGTGCTGGGCAAGGAACTGGCCGCGCCGGACACGGAACCGGGCCCGATCGTGGTCGTGGGTCTCGGGCCCGGCGTGAGCATCGAGCTGCTGTTGCTGGAGCGGCTCGGATGATCGTCTACTACGCGCTGGTGATCGCGACGTGCTTCGAACGGCTCGCCGAACTGGTGGTGGCCAAGCGGAACGCGGCGTGGAGCCTGGCGCGCGGCGGCGTGGAGAGCGGACGCGGACACTATCCGCCGATGGTGCTGCTGCACACCGGGCTGTTGGCCGGGTGTCTGATCGAGCCGGCGGTCGCGCACCGGTCGTTCGTCCCGGCGCTCGGGATTCCCATGCTGGTGCTCGCCGTGGCCTCGCAGGGGCTGCGGTGGTGGTGCATCAGGACCCTGGGAAACCGGTGGAACACGCGGGTGATCGTGGTGCCGGGGCTGTCTTTGGTGGACTCCGGGCCGTATCGGTGGTTCGCGCATCCGAACTACGTCGCGGTCGTGGTGGAGGGCTTCGCGTTGCCGCTGGCGGGTTCGGCGTGGGTGACGGCGTCGGTGTTCACGGCACTGAACGCGTGGTTGCTGACCGTTCGGCTGCGGTGCGAGATCAGAGCCCTGAGCGCGACGCCGTGAGGTCTGTGTTCGACGTCGACGTCCTGGTCGTCGGCGGCGGCCCGATCGGGCTCGCGACGGCGTGCTACGCGGCCGAGGCGGGGCTCTCCACGGTCGTCGCGGAGCCCCGGAGCGGGCCGATCGACAAGGCGTGCGGCGAGGGGCTGATGCCGCCCGCCGTGGCCGCCCTGGGGGCGCTCGGTGTCGATCCGGCAGGCCGGCAGCTGCGCGGGATCCGGTATCGCGACGCGGGGCACAGCGTGGACGCGGAGTTCCGCAGCGGCCCCGGACGCGGCGTGCGCAGAACGGTGCTGCACACGGCACTGGCCAAGAGGGCCGAGAGCAGCGGGGTGGAGATGGTGCCGGAGCGCGTGACCGAGTTCCGTCAGTCCGCCGGCTCTGTGGAGGCCTCGGGCATCACAGTGCGCTACCTGGTGGCCGCCGACGGCCTGCACTCCCCCATCCGCCGCGTCTGCGGCCTGGAGCCGACGCCGGCCCGGCACGCGCGCTACGGACTGCGCAGGCACTTCCAGACCGCGCCGTGGACCGACTTCGTCGAGGTGCACTGGTCGGCCGGTTCGGAGGCGTATGTCACGCCGGTGGACGACGGCCTGGTCGGCGTGGCGATCCTCGGACCGCCCGGCGCCGGCTTCGAGGACCGGCTGGCGGAGTTCCCGGAGCTGCGCGACCGGCTCGCGGGGGCGACCGCCGGGCCGGTGCGCGGCGCCGGGCCGCTGCGGCAGGCCGTGCGCCGCCGGGTCGCGCCGGGCGGCAGGGTGCTGCTGGTCGGGGACGCCTCGGGCTACGTCGACGCGCTGACCGGCGAGGGCATCAGCGTCGGGCTGGCCCAGGCCCGGGCGCTCGCGGCGTGCCTGGCGGCCGGGCGGCCCGCCGACTACGAGCGCCGGTGGCGCCAGGTCTCGCGCCGCTCGAACCTGTTGACCGCCGGACTGCTGGCGGCCCGCCGCAACCCGCTGCTCGGCCCGCGCATCGTGCCGGCGGCCGGGGCGCTGCCGGCGGTCTTCGCCGGTGCGGTGCGGCTTATCACGGGTTGACGACCGCCCTCGGTAAATACAGAGCTCACGCGCAGTGTCAAGAAAGTTCACCCGCAAGGGTGTTCACTGGTGATCACCGAAGTGTTCACAAGAACCTGCGGTGAGAGTACATTGACGTACCGTGGCACGCCTGGTCACCCAGTGTCACGAGCATGAGTGTATTGACACGACGCCGATCGACACGAATCCGGCGGAGCTCGCCGAGGCTCGGCGTCGACAGCGGGGGATGGGGAGCATGGCCAAGCCTGACAAGGATCCCCTCCCCCGGCATTTCTGGTGGTATCTGGCCGCCGGGGCGGTGTCCTGGCTCGGGGACGGCCTGATCGTCGTCGGGTTCCCGCTGCTGGCCGCCGGGCTCACCGGCTCGCCGCTGGGGATCGCGGCGGTGATCGTCACCCAGCGCCTGGCGCCGATGCTGCTGTCGCTGCCGGCCGGGGCGCTGGCCGACCGCTGGAACGCCCGGATCACGGCGGTGGCCACCAACGTCGCGCAGGCCGTGCTGTTCGCGGTCGCCGCGGTGCTGGTCGCCGAAAACCACCTCGGGCTGATCTCGCTGATCGTCATCGCGTTCCTGGCCGACGCGCTGGGGACCCTGTTCACCTGCGCGAACGGCGCGCTGCTGGCCGACGTGGTGGAACCCAAGCACTTCCGCCCGGCCAACACCTGGCTGCGGGCCTGCAACACGGTGATCGCGTTCGTGATCGGACCGGGCTTCGGCGGCCTGCTGTACGCCACCGGCCGGCAGCTGCCGCTGATCATCGACGCCGGCTCGTTCGCGGTGGCGGCCGCGGTCCTGGCCGCGCTGCGGCTGCCGAGCACCCGCCCCCGCCCCGAGCCCAAACCTGATCGGCGTCTGATCACCGAGGTGAAGGACGGAGTGCGCATCTCCTTCAGCTCCGGACCGATGCGGCTGATGGCCGGGATGATCGGCACGATGACGGTGGCGCAGGCCGGTTCGGTCGCGGCGATCGTGGTGCTCGGCACGCACACGGTCGGGCTGGACAAGACCGCCTTCGGCTGGACGCTGGCGGCCGGGAACGTCGCGGCGGTGGCCGTGATGCTGTCCATCGGCCGGGTGGCCACGCTGCGGACGTCGTCGGCGGTGCTGGTGAGCCTGGTGTTCGGGATCGTCGGCGAGCTACTGCTGGGCACCGCGCACAGCGGCCCGCAGATGTCGGTCGGGCTGGCGATGGACGCCTCCGCGGTGCTGATCATCAGCGTCAGCCTGACCACGGCGCGCATGCGCCTGGTGCCGCGCGAGATGCTCGGCCGGATGACCGGCGGCTACCAGACGGTGATCTACGCCGCCGGGACGGCCGGCACACTCATCGGCGGGGCGCTGGCCGAGTCGAGCGGACGGCTGCCGTACCTGGTGTGCGCGGCGGTGTACGCCGGGGTGCTCGCGACGTCGTTCCGGCGGGTTCGGGGGCTGGACGCGGCGCCGGAGCCGGCCGCGGCGGGTGGTGCTGCGGCGGGTGCTGCTGCGGCGGCGGAACCGGCCGCGGCGCCCGCCAGGACGGAGCCGGCCGCGGCGCCGGTCGTCATCCCCGCTCAGGGCTCCGCGGACGGCGGCGGCACCAACGGCAAAGTCGGCACCGCCGCCGTCGACACGGAGAAAGGTGTCACGGCCGGCGAGGTCGTGGACTGATCCAGCCCGCCCCGCGTCTGTTCCGGCAGTCCGTCACGTCGCCGGGAGGTTCGGCATCGTGGTGTCGTTGATCACCGCGCTCCACAGCTGGGCGGCCTTCGTCTTGTCCCACAGGATGCTGGACCCGACTCCGGGCACGTTGTAGTTGTCGGTGGCGATCGGCACCACGACGGTGTGGCCGCTGCCGTCGCTGACGCCCTTCATGTTCTGGAACATGTCGTAGAGGTCGCCCAGGCTGGTGCCGTCGTTCACCTTGAACGCGGCCAGCGAGTTGTCCAACACCGGGACCAGCTTGAACGGGTTCAGGATCACTCCCGTGGAGGACACCTTGTGCGCCAGGGCCGCCAGGAAGGTGCGCTGACGCTGCATGCGGCCGATGTCGCCGAGCGGGTCGGCGTAGCGCTCCCGCACGTAGGCCAGGGCCTGGGCACCGTTGAGGGTCTGGCAGCCGGCCTTGAGGTTGGCCCCGGACAGCTGGTCCTGGATCGGCTTGTCCAGGCACAGGTTCACCCCGCCGACGGCGTCGGTGACCTTCACGAAGCCGCCGAACCCGACCTCGGCGAAGTGGTCGATGTGCACCCCGGTGGTGACCTCGATGGTCTTGATGAGCAGCGGCGCGTTCCCGAAGGCGTAGGCGGCGTTGAGCTTGTTCTTCGACTCCTTGTGCTGCTTGCCCGTGCTGTCGGTCCACGCCGGGATGGTGACGTAGGAGTCGCGCGGCAGGCTGATGAGCGAGTTCCCGTTCGACCCGGAGTGCAGGATCATCATCGAGTCGGTCCGCGACGTGTCGCCGGTCACCGCCCCGGTCCCGGTGTGCAGCGCGTCCTGCTGGTCCCGCGTGAGCCCCTCCCGGCTGTCACTACCGACCAACAGCCAGTTCGTCCCCTTGCCCTGAGCGGGCCGCCCCGGGTAGTCGGAGATCACATTCTCATGCTGGATCTGCCCCGAAGCATGGAAGTAGAGCCACGTCGCATACCCCCCGACGAGCAACACCAGCACCACCGCACCGGCCAAGATCCGCTTCGGCCAGCTGAACCGCCGCACCTTCGGCGGCCGCGGCCCACCGGGCCCATCCGGATAACCGGGCCCACCCGGATAACCAGGGCCCCCAGGACCACCCGAACCACCCCCGTCCCGCCGGCCCCCCGGCAACCGCCCCCGCAGCCGCTCCCACCCCGAAGGCGGCCGCAGCTCGACAGTGGGCTCGGGCTCCTGCGGCCGCCATTCACCGGGCTCCTGCGGGGTCCAGCCACCATATCCACCACTCATGACACCGACCATGCCACCCCGCCGCACCGAAAGCGCCAAGGACGAGTAATAAGTCGGCAACGGCCCTGTTACACCCCGCGCACCCCCACGATGGCCACGACATGGCCGAACCCCCCACCTCCGGTTAACGATTTCGAGCCACGGCAGGTGGTCTGCTAATGTTTCACCCGTCAACGCGACACCGGCAAGATCAGGCGCCGCTAGCTCAATCGGCAGAGCAGCGGACTCTTAATCCGCGGGTTCGGGGTTCAAGTCCCTGGCGGCGCACCCGTAGCAGACCCCAGCTCATACCCGTGAGCTGGGGTTTTGTGTTTTTTACCTTGAAGAGGTTGAACCTCTTGACGATCCGTCAGGGGCGTGGACCAGGATTGGACCAGGTTCCGCCGAGGAGCGGCCGTGGTCTGCGGAGTCAGAGGGCTTCGACTCTGCTCTGATTCACGCGGATTATGATCCGCGGGATATGGGCATATCGGGCGCCGAGGTCGGTGGACCAGAGCGTGGACCAGGGAACGACTCCAAACACCTGCTCCGACCTGCGGTTTCCCATTCTTCATCCTTCTCCTGCTCTGATGGCCAGCTCGCGGCCTGGTGCCGCTCATACCTTAGACAATCCTGTGCGATCCTCCTTCCCGGCCGTCGTGGAACGGCTGCGACGGTGCGCGCCAGCGCGGTTGGTCGACGCGGTGCTGCGGCCGGCCTGCCGTCGAGCCGGTGTCGTCGGCGCGGTTGGCTTGTTGGCGGCCAGCAGCGCGGCCACCGCGTCAATCGCCTGCCACTTGAGCGGGGCGAACACCGAGGTGTAGATATCCCGGGTGATGCCGGTGCCGGAATGCCCCAGCACGTCGGCGACCACTTTGATGTCCACGCCCGCGGCCAGCATCAGCGACGCCGCCCCGTGCCGAAGGTCGTGCAGCCGGATCGGCGGCAGGCACGCCTCCCGCGTCAACTGTTTGAACCACGCCGACGCCCAAGCCGGGTGCAGGTGAGTCCCGTCCGCCCGAGTGAACACGAATCCGGTGTCCGTCCACGCCTCGCCTGCGGCGGCCCGGGCGGTCTGCTGCCGCCGGCGCAGTACGTCCAGCTCTTGGACGATCTCGTCAGTGACCATGACGGTGCGCGAGCCGGCGTCGGTCTTCGGAGCTTTGACTTGTGTGGCCCAGCCGATCAGCACTACCTGCCGTACAATCTGCGCGGACTTCGCCTCCACATCGATATCCGTCCAACACAGCCCGACCGCCTCGCCCCGGCGCATCCCGGTGAACGCCAACAGCAGGAACAGCGCGTAGAACTCATGCCGGGCGGCACGGTCCAAGAACTTCGCGGTCTGCTCCGGGGTCCACACCATCACCGACGACGGCACCTCACCGGTCGCACGCCACCGTGCCACCCGCCCCTCAGTCCACACCCGGGCCTTGGCCGACTCCCCCGGCGGCATCTCCACCAAGGCGGCGACGTTCACCGTCACCAACTGCTCGCGCCGGGCCGCGGTCAGGGCCGAGCGCAGCGTGGCCCGGATTCGCTGCCGGGTCGAGGCCCCGCACGGGCGCCGATATCCGGGCATCGCCGCCAGCTGTTCCCGGGCCTGCCGCCACGCCGTCCTGTCGCCACGGTGCCAGGCCGCCTTCGCCGCGGCTTCCACCTCACGCCGGGCGGCATTGTCGGCCGCCGCGGTCTGCGACCTCACCTCGATCCCGGTGAACATGGCGGAGACTTGCGAGGTGCGCAGCTTGTCCAGCCGGACGTGGCCGAGGTAGGAATCAGGTAGTTCCGCAGATGCGACTCGTAGATCCGACGGGTACTGGCCGACAACGCCGACTTCCCGGCCAGCCAGTCCGTCAACCACTGTCCGACCGTCACGAACCCGTTCAACGGCTGCCCCGCGCGGATGGCCCGCGACACCTCCTCCGCACTGGGCAGTCGACCGCAGCCGGCCAGATCCTGGCGGATCCGCTTGGCAATCTCGACCCGCAGGACCCCGATCTCCTGCGACCCGGCACCGACCCGATCGGCCAGGCGCAGCAGATCGCGCACCACGGCCAGCTGCTCCTCTGCCTCGGCCCTGCTGGCCAGGCCGCCGCGCGCGACCACCTGACGCCCGACCTCGGCCACGGTGAACTCCAGTTGGAAATGCCAGGTGCCGTGATGTGAACTCCACCCCGAACTGTTGCGCAACTTCGGACACGTTTTGCCGACGCGCTTCATCTTCGGCTTGCCGGAGGCGTCCACCACAGGTGCCCCGTCGGCGTCCAGCACCGGCCTACGGCAACTGCACCTCTTGAACACCGAACCTGCGGATATGGCCATCACCCGACCCGACGCGGGCTGGCGACCGGACGCACCGCAGTTCGGCGACCAGACGTACCACTGCACTGTGGGGAATTGCCGTCCAGCGCCATGACACCTTCGGAGGCCGGCGCCTCAGACGACCCGGTCAGCCCCAACAGCGCCAGCAAGTCCGCCGTCGGGACCCGCCAGGAGCGGCCGACACGGAACACCTGACACGGGAACACACCCGAACGCGCCAACCGATACGCCCGCGTCCGCCCGATCCCCAACAACGGCCCCGCCGACGGCACATCCAACACCACCGGCAGACCAGCCACCTGCCACGAACCCACGGCCTTCGCTGCGCCGCTCGAGCCCAACACCACGCCAGCCGCGGACGCCGAGCCGAACGAGCCCTCCACGAGCCGGATTCGCGAACCCGCCATCTCGCCCGCCGAACACCCTTGCTTCCGCTGGTCCTGCAACATGTCAACCACCTACTTCCCTCATCCGCGCCAGCCTGCCTCGGCTACCGAAGACCCCCATGAACTCCGCTCTGGAAAATTGCGAGGTCCGCCGAAGAGTTGTCTAAGAGTTGACTTGATAGCGCCACGTTGACTGTTCGGTCAAGTCTTCCTAAGTCGTGCCGAAGGTCAGAGCAGGACCCGTGACCAGCGGATTTCTCGGCATCAGTGAGCACCGCGGCTCGCTTCCTCCGGTGCACTCGAATGCTGGCAAGAATGTCGCGGCCAGCGTGTGGCCCTGCCGAACGTTCGAGACCACCGCGCGGGGGGCATGCCGAAAAATTGGTGCGGCGCGGGTGGAATGAATACGGGCGGTAGTGTCGTAACGGGGATGTGAAGGCGGACACTGAGACCGCGATGGCGGCAACCACCATGAGCGCAGAGCACGATCGCGAGACGGATGACGACGACGCCTACCGGCGGGACATGGCGTTCCTGGCTCTCGACGACCACATGGCCGACCCCGGCTGGCATCCGGCGCTGCGTAACATCTCCACCGGCATGATGTTCGCCGCGGTCCTGCGGACCGCGGAGCCAGAGCCCGCTGAGTACGTCACGCTCCCGATCAACGACTACGGCCGCGGCGATGAGGATCGAATGCTGGATCTGGCCGTGGCGAAGTGGAACATGAAGCGGGAGGCAGCGCAGTTCCGCCGCCTGATCTTCGATGAGGAGGAGCTCCCATCACCGATCGCCGAGCTGGCCGATCAGGGCGACATCAACATCACTGTCGTGCCGCGTACCCATTCCTGATACTTCGAGCACGCCCCACTGTTTCACCTACTGCCCACGGCAACCCTCGAGCGCTACGGCATGCCGATACTGCAGGCCGGCCAGTGACCGTTCCTGATGGACTCCACTCGGGTCGACCGCTACCTGCCCGAGGACTTCGAGCGTCGGCTCGCCCGGGCCTGGGCCGCTACGGTGTGGCGGCACCTGTTCCCCACTTCGTCTCTGAGCGGTTTCTCGGCATCGGACCCGATCCGGTTGCTCGTCCACAACCTCGACTTTTGGATGGTGACCGACGTGATCCAGCGCGAGCTGGGGACGTTCTCGGAGGTCGACAAGGGCGTCGTCGCCCACCCCGTGTACTACACCGACGGAACCCTCTTCGAGGGTACGGTACGCGCCAACCCACGCATGGGCGGATACGTCTGGTGCGGCGAGGAGGAAGCCGCAGACGCGGTGGAGCGGACGGTAGAGGCCGCTGACCGCCACGGCCGGCTGCGAGACACCTTGGACGCGGTCCGTTCCAACCGCGTCGAAGAGGACTTCTCCGAGCGGTGGACGCACGCCCGGGAAGACTTCGAGCGCAAGCCCTACCGCTGACGGTCGAAGGCCAAGGTGCGGTTCGTCGAGCTGACCGACAACATTCCCGTCCAGGGCCCCGAGACCGAGGTGGTGGGATACATGGCCACCAGCGACTTCCTGGCGCTGCTGAACGAGCGTGACCGCGAGGTAGTGGTGCTACTCTCCAGCGGCGTTACCAAGCTCACCGAGGTCGCGCAAATCATGGGATACAGCAACCACAGCGCGGTCTCTAAGCTTGTTCTTTAACCTACTGCCGCATTCTGCCTGGCAGTGAGGCTGAGTTCGCGTTTGACGGTTTTGCCGACGTCGTGGTGTTGCGCAGGTCTG
>NZ_JBGCCM010000066.1:0-36486 GCF_041262085.1 Catenulispora sp. GAS73
CTGGACCAACAACCACCTCCAAGGCAGAACCCGAACCAGCCACCTCACCCGACTACAAGCCGCCCTCGCCGCCTAACAAATAAGCCAGCAGAGTCCGTCCGACAGCCAAAACGACTCACGCAGCCTCCACGCCCGGTCGCGCACCGACGAGGTATCTCGCGGCGACAACGGTAGCGCCACCAGCACCAGCAGCCCCAGCAACGCGGACTGCCGGACAGGAAGGCTCACGCCTGGATGGCTGCGCGCGGAGAACGCGCTCGCCGGTACGACCGCGTGGCAAGACGCGAAACACACCCTTGCCGGGACGGTGAACGGCTATCTGAACCGTGACAGCGCGCAGTGCGGGGACACGATCACCGCATACCTGAGTTCGCCCAAGATGGTGTCAGGGGCCTCATTATCGGCCTACCGGATGGGGTATTACGGCGGCGCGGGCGGTCGGCTGATCTGGGAGGCCAAGGATCTCGCCCTCGGACCTCAGGCGAACGCCACGGTGACCGGGTCGAGCCTACTGACCGAGGCGCCGTGGAAGGCGACGCTGACATTCCACGTCACCGGGCACTGGGTCCCTGGGTACTATCTGCTGGTGGTGCGCGCGTCGGGGCAAACGCCGTCGTCGATCCCGCTGGTGATCCGAGCCGACGGCGACAACGCGCCGCTGGGCTATCAAGCCAGCGTGCTGACGTATCAGGCCTACAACACCTTCGGCGGGCACTCGACGTACGGCAACCTCCCCGCCGCAGCCAGCACGGAGGTGAGCTTCGACCGCCCGTATCAGGACGGCGGATATTACTCGGCCTACCAATACGAGCTTCCCATAGTGCGGGAGTTGGAGAAGGTCGGCATCGACACCGACTACTTCACCGATACCGACACCGATGCCAACCCGGGACTGCTAAAGCAGCACAAGGGCATCATCATCGGCGGCCACTCCGAGTATTGGACCAAGCGCATGTATGACGGCGCGCTCGCCGCCCGCCAGGCCGGGGTGAACATCGCGTTTTTCGGCGCCAACTCGGTCTACACCGCAGTCCGGCTGACTGACTCGCCACTGGGCCCGGACCGCCGCATGGTGGTACGCCGCACGGTGGCGGGCGACACTGCGGCCGCCAAGGACCCCTCGCAGGCCACGGTGAACTGGGCCGATCCACCGTTGAACAGACCCGAGGCCGCTCTGGTCGGCGAGGGGTACGGATATCTCGGTGCGACCGGCTCGCTCCGGGTGCTGCACGCCCAGTCGTGGATATTCGCCGGCACCGGCGTGACCGCCAGCCAGGTGCTGCGCAACACCATCGGTGGCGAGTACGACCAGGTGGACGTGAACAAGCCGACGACGCCGCGGGACGTGGATGTGCTAGCCGCGATGCCCTTGCGTACGAGAAGCGGCGAGGCGGAAATGGCCACGACGACGTACTACGTGGCGACATCGCAGGCCGGCGTCTTCAACGCGGGCGTGACGTACTGGCCGTGCGTCATGAACGGCGACTGCCTGCACCTCGCGCCGACCCCGCCATCAGCCCGGCAGGTGATAACGCGGATGACGGACAACATCCTGAGCGCCTTCGCTGCCGGACCCGCGAGGCGGCAGTATCCCTCGACGCCGTCCTGGCCGCCGACGCCGGAAGAGTTGGTCTCCTCAGCGAAGCAGCCCGGGGATGTGTCACAGCGCATCTATTGAGGACTTTCGTCTCGAATTTGCTGGTGGGGGCTGGTTTGAGGTTGGCGAGGCCGTGCTCGGTGGCGGCGCGTTTGCGGCTGACGAGCTTGTTCGCCTCCTTCTGGGTTTTCGTCAGTGGTGTTTGCGGGCGGGTTTCTTCCCGATGATGATCACCGGGTCGGCGGGGTCGTCGTCCAGACCGACGAAGCCCAGGTCGCAGATCGCGCCGAGGCCTGCCTCGCGCAGCTTCGCGGTGATGTCGTTGCCCCTGGCGACGGTGATGTCCGAGGAGCCCCCCGGCCTTGGCCGCAGAAATCCATGCCAGGCGGCCCCTGCCGTCGGTGATCGCCAAGAACAGCAGATCGCCAGCGCAATGACCGCCTGCCGGCCCGTGCCCACCTGGAGCCAGCGCGTTCCCAGCGCCTTGCTGAGGGCCCGGATCACACCGGCGACGAATGTGACGACACGCGCCGACAGCGGGAGTCGGACCTGATAGACAACGGAGCCAGCGTCCTCGGCGGACTCAGGGTTCTTGTTCACACACGGCCCAACCCACCCAGGGCTTCGGGTTGCGCACCAAATGACGGACGATCAACCCCGACGATAACAACCGTTCAACAGCCCACCCACGGCAAACCACCGCCAAACCAGCCCCACCCACCAACGGATTCAGAACGAAAAGCTCTCAGAGTAAGGTTCGCGCCTTGATGTCTGATTCGCTGTTGGGCACGGCTGAGGTGAGCTGGTGAGCGGCTCAGTCACCATCGCGTGGGCGCGGCACGGCGAACAAACCGGGCTCGCGTTCTTCGACAAGTCCGACTGCCACCAGGTGCTTGAGCTTGGAGCGCATGCCCTCGATCCAAGGATCGGATGACGCGGGAGTGCAGATGGCCGCGCCGCGAGCGGTAACGATCGTGCTGGACGAGGCGACGCCGCAGGGTGGCCAAGCTGGCCGCATCGCGGACCGCATCGGTACAGGCGCTGCAACGCGCTCGGATCGTGTTAGCCGCAGCTGATGGCGCCACGAACACGACGATTGCCGCGGCCGCGGCTACCGATGCCTGCCAAGCCTCGTCGAACACGAGGGCGCCGTCATCAACGTCTCGTCAGCCGACGCCCGGGTGGTCAGTGCCGACCCCGCCCACTACAACGTCGCGAAGGCCGCGCTCAGCGCGCTCACCAAGGTCATCGCCGAGCAGTTTGACGGCCGAAACGTGCGCGCCGTCACCGTTTCGCCGGGTCCGATCCGAACCGGCGTACGGATCGACCCCGACGGATTCATCTGGAAGCGGCGCTCGGTCTCGCAAGTGTCGACCTTGTCGCCGCAATTGCGGACTTCGAGGAACGCCCGGCCGTTCCGCGGCCCAGAACTGCCGTCGACTCTGCCGCCGGGATGTTTGTGGCGTATGGCGATCAGTGGTAGCACTGTGCGCAGCACATACAAGATCGACACGCTGAACGCCGGCGGGATCCCGGGATAGTTCGCGTTCGCCTCCCGTCGAGTAAGGCACCAAGCACCGTCGTAGGCCGTCGCTCCGCAGGTGCTCACAGCGATCGGCGCTTCGATCGCAGATTTTGCCTCCGCCAGCCACGCCATCACAATCTTCTGGCCTGGGTCTCACCGCGACGCCAGCCGCGTCCTGCCCGCTACCACCAGCTCGGAGGTCGCGGTTGGATGCGCGCAGAACCCGCAGGCCGCGGGCAAACTTGGCCGGCGGCACCCTTCCAGGTGATCGGGAGTTCCAGCCTGCCATCGTCGGCAGCGAGTGCCATAAGGCGGTGACCACGCGGCGGCCGATGCCGCCGCGGGCCAGCTTCTAATGTTCGCCCGGTCCCGCTGCTCGAGCGTGCCCAGGGCCACTCAGGATATTCCCGGCCAGGGCTAAATGGAGGTCGCCAAGATGATCCGGTTCCATCGGCTCGGTTAAAGCTTTGTCAGTGCGCTGCTGCTACCTAGCACTAGCGCGATATGGCATGGCGTTGGCATCAGTTTGGCAGCGGGATAGCTCATGATTTCACCGTCGGCGTCAGGCTCGTTGGCCTTGGCCGGGGGATCTGGGCAGGCTCGCAGTCGCGCTGCTACAGCTCAGAGTCCTGAGGTGTCGGCTAAGGCTCATAAGTGAGCCGACAGCGCTGCCGCTGCTGATGACACTGATTAGGGAGAGTCACATCCGGCGCCGGCTGCGCTGGCGCGATCGTGGCGCGCAGGCGGCTGTGCGGCACCGTGCTTCGGAGTGGTTACCGATTCGTGCGGCGACATCAGTCCGCGCGGTGCAGACGACCGTCGGGGTGCGGGTTCGGGAGCGAGGATGACACTTTGGCGATCCAGATACCTGACCGCCGTAGGCAGGACACCCTGGCTCGGATCTCGTTTGCGACGGTTCGAAATAGTGCGGTGCCAAAAGCTGGGCATCGCTGCGATTGTCTGGTCGGCTCTGGTGATGGGAATCCAGGGCGCGCGACTGGGCCGGTGGATCGTCGACGATGCGGGCATCAGCTTCGCCTACGCGCGGAGCTTCGCGGAGGGGCGGGGCCCGGTGGTCCAGGCGGGAGCCTCGCCGGTGGAGGGCTACTCGGATCCGACGTGGGTCGGGTTGCTGGCGATCGGGAGGCTGCTCGGCCTTTTCGACCACGGTGCGTGGTTCGGCTTCCCGGACTACGTCCTGTTCCCGAAGGCCTTGGCGTTCGTCTGCGTCGTCGGCATCCTGATCTGTTTCTATGCGGCGTGCCTGGCGGTCCTGACCAGCCGACGGGTCGCCGCGGCGGTAACCGCGTGCGCCGGCACGACACTCGCCTTCGTTCCGGCGTTCGTCATATGGTCCTTCTCCGGCTTGGAGAACTCCTTCTACGCGTTGCTGGTCACGAGCCTTGCCGTGCTCCTGGTGCGTACGGCGATGTGCGGTCCCGGCTCGGACCGGCTGTTGGCGCGCCGGACCGCGGCTATCGCCGGGCTCCTGGTCGCGCTGGCGGTGCTCACCCGACCGGACGGCCTCATCTACCTGGCCGTCTATCCCGGGGTCGTCCTGCTGCTGGTTGATCGGCACCGGATCCGGGAGGTGGTGCGGCCGTGCGCGTTCTTCGCCCTGGCCGCACTTGGGCCGACCGGCGTGTACGAGGTCTGGCGTCGCCTCGAGTTCGGTCGCTGGGTGGCGAACACGGCGGTGGCGAAAGCTCAGGCGAGTCCGGTACCCAGCGATCTGAACCGGGTGTCGGAGGTCCTGCAGTATCCGGGCCTGGTGATCTCACTGCTGGCCATCGGCGTGCTGGCCACGGCGGCGGCAGTGGTGCCGGAGATGTCCCGGCCGCTGGTCGCGTTACTCGTGCCGCTCGCCCTTGCGCTGGTCGGGTACTGCGTGCTGAACGCCGACTGGATGGGGCAGTTGCGGTTCTCGACGCCGGTCTGGCCGTTGGCTGTGCTGGCCACGGCGTTGTGCACCGCGCGGCTGGTCGTCCTGCCGGGTCTGCGGCGCCGGATCGGACTGGTCGGTTCTTTGGCCGGGGCGCTGTACCTGGCCTACGGCGTCACCTCACCGATGCTGCCGAACAGCGCGGCGAATCCGACGGCTCCGTTGTGCATCGTCGCCAACGAGGACGGCCAGTTGTTCAACGAGTTCGCCGACATCGCCGGTGTCCAGCAGGGCAGCCTCCTGCTACCCGACCTCGGCGGGACGGCTCTGACCAGCCGGCTGCACCTGCGGGACACCGCCGGGCTGTCGACGCGAAGGTCGCGAATTATCTGCACAAGCAGGACATGGCCGGGCTGCGGGACTACGTATTCGACGTCATGCAGCCGACGTTCATCCAGACGCACGGCGAGTGGTCGCCGACGCTCATGGCCGGGTCCAGCTTCGATCCGCGCCTGCAGCGTGACTACGTCCAGATCTGGCCGAAGACCCCGGCTGACCCCGGGGGCAGCAGCGACTGGATGCGCAGGTCGGCGCTCACGGACGCGGCGGTCATCACGAAGCTGCGGGACTACGCTGGTTCGGCCCTGCCGGCTCAGGCCCGCTTCGAGGCCCGCACGCCGATCGGCGACTGCGGCGACCGGCTGACGGTGGGCGAAAGGCTCGCCGGGCACTAGTAGTACTCCGTTAGGTCTGGTCTGTTCTTGATCGCCGGTGCTGGTATTGGGTTGCCGGTGGCAGGGGTGCAGGTGCCGGTCCAGCAGTCCAGCAGGTTCTGGATGGTGTCCAGTGACTTGGTAGAACGTCAGGCTGGCATGGATGCTTTCGGGTGCAGCGATGACTGAGTCCAAGGGATGGGCTGCGCGATGATGGCGCAAGGGTCTCCGATGACAGGTTGTGAACTCTGACATAAACACCCTCGTGGCTGCGCTGTACGCGACGGTCGACGATCTGCTGAAGGCGTTCCGCAAATTGCGCCGCCACGGCCAGCGGTCGGCATAACTCTGCAGCTCAGCGATGCGGAACTAGTGACATTGGCGGTGATGCAGGCGCAGCGCGCCTGCACCTCCGAGTGGCGCTGGCTACGCCACGCGCATAAGCACCTGCTCCACCTGTCCCTCTACCTGCCAGGGCAGTCCGGCTGCACGACACGAATCACTCCCTGCCACGTCCGGGTCCAGGATCTACTGGGCCATAACCGCCGTGATGACCCGCTGGCTGACCGGTGCCACCATCCCAACCTGGCGGCAGGCGTAAGAGAACGGCATGTCCCATACCACCTTCGACAAGATCGCCGACCGGGAGCGGGCCGTCGCCGCCATCGCCGAGCAGGTCCGCGCCCAGATCGAGCAGCTGATCGGCCGCCTGGCCGAACTCGACGCCGAGGCCGCCGACCTCGCGCAAGGTCGTCCTGTCCCTCGGTGAGGACGAACCGACGCCGCTGAAACCGCCGGGCTTGTCCGACAACCCCTTTCTCGGGGCCATCAGCTGCACGATCAAGACGTCCCTTGATCCTCGTCAGCCTCCCCCTCGCCGACGCCAAACGCCGGTACATCACTGCCAGGCCGGTCGGCCCGAGCCGAAGTCTCGGGCGCTCGACTGATACGGAGTCGCGTGCTATCCCATCGCTCGAAGGCGGATCTGGGCCGACGTCGGGTCGGGTGCCTCGTTGCCGCGCCTGCCATTCGGCTGTCGGTATGGCCGCTGGTACCGTCACGATCCGATCGAGCCCGGATATGATCGCGCGGCCGGGAGCTCGAATTTAGATCGCTCTTTCTTGACCGTTCGTTCTTGATACAGATACAGCTCCGTCTAGGTGTGCTAAGGACTAAAGAGTTCGATCCTGACGCTGCCCTGCGGGCCCGCTGGATCTTTTCTGGGAGCGGAGATATGAGGCGACGTCGATGGCTGACCTCGTCGAACGCATGGGTTTCGCACTGGCCAGCATCTGCGCCAGTTCGGCGACAAGCGCGCTGTCCTTGTAGGCGCTCGACAATTACCGCGAGCCGGTCGACTCCGACCTACTCGCTGGCTTGTCCCTTCCAGGTCCGGTATGCCCGCAGCGCGGGCTCTGGTCGAGTGGTATGCCTGCGAAGCGGCCAGCGACGGAGGACGCCGCGGCTGTCTCGTGGTCAACACGGCAGTGGATCTGGCTCACACGACCAACTCACCGCCCGCCGCGTTCAAGCGAATTGGGACCTACTCGAGGCCGCGTTGGCCGCGGCATTGATGCGCGCACAGGCCCAAGGCGAGCTAGCAGTGGTTTGTTAAGGCGGGAGGTAGCGGTTCAGGCCTCGTCCTGCGCCGACTGCGTTGATCAGGGCTTGGAGGTCTTGTGGTGGAGGTTCGGGTGACCAGGTTCGACGCCAGCTGTAGCGCGATCCACGGGGCCAGCCAGGCCCGGACGGCGCGGATCGCCTTCGGCCAGGACGGCTATGAGGGCTGGCGGCCGGTCCGAGCTTGCTGGAAGCGTCATGAACACCGCCATGGATCTGGGCCCCACCGTTGGGCTAGCACTGCTCGTAACTGTTGCAGCAACGCAGAGCACGCAGGTCGCTGCAGCGGTGCAGCCGCGCGAACGGCGACCATTGGCGGGTACGCGTGGGCTTTGGGCGCCGCGGGGACACGTTCGCGCTCTTGACAGTACTGACAATCGCACTGCCGCGAGAACCTCCCAGGGGACTCAATGGCGGCCGTATCAGACCGTGGTCGGCCCGCCCGACACCTGCCGACAAGCCTGCGCCCTGCAAGCACTAATGCCCATCACCCCAACGAGACACCAAGGAGGCAGTTCCATGGCTGCTCGATTCGTTGAAAAAAGACGTTCTCATCACCGGAGGTGGCGGCAGCATCGGCCGGGCGACCGCTTTGGCCTTTGCCCAAGAGGGGGCGACCGTCGTCGTAGCCGGGCGCTCCGCTGAACCTCTCGCGCAAACGGTGAAGCTCGTCGAGACCGAGGGGGTCGCGCGACGGCAATCACCGCAGACATCACCCGGCCTGAAGACGTCGCTAGGCTCGTGGCGGAGTCTGCGGCTTTCTACGGCAGACTCGACGTCGCAGTGAACAACGCAGGCATGGTCACCGCGTTCGGTCTCGTGGGCGACACCGACGAGGACGAGTGGTCCACGCTCATCGCGGTCAACGTCACAGGAACTCCGCTGCCGATGAAGGCTGAAATAGCCCACATGCGCGACAACGGTGGTGGCGCGATCGTCAACATCGCCTCATGCCTGGGCGCTCAAATGCGCCTAGCCAGCCTGGGGGGGCGTACGTCACGACAAAGGCCGCAGTCAGGGCACTGACACGCAGCGCGGCCCTCGACCACGTTCGCGACGGGATCCGGATCAACGCCGTCAGCCCTGGTCCGGTCGACACCCCGACATCCTCCCGCCCTGGCGAGACCCATGCCGATCGCGACGCTCGGGTGCGGGAGCAGCACCGGCCGGCCGCGTCGCCAGCCTGGTGGACATCGCCGCGGCCGTGCTGTGCGCGTGAGATCGCCCCCCATGTCGGCTCGTCTTCGGGGCCGCTTGATCAACCACAGTCGAGGATAGTGCAGCGCCGTGACCCGAAGTCGTGGTCAGGTGCCTCTGTAGCCGGGATGCACTCCCGGTGTGAGTCCTTGCTCATAAGCGATACGAAGTAGCAAATCGAGTAGCTGGTCGTGCTCGTCAGCGGACAGACCGCGGCTGATCTGCTGCTCGTGGGCCGCGCCAACCTTGGCCAGCTCGCCGAGTAGGGCCCGGCCCGCGTCGGTCAGATACAACGCGTGCTGCCGCCGGTCGTCGGGATTCTTGCGGCGCTCGATCAGGCCTCGCTCGTCGAGCTGGTCGGCGAACGGGACGAACCGGCTCGGCGGCATGCCCAGGTCGGCGGCGATCTCCCGCTGATTCCGCCCCGGCGACATCGCCAGCATGCGCAGCAACCCCGCCTGGGCCGCAGTCAACTCCAGTTCGGCGATACGCCGGGCAAACAGGGCGCTGGCGTGGGCACCGATCTGGGCCAGAGCGAACGCCACCCCTGGCACGGGTGGTCCACCGCGGCGGCCGTCATCCGTAGTCATGGTGGAACCATACCCACTTGACAATCGTTACGCTAGTGGAACTATTATTGAAGCGTAACGGAATCGATCCAGGAGGAACCATGAGCACCACAACCACAACCACAACCACAGCGACCGCCGACCGCCCCAGGGCACGGAGTGCACGAGGCCCGCAGTCCGGACCGCCGCTTCTGGCCCCGGTCTTGGCCTACGCCGCACTGACTGTGATCGGCGTCATCGTCAACCGGTCCACCCCACACCCCGACGCCTCCGGCGCCGCCGTCCTTGCCTACACAGCCGCTCACTCCAGCATGGTGAAAGCCGGCGCCTGGCTGCTGTTCGCGACCGCGACACCCCTGGCACTCACCGCGGCCGTCGTCTACCGCAGACTGCGCGCGCTGGGCATCACGGCTCCGGGCTCCGCGATCGCCTGGAGCGGCGGCGCCCTCGCGGCCAGCGCCCTGGCCCTGTCAGGCATCTTCGCCTGGACCGGCGGCCGACTGCCGGCCGACGCCTCCCCGGCGCTGGCCCGCGCGCTCGCCGACGTGTCGTTCCTGACCGGCGGCCCCGCATTCGCGACGATGTTCGCCCTCCTCATCGCCGGCATCGCCGTGCCCAGCTGGCTGGCCGGGCTCCTGCCTCGCCCCCTGGCGTTCGCGGGCCTGGCCCTCGCCATCGCCGGGGTCCTGTCCACGCTGACGCTTCTGAGCCTCGGCTTCGGCTTCCTGCTCCCGATCATCCGCTTCGGCGGCACGGCCTGGCTGATCGCGGCCGCCGCCATGCTGCCCCGCACCCGCCACGCCCGCGCCGTCTGATCCAGTCCCCGGCCCCTGTCAACCCCCTGCCGAAAGAGGAACACCCATGGACGGCGTCACCTCCTACCCGGACCTGGCCGACAAAGTCGTCGTCGTCACCGGAGGCTCCCGTGGCATCGGTGCCCGCACCGCCCAGTCGTTCGCCGACCAAGGCGCCCGCCTGGCTGTCGTCGGCCGCGACCGGCAGGCCCTCGACTCCGTGGCCTCGGCCATCGCCGACCGCGGCGGCACCGCGATCCCGATCGCCGCCGACGTCACCGACGCCGCGTCGATCGCCGCACTGGCCGACCAGGTCGCCGAGCACCTCGGCCCGGTCGACGTGCTCGCCGCGTTCGCCGGCGGCCAGGGCTACCCGGCCCGCTCGGTACAGCTCACTGAGCAACGCTGGCGCGAGGTCATCGACTCGGACCTGACCTCGGTGTTCCTCACCATCCAGGCGTTCCTGCCCGGCATGGTCGAACGCCGCCGCGGGACGATCCTGACGATGTCGTCAGCCGCCGGACGCCAACCCAGCCAGGCCAACCTCGCCTACGGCGTCGCCAACGCCGGCTTGGTCATGCTCACCCGGCACCTCGCCGTCGAACCCGGACCGCACCGGATCCGGGTCAACTGCCTGGCCCCGTCCACGATCCGGACCGAGAAGGTCGAGCAGAACATGCCAACCGAGGTGCAGGAGCAGGTTGCGGCGATGCACCCGCTCGGGCGCCTGGGCACCACCACCGACGTCGCGTCCGCAGCCCTGTTCCTCGCTTCCGACGCCGCATCATGGCTGACCGGACTCACCATCGACGTCGCCGGCGGACGGATCACCAACTGAATGCAGCTCGGTCCCGTCAAGGGAGCGAAGGATCGGCGTCCGAGACCTGATATCCCGGGTGCCGATCCTTTGACGTCGGTGTCGGCAAGTGTCCGTGATGCTGCGTGTCGTAAGCGGCGGGCGGTCAGACCGCTACCGCCGGTGGCAGACTCCAGGATTGTCCGGCGAAAGCCGATATGAGGATGCCGGCGAGCACAGCGGCGGCCTGGCCATCGGGATCAAGGTCGGGATCGTAGATGGTCACCTGCAGACCGGCACATTGCGGAGCAGCGAGGAGCGGCCGCAGCAGCGCGACAAGCTCTTCGGCGGAAAGTCCGCCGGGCTCTGGCGAGTCGACGGCCGGCATGACCGAGGGATCGAGAACGTCGGCATCCAGATGCACCCAGAACCCGTCGAGTTCGCGGCCGCTCAGGTGGTCCAGCACCCGGGCGCCGGTGGCGCCGGGATCCCGGGCGATCTCCGGCGCCGTCGCAACCTGGATGCCGAGCCCCGTCACCTCCGCGAGTGACTCGTCCTCCGGCCGCGGGCCCAAAGCCCAGACATCGGCGTGCCGGAAATAGGGCCGCAGCCCGTCCATGTCGGTCAGGTCATCCTGCCCGCGTCCGGTGACCAGCGCCAGGTCTTCACCGGCGGCCGCGCCCACGGCTTCGGAGTTGTCCGGGTGCCGGAAGTCGAGTCCGTCGATGGCGGCCAGGCCGTACCGGCCGCGTCGGCGAAGCGCCAAAGCCGCGCCCAACAGGATCGAACAGTCGCCGCCGAGCACGACGATACTGTCACCGCTCTTCAGGTGCGGGTCCAGGCGTCGAGCGAGTTGGCGGCTGTAGTCTGCGATATGAGCGGCGTGAAAGACTCCGTCACCGGATTCCCAGTCGCCGCGGTCGTAGCGCGGAGGCACGACTGTTCCCGCGTCAGCTGCGTCAGCCCGGCCAGCAAGCCGTGATCACGCAAGGCCCACGGCAGCTTGTAGCACCCGGGGACGGATTGGGCCGTGGGTGGCCGCAGACCAAGGTTGGAGGGCGCGTCCAGAATGGCACGCGGGCGTGGCATGGCCTTCACTACGTCGCCTGCCTAAGATCCACCGCGCGCTTGATGTTCAGCTCGAGGCTGAACGCTGAGGCGGCTAGGGATTCGGTGTTCATAGCTGCTCCATCCCCGGTAGCGGTGAGTTCTCAGGGCGCCTTGCCGGTGTCGATCCACTGCTGGAAGGCATCGACGTTGGGCTCTGGCCAGGCACCATCGCAAGGCATGGTGCCGGACCTCAGCCGGGTGACGATGGCATCAGCATGCCGGTTGACGTCGTCGTAGGACCACAGATCAAACGCGAATCTCATCGATCGGCGATCACTGGCTCGAAACAGTGGCTTGATGTTCTGTTCGAAGCTGACCGCCGCGCCCACTTCCGGCAGCACAACGACGGGTGTCTCCTCGGCTACAGAGCTCAGGGCGGAAACGCGGGCACTTGGGGTGGCGTCGCAGACCCACCACCAACGCGGCACGGGCATGTGCTCCGGCGGGTGGGCACCGATTGTGGAGTTCTCGACTGCCAAGCGTGATCCCCATTCGAGGTAAGCGGTGAACGCGGCGCGGAACTCGGGGTCGGCAGGCAGGCCGGTTTCGTCAGCGGCCCGAACAATGAGCTGTACCCAACGGGCGCGTTGCGCCTCGGTCAGCCCCTTGCCTATGTGCTGAGAAACCATTCGGTCGTACCCGCCATACTTCGCGGTGTACGCCTTCGGCCCCTGGAAGGTCTCACCCAGCCAAGCCGCGACCCGTTCGGGATGGTCGGGGGACATGTTGGCGAACAGCGGGCCGAGCAGCGGATCCTCGGGCACGTACTTCTGATAGAACAGGCGCGTCATCCGCGTCAGAGCAGGTAGGCCGCCGGCCCACTCGAACAGCGTGGGTTCGCGGTTCGGGTCGGCATCGGGATCGTGAAAGCCGACGTAGTAGTGCATGCCTGAGCAGAACGGTTTGTTCTGGGAATGCCCGCATCGACAAAGACTGAAGTGCTCCAGCGAGGCACCCTCGTTGCGGACCACCTGAAGACCAACATGGTCATACAGCTCGATGGCGCCGGTGACCCGATAGGGGCCGTCTTTGGAGACTTCGATCGCGGCTGGTCGCGCTGTATCGGCCTGGCCGACCCGGCTGACGCCGTCCGAGGTGTAGCTCAACGCGCCGGAAGGGCAGGACCGCACGGCGCGAACGATGTCGTCCACGCGCCCGCCGCTGGGGGTGATGAAGGGTTCTTCGTTGACGTGGAAGACCGAGGCGAGCCGGTCTGTGCAGAACCCTGAGTGGGCACAAACACCGCGGTTGTCTTGGATGGTCACCTCCACGCCCTCATAGGTGTCCAGCCGATCTGCGGTGCGGTTGGGGTCCTTTGCGTCGGTGAATCCGTTGACGGCGTGCGTGCCATCGCAGTACGGCTTGTTTTCCGAGCCACCGCAACGGCACAGCGCCATCTGTGGTCTGACCGGCAGTGGCAGGCCGAGCCAGTCGGACAACCGCTCGAGGTTCGTGACCAGATACGGGCCGTTTTCGGCCACGTCCACACATGTGTCGAGTCCGGCCTGCAGTCGGGCGAGCGCGTCGAGGCGAGCCACGCCGGTGACGTCATCGGCCAGGCTGACCGCCAAATCCTGCAGGGCGGCAGCAGCCTCCTGGGCCTCTGGCAGATCGGACCGGTGCATGCGGAGTACGGTGGCCGCCAAGGCGAGATCCCAGAGACGGTCGTCCAGCGCAGCGGCTGGCTCCTTCTCCTGCTGACCGTCCTCGTGCGCCTCGAAACCAGTACCCACCAGTTCGAGTCCGTGTGGGCTGACGGATGACCTATCGAGAACCAGCGCGAGCGGCCGTATAACGCAGTCACGCAGCCGACGCCCCACAGCATCGGCGTCGCCGCCCGGAGCACTGCACGCAGCCGCCGCCAGGGCGGTGGCGGCCTGCACCAGCTGATTGATCGGGTTGTCGGAGACTTGCATTGGTGTCCTTCCTAGCTCAACCCATTTGGTGCTGAGTTACGTATGGTGGCGTCGTAGAGGCTGGCGGCGACATGGAAGTCGGTTCTTCTCGCGCCGCTACGGCTGGTCAGCGACCTCGTGGGCAACGTGATGACGACGTATGCCACCGACGGACCAGCGCGTAGGCTCACCCCACGTTGACCTGTAACGGGCCGCCCATATCGACGCCGCGACGCCGATAACGCGACGCGGACTGTCCGCTGCATCACAGCTCGGCATGGGACCGAACGCGGGCCATCGTGTGCCGCTCGCGCAGGCGGACACTGCGGTGAACAAAGTCAGCGGGCGCCGGATGCCGCATACCATCTGCGAACAGCACCGCACGCCCGCGCAGAGCCTTAGCCTGGTAAAGGGCGATGTCCGCACGATGCAACAGATCCGTCCAGCTCATACCAGACTCCAGGACGGCAATCCCTGCGGACGCACCGGGCGTGACCATGATCGCTATACCCTCGCCTACCTGAAGCGGCACGGGCTCATGTAGTCCGTCCAGGATCGCGGTCACCTCGTTCAAGATCACATGACGGTCGGCGTGCGGAATCAGGAGAAGGAATTCGTCGCCGGCCAGGCGGCATGCGAGGGCATCAAGTGGCGTGCACATGGCGGTCAGCCGGTCGGCGACCGCCGAAAGTTGCGCATCGCCGACCTGGTGTCCCCACGTATCGTTCACATCTTTGAAATCGTCGAGGTCCAACAGGACGGTGGCGCACCGCGTCGCGGCCCCGACAGCAACCTTGAGAGAACGTTCCGCGACGCTGCGGTTGGGCAGCCCGGTAAGGGGATCGTGCTCGGCCAACCGGCGCAGTCGAGCCGCCTCGGTGCGCATCCGCTTTATCTGCGACAACTTCCACGCATATCCCAGGGCGAACCCCGCAAGCGCCATAGCCGTAGCGGCCGCGAATATTTGGGCGGACATGCCTATCTCCTGATCACACCCCACCGGTTATGCCAGCCTGCTCGATAGCACTCGCGTCAAGTTCTCTACACAGGCGTTCCGGTGGAGCCTTAGGGGACGATCATCACTTCCGCGAGTGATGCATCGCTGAACAGAAAGGTTCAGCGTGGCCTCCCCCGGACGTGCTGATCATCGTGCTGGTAGCGAGCTTTACACACACATCTCCCAATCCAATGCCATTCCAATGCCACACCGGTGTCAACTACCTCTCACCCCAGGACTGCCCTGATGCTATGGCCAGCGCAGCAGCCCTTTCCGGAGTAGCGGCCGTTGACGTTCGGTGGTGGCTTCGTCACGTGGTGGGATCGGCGGTTCGGATGATGATCGATGGGCAGAGGCTGACGTCGTGCAAGGCTCTGAACGTGGCCTTGAACTTGGAGTCTCCGCGCTCGCCGAGCGGTGGACCGAACACTGGTCGGTGAAACTGAGTCCATGGAGTACATCGGCCGGGTTCCCGCCGTGCCATTGGACCGGTTCATCGACGATGTCTACTGCCTGACTGGCGTGCCGCGCCACCGCCCGACGAACGTCCCGCGCGGTCCCGATCGGTGCGCTGAGCGATGCCGCCAGGGTGAGTAACTTTCACCTGGCCACACAGTTCAAGGCTCATATCGGCGTCAGCCCGAAGCGGGTGACGCCGATCTACCGCTTTGCGCAGCTGATCCTGTCTGTGGACGCCGCAGCTCCGGTCGACTGGTCGCAGCTGTTGGTCACGTTGTGTGAGGGCCATTGCTGCCAGATACGGCGCCAGTGTTCGAGGTTGAGTAGAACGACGGCCGCATAGGGTGATCACACCGATCCGCCACGGGCAGACGTTGACATGTCGCGGGGCTTTGAACGCCGTTTCCGGACCGGGCGGAAACCGGAGGCCCAGAACTGTCAACCAGTCTGATCCGAGTGGTCTTGGATGTGCCCGCCTTCATGCTCGTGCTTGCCAGACCGCCATAGATCAGTGCCCCGAGTTGTGCGCCATACGCGTTCGGAGCTTCGTCGGGGGTGGTTACCCGGTTACGATAGCTCCCCGGCTGTCATATCCGATGATCTGTGTGAAGTCCTGCGCTGTCGCCACGGAGTCACCTGGGCCAATCCACACTACGTATGCGCCGGTCGAGGGCGAGCCGGGCAACGCGACCACGGTTGCGTCACACAGTTGTCCCCGGACTTTCAGGGAGACTTCGGCGACATCGCCGCTGACGAAGCCGATCGCCACCTGCGCTCCCATATCGTCGGTGACGCCAGTGACCAGATGCGGCGCGAGAACGGTGGGCCTGGTCGCGGACAATGTAGACGGCCGATTCGCGCAGGTGATCGAACTGCTCGTGGTGGTGGCGACCAGGTTGGCGATTCCCGAACAGATCGAAGGGCCGGCGCGCCATGCGACAGCGGACAGTGTGAATCCCGCTTGAGCGTTCACCCGCGAGCCGAGGACTGTAACGTGGCCTCCGCCCGCGAGGTAGTTCAGTGCGGTGGACGGCTGCTGACGGCCGGGCGACGGCGCTGCGCCGACTACCGCAGCACTCGAAGCGGACGTCGGAGCCAGATAGGCCGCCGACACCCCGAGCACGCCGATCGCCGCTACCACACCAGCGCCCGCGAGAGCCTTCCGGTTGTGCCGCATCCGTCGCCCGCTGCTCATGATCGCGTCGATGTCGACCGTCAACACACGCTCGTCCCGGAAGTGTAGGTTCACGGGAAGTGGCCGGCCGTCGAACTCGAACTCGCTGCTCATGATTTCTTCCTTTCAGGTGCGAGGTGCTGGTCTTCACGAAGTTTGGCGAATGCTCGGAAAACGGTCGTGCGGACCGTCGCGGCCGTGACGCCCAATTCGAGCGCGATCTCGTCGGTAGACAGGTCGTAGTAGTACTTCAGGGCGACAGCCGCACGTTCCCGCTGCGTCAGACATCCGAGCGCGCGCAGCACCGCGTCACGCTCGGCGTTCTCCTCCGGCAGGCTCTCGCAGGTGGCATAGTCGCCGGATTCCTCGGCAGGCGATTCCCTCCAGGCTCCACGCCGCCAGCGGTCTCGGTGGCCGTTGACGATACAGCGCCGCGCATACGCCTCGGGATGACCGGTCCGCAGCTTCGGCCACGACGCGAACACCTTCGCGTAGGCATGCTGGACGAGATCCTCGGCATGCCCCAAATCCCTGGTCAGTAGTTCTGCGAACTTGATCAGCCTGGTCTGTGAACCGATCACGAAGTCGCGAAACTCGCCGACAGCCACCTTGTCTGGCCCCCGTCGCAACTGCCTCCTCCGATCGATACGTCGGCCCGGCAAGCCGCTCTACCCCAACTAACGCAGTTGCAACGGCGGGCGTTCTATCCGACCGCGAGATTCACAACTCGCGGGACCGCGCAGGGTGGGACCGGGGAGCTTGGAGTCGTGGCGGTACGCGCCGTCCGAGACGGAACCCGACAGCACGCCGTTGGCCTCGACGCAGGTCGAGCGCTTCAGGTCCTGCTTGGTGCGGTCGACCGGGACGGAACGGCTTTGTCGCCTTTGCGCGGGGCTTCGGTGTGATAGCCGCCAACGGCCAGGTCGTCCAGTTCCAGCCCGATCATCTGGTCGCAGGCGGGGCCGGCGATCCGCTCGTAACCAGAGCCATGCTCCGGACCGCTACCACGTGCCCGACCACATTCGGTCGGCAATCCGGCGGCCGTGACAGCCCCACGGACGGCCCGGAGCAAACTCCGAGATCACCAGGATCCGTACCTGCCCGCCAACACCCTCAATCACCTCCAGCCCGAACTGGGCCACCCTCATCTACTGGCGCGATCGCCCTAAGGCTCGCACTCTCGTCAATCACCCTTACTTAAACAGGTGTAACTCGAACGGTGGGGCGCTCTCCTTCGCACCAGTGTCACGCCTCGCAGTTCTCCGTGCCCGATAGCCACGCGCTGCCAGCATTGACCTTACGGCGCCGGTACCGACGAGTACCATGTTTCTGACGCGGGTTCGCACAATCCATGACCGGCGTCCTGCCTGCGTTGCACCGGCCTACGGCGGCGATTGAACCGCTGTCGCATGTTGGCCGTTGTCCAGTCGTCGACACACTCTTGTCTGTTGGCAATTGACCCACAACATCAAATGCACGTTAAGTGACATTTTCGATCCGCTCTGAACATCACGGAGGTGGTGTCATGGAGACCGTTGACATCCAGTTCGGGGTATTGGGCTCGCTGCAGGTCCGCTTGGGGGACGCTCACCTGGTCGTACCTGGTCGACGGCCCTCGATCGTGCTGGCATCGCTGGCCATGTCAGCCGGACGCATGGTCACCTTGGAGACGCTGGCCGATCACGTGTGGGCCGACCAGTTACCGCTGTCGGCGACGGATAGCCTGCGCAGCCTGGTCTCGCGACTGCGCAGCGTGGTGGGTCCGGCAACGATCCAGACGATGGCGGCCGGCTATCTGCTGGACGTCGATCCCGACCAGGTTGATCTGTTGCGGTTCCGGCGGCTGCTCGACGAGGCAGGCGTAGCCGACGACCCGGGCAAGGCGCGGGACCTGCTCGGAGCGGCACTGAGTCTGTGGCGGGGCGACCCGCTGGCCGGACTGAACTCCGAGCGGCTGCAGCGCGACGTGGTGCCCGGCCTTGTCGAGGAGCATCTGGCCGCGCTGGAACGCCGGATCCGCCTGGACCTGGCCGCGGGTCTCCAATGCGCTCTTGTTGCTGAACTGCGAGAGCTGGTCAGCCGCCATCCGCTGCGCGAGAGCCTGTGGCGGCTCTTGATCACCGCACAAGACGAGGCCGGCCGTCGCGCGGACGCCCTGGAGACCTATCACCGGCTCCGCATAGAGCTGCGCGAGCGGCTCGGGGTCGAGCCGGCCGGCGATCTCCAAGCGCTGTACCACCGACTGCTCGTCGACCCGACGGTCGCGCCGGCCGCTACGTCCGTCACCCACGACGAGGCGCAAGCACCACGTGCGGAAGCCCAGATCAGCAGTAATGAGCTGCCTGGTGACATCTCGGACTTCACCGGCCGCGATCGCGAGCTCAACCAGCTGCTGGCAGCCGCACTCCCCGGTGACGGCAACCCGCAGACCGTCACGATCTCAGCGATCAACGGAATGGCCGGGGTCGGCAAGACCACGCTCGCAGTCCACCTGGCCCACCGACTCGCTGATCGCTTCCCCGATGGGCAGCTGTTCGTCGACCTGCACGGCCACACTCCAGGGAACGTCGCAATGGAGCCGGCCGCGGCGCTGGACTACTTGCTTCGTGCCCTGGGACTGCCCAGCGGACGCATCCCTGACTCGTTGGCGCAGCGCTCAGGCCTGTGGCGCTCGGAGCTGTCCCGCCGGCGAGTCCTGGTGCTGCTCGACAACGCCGCGACGGCCGCCCAAGTACGCCCGCTTATCCCCGGCGCGGCCGGCTGCCTAGCCATCGTCACCAGCCGACAGCACATCGCCGATCTGGACGGCGCGCACACCGTCTCCCTTGACGTATTGCCGGAACCGTACGCCCTGGCCCTGTTCACCGCCATCGTCGGGGCCGACCGGTCTGCCGCCGAGCCCGCCGCCGTCGCCGAGGTGCTACGGCAGTGCGGATACCTTCCGCTCGCGATCCGCATCGCCGGCGCCCGGCTAAATGCCCGCCCCGCTTGGAGCGTCGCGTACCTCGCCGCGCGCCTGGCCGACGAGCAGCACCGGCTCGCCGAACTGACAGCCGGGGAACGCAGCGTCGCATCCACGTTCACCTTGTCCTACCGGCACCTGCCGGCGGCGCATCAGCGCATGTTCCGCCTGCTCGGGCTGCACCCCGGAACCTCCATCGATGCCTATCTGGCTGCCGCCCTGGCCGGCATCGACCTACGCGAGGCAGAGTCCCTCCTGGAGGATCTTCTCGACGCCCACCTGCTGCACCAGTCTGCCCCGGACCGCTACCGATTCCACGACCTACTTCGTCAATATGCCCACGACGCCGCCATCCGGGATGAAGGCTCTGAAGACCGCGACCAGGCCGTCCAACGGATGCTCGATTACTACGTGTGCGTCACCGACCGCGTGCGCAGCCATCTCGTCATGACAGGCGGACCCACCCTTATCGAGCCGACATACCCTCCGGCCCATCTGCCTTCCCTGGACGATCGGAGTAGCGCGCTGGCCTGGTCCGAGCTGGAACGCACCAACCTCACTGCGATCATCAGTTACGCCGCCGACCACGGCTGGGACAAACACGTCTGTCAACTGTCCAACGCAGTCTGGTGGTTCTTCCGCATACGCGGCTACCTGCACGACTGGATGGACGCCCAGCACCGCGCCGTCGACGCCGCCCAACGCCTCGGCGACGCGCACGACGTGGCCGACATGGAACGGATCCTCGGCGTCGTGTACTGGGAATCCGGCCAGTACTCAGCCGCGATCGACCACTACCAGAAGGCCCTGGTCCTGTACCGGGAGACCGGGGACTCAAGGGCTCAGGCCATCACGCTGAGCAACCTCGGGTTGAGCTACTGGCGGAACGGCCAGTACGAACGCGCACACGAACACCACCAGGACGCCCTGATCTGCTGCCGCGATGCCGGCGGCACGCCACATGAGGAAGCCGCCATCCTGGTAAATCTCGCACTGGTCTGTTGGCGTGGCCTGGCTCGCTATGACGCAGCCATCGAACACGCTGACGGCGCCCTCAACCTCTACCGGCAGATCAACGACCAGCGAGGCCAGGGCGGCGCGATGTCCAACCTCGGCCTCGCCCACGGCTCACTCGGCAACAGCGACAAGGCCCTCGACTACCATCGCCGAGCCATCGAATTGGTACGTGCCAGCGGGGACCGCGTCGGCGAAAGCGATGTCCTCAACGACTACGCCGAGACCTTGCGCACCCTCGGATTCCCCGACCAGGCACGAGACTACTACCGGCGGGCGCTTGAGATCGCCCTGAAGCTGAACAGCCGCGTCCAACAAGCCCGCGCCCACAACGGTATCGCCTTCACACTCCGCGATACCGACGCTGCGCAACAACACTGGCAACAAGCCCTCGACATATTCACCGACCTCGGCTTGCCCGATGCCGACGATGTACGGCTCACACTCAGCACAAGGAGACTCCACTGTGGGCAAGCTGCATGTCGGACGTAGGCCGCCCGGCGTCGAGTCGATTGACTTCGAACGACTACACCACATCGAACAGCGTCCGCGTCACCGTCGTGTATGTACTGACCGCTCCATGAGGGCGGATTTCAGAAACTATGCCATGGTCAAGGGACCGACACTTCAGTCAGTCTATGCCGCTTCCCGCACGATCACAGACCAGTCGCCGGAGCATTCCACAGAGCGCGGCAACTTAGGGCGACCGCCAGTAGATGTGGGTGGCCGAGTTCGCGCTGGAAGTGGTTGAGGGTATTGACAGGCAGGCACGGATCCCGGTGATCTCGGAGTTCTCTACGCCGGTAACCGCCGCAGGATCCGTACCTGTCGTCCCGTCATCTCTGCTGAAGCCCTGTGGATCCAGTTCGCGGCGCTGCTGCCCGAACAGCCTGGGTTCGCCCCGGACCGCCCGTGCTGCCACCACCGCCGGATTGCCGACGGAATTGTGTTCGAGCACGTCATTGCCACCCTCGTTCATGGCGCTGGCCCGGTTCGAACCGGCCAGCTGGACATCGCGTCCACCTGCGCAACCTGGATCGGCAGCGAACCGGGGAGGCGGAACATCACTGGGTTGACAGGGCCTCAGCGGGATGGTTGTGGTCTCGCATGCCGGTCCGGCGAGCGCGATCCACACGTCGGTTGGGTCGGCGGCCGGCGTCACCGCTATGCCGGTAGTGCTCCGATCCGAAGAAGGCGTCGAAGCCGAAGGTCTCGGCCCCTTGCTGCGTTTCGGTGAGTAAGCGCCTATCCATGATCATAATCTGGTCGGCGGCGCGCGGCCTAAACCTTCGATGACCGCCTAGCGCGGAACGCCGCAGCCTTGGCCCGATTCTGGCATGCCAACGAACAGAATTCCCGGCCTGCGTTGCGCGACGAGTCGACATAAACGCGGTCGCAGCGCTCGGCGCGGCACACGCCGAGACGGCTCGTAAGGCCGCCGCCGATGACCAACGCGAGGGCCGTCGCGCAGGCAGCGCTCCAGCTGACAGCGAGCGAATCGTCGACGCCGTGGAAGTGGAGTCGCCACGGCTCGCCAGCGACGCGGTTCAACTGCGGCCGCGCTCCGTTAGTTATCAGCAGGGAGTTGACTGTGGCAGCCGCGCTGTCGATGTCCTGGGTGTCCACGCACTCAAACACACGGCGCATGTCCCTCGCCGCCTGCGCGAAGCGAGCGGCCTGATCCCCGTCGATTTCCAGTACAACGCTGCTCGGGGGTGGCAGGGCACCCCTGATCGCGTCAGCTACGGCTAACGCGTCCCCGCTCGGCACTACATAGCTTTTGCCGCGCATTTCGCCATCGGTCAGCGCATTGACGAGCGCGACTGTGGCATCGAGCAGGTTCGCGACGTGACTGTTGAACATCACTTGACCGGTTACTCCCTAGGGCGCTAGCGTTGCATCACTGATGTTAGCAGTTTCACCAGTGATGGCCGAAGCGGAGAATTCGAATGCGATTGACGGTTCGGGCCAAGGCCGAGGCCCTGCCCTGCGCTGTCTGGCTCCTGCTCATCGCAAGAGCGGTCAACCGGCTCGGACAGTTCTCGCTGCCGTTCCTCGCCGTCCTGATCACCACGGACTTCGCCGCGAGCACCGCGACAGCCGGTCTGGTCGTCGCGGCGTTCGGCCTCGCGACCATCCCCTCGCGGCTCGCCGGAGGCCGCCTGGCGGACCGGATTGGTCGCCGCCGGACGATCCTGCTCGGACTCACCGGCTGCGCCGTCACGCAGCTCGGCCTAGCCGCGTCGGCAAACCTGGCCACGGCGACCGCATTCGCGATCCTCCTCGGCCTCGCCTACGAACTCTACGAGCCTCCAAGCCAAGCCTTTATCGCCGACACCGTCGAGCCAGGTCCACGCCGAGTGCGCGCTTTCAACATGCTCAACGCGGCGTTCGCGATCGGCGGCATGGGGGCCGGCCTGCTCGCCGCCCTCTTGGGACGCTGGGACCTGCGCTGGCTGTTCGTCGTGGACGCGACCTCTTGTCTGGCCTGCGCGGTCGTGATCCCCTTCGCGCTCTCCTCCGACCTTCGCGATCCTCGGCAAGTCCGCGCCGCCAGGGGCGACGAGGCCTGCGCCGTCCGACCCTGGCATGATCGCGCACTGCTGATCATGCTCAGCTCGGGCACCGTCTTCGCGCTTGTCTACCTGCAAGTAGACATCGCTCTGCCGCTCGCACTCGAACGGACCGGTTTTCGCGCCACCGACGCGGGACTGCTGTTCACGGCCTCGGCGCTCACGACCGTCGCCGCTCAGCCGGTGATGCGACGCGGATGGCTCACTGGCTTGTCAGCCCCGGCGGCGCTCGCCCTGGGCCATCTGTTCATCGCGACGGGAATGATCGGCTACTCGCTCGCCAGCGGCTTCCCTGCCTATCTGGCAGCCACCGTCCTTTGGAGTCTCGGGGAACTCCTCGTTATGGGGCGCGCCTTCACGGTCGTCGCCGACCTCGCGCCGCCCGGCGGCGCCGGGCGCTACCTCGCGGTATACGGCCTCAGCTGGGGCGTAGCTGGAGTCGTGGCCCCGGTCATCGGAACTCAGTTCCTCGACCACGCCAGTCCCTCAGTGATGTGGGCCGCGATGGCGGTTGTTAGCCTGACGCAGGCGGGTGCGCAGCTCCTCGTCGTCCGAAGGCTGGTCGATGCTTTCGAATATCAGGAGCCTTAAAGCGGCCGCCTATAGATGTTCAGCGCAAGCGGCGGGTGGTGGGTCGGGTGTCCCAGCGGTAGCGGGCGCGGGCTTCTCGGATGAGTGCGCGGACGGTTACGAAGGCGGCGGTCAGGTAGAGGTAGAAGTCGACGATCCGGCCGACGCGCTCGAAGCAGCGGCGGATCTTGCCGTAGCCTTTCATCCAAGACTGCGTGGATTCCACGACCCAGCGCTTGCCCACTTGAATCAGGGCTGGCACGCTTTTAGCGGCGATCTCGCCGATCAAGGTGTGTTCGGTTAGGGCCACGCCACTTTGCATGGCTTGCCGTTGTAGCCCGAGTCCAGGTGCACCGTCGCGTTCTCGGCAGGCCGCCGACTTGCGAGCGGGCCGCGCGCAGGGTGGGATCGAGCAGCTTGGTGTCGTGGCGGTTCGCGCCGGCTGAGGCAAAGCCCAGCGGCACTCCCCTGGCCTCGACGCAGGTCGAGCACTTCAGGCCCTGCTTGGCGCGGTCGACCCGGGACGGGCTGGCCTTGACGCCTTTGCACGGGGCCTTGGTGTGACAGCCGTCGACGGCCAGGTCATTGAGCTCCAGCCCGATCATCTGGTCGTAGGCGGCCAGGGTGATCCGGTCAGCTTGTGAGCCAGCCCCAGGCTGGCCCACAGTCGGACCCGGCGGCGGATCGTGGTGGCCGAGCAGGCGGCGCTGGCGATCCGCTCGTAGCCAGCGCCATGTACCAGGGCGGCAATGACGTTCTCGAATACAATTCGGTCAGCAATCCGGCGGCGGTGGCAGCCCCACGGGTGGTCCGGGGCGAACTCGGGCTGTTCGGGCAGCAGCGCCGCGAACTGGATCCACAGCGGCTCCAGCAGAGATGACGGGACGACAGGCACGGATCCTCCTGCGGTTACCAAGCGTAGAGAACTCCGAGATCACCGGGATCCGTGCCTGCCTGTCAATACCCTCAATCACTTCCAGCGCGAACTCGGCCACCCACATCTACTGGCGGTCGCCCTAAGGTCAAGTCGGCAGCCTACACGTCGTCACACGGACCGGCGCATGCAGCAAAAATGGACGCCCCTCACTTATGTGTGGGTGGTTCGGAGGGGTAGGTGGGGTCGGTAGCCGCCGTGGGCGGGCAGGGCGAGGGCGATGAGGCCTTCGGGGTTGGTGAAGCCGTAGGCGGTACGGGTGATGCGTCGGATTTTGGTGTTCATGGATTCGATCAGTGCGTTGGACAGGTTGTGGTCGAGGGCGTTGTCGATCTCGGTGCGGTTTCGTTTGATGGTGCGGGCCAGTTCGACGAAGGCGGGGATTTGGCAGCGGGTGGCCCCGATCAGCCAGCGGCACTGTCCGCACCACCCGGCGGGTGCGAGCTGGTGGACGCCGCGACCGAGGCCGTGCCCGCCTTACACCCGCGTCGCTGGGATCAAGGCTCGGATGCGCTCAACCGCTGCCAGTGCCGCCGAGCTGCCACTGCGGGTGTAGACCTCGGCGGCGGTGTCCGTGAACTTGATGACGTGCTCGTCCCCGTGCGCCACGGCCGCGTCCACTGCACGCGCCACCGGATCGTCGCTCTCCGGCACCGTTGGCGACGCTTTGTCAGGGGCGGCCGTCTCGGCTCCGTAGGCGCTGTAGATCGCGGCACTGGCCGACCACACGGCCGCCAGGCTCGGCTCCCACAGGGTCTCGGGCAGCGCGGGCAGCGTGTGCAGCACCGCATTCGGCGCGGTGGCGGTGTGCACCAGCAAGACCGGCGAGCCGTGACCGAAACGCAGGTAGCGCTCGGTGGCGGCGGCGACTAGGTCGGCCAGTCGGTTCGGGACGTCCTGCGGGTCGGCGGCAGGTCGCAGCGCGGCAGTCGCCCGGGGCCAGGCCGGTGTGGTAGCGAGTCGGCCCAGGCGCTCGGCCACCGTACCCGACCGCCCCGGTTCCCGGTCAAGACCGTCGAGCGCCGGGCCCGCGTCCAGCTCGCCAGACGGCGGCAGGGCACCGGGCACCGGCGTGAAGCGGGCCGCCCAAAGCGCCAGCGCGTGCGCAAGCTCGGTACGCGACGCCTCGTGGTCGGCTCCGGCCAGCAGTGCGCGGACCACGTGGCCGGTGCGGATCACACCGTGCGTGGCGCCGGCGACGATCCCCGGCAGCAGCCGCCGCCACAGCGCCAGCTCCTCCTGCCAGGTGGCCTCGGTGAGTCGCTGCTCGAAGTAGCGCGTCCAGTCTGCGTAGCGGTTCCCCTCCCCCAGCGTCTCGCACCCGTTCTCTTCCGTGATCGGCCACGTCGCCGACGGCAGTTCGATCAGACGCCGCACGTAGGCCTCCGTCCACGCCTCCGCGGCCTCGGCGCGTCCGTGCCGCACCAGCACCTCGGCCGCCATCGGGCCGTGGTTGGTGAGGCGGTCCGCGCCCCACTCCGGGCCGAAGGTGTGCAGGCGGTCGTATACGTGGGACAGGGTTCCATCGCTCATCGCAAGCCTCCTTGGAGATCCGTTGCAGGTATCGTGCGATGAGGGCTGGCCTTAGGGGATCCGTGGCCACCAATGATTTTAGAGTCGCCGACGCGGAGAGCCGCCGAGATGGAGCCGATGCCGACAGCCGGAGCGCCGAAGATCTCGCGCCGCGAGGCGGAGGTGCTCGCGGGGATCGGAGCCTACCTGGCGAACACCGAGATAGCCGCTGCGCTGGGCATCTCCGTGCGGACGGTGGAGAGTCACGTCTCGGCGCTGCTGCGCAAGTTCAGGTGCCGGACCGGCGGGCCTTGGCCCGGGCTGCCTCGGCCGTCCGCCAAGTCGTCATTCTGGACGCTGAAATTTCCGGTGGCGAGGTCCTTCGGCTCCCGGGACTCCCCTTCACGCACACCTCCTTCGTCGGCCGCGCGCATGAGGTGGACGCCGCAGTGCCAGCCGTTGGCGAACCCGGCTTGGTCACCCTCGTCGGACCTGGCGGAGTGGGCAAGACGCGCCTAGCATGCGTGTTGGCGAAGCGCGCAGCGATGGTGTTCGGCGACCCCGGCGCGTTCGTCGACCTGGTGCTGGCTGCCCCGGCGTTCGCGGTGCAGACGGTGGCGGCGGCGCTCGGCGTGGCCGACGTCCAGCAGCAGTCACTGGAGCAGTCGGTCGCCGCCTTCCTGGCCGAGCGCCACGCGCTCCTGGTCCTGGACAACTGCGAGCACGCGCTGGCAGAACTTGCGCCGCTGGTCGAGCGGATCCTGGCAGCCTGCCCACGGATGACGGTGCTGGCGACCAGCCGGGAGCGCCTCGCCCTGCCCGGCGAACGAGTGCTGCACGTGGGGCCGCTGCCGCTTGCCTCCGGCGCCGAGGCTCTGTTCGCCGACCGTGCCCGAGCTGTGGACGAGCGGTTCGCCGCCGCGCCTGCGGTGATTGCCGCGATCTGTGCGCGCCTGGACGGGCTGCCCTTGGCGATCGAGCCGGCCGCGGCGCGGGCGGCTTCGCTGGGGCCGCAGGGTTTGCTGGCTGCGCTTGATGATATCCTGCGGCCGGTGTCCGGCGGGCGGGGCGGGGATCGGCGCCACACGTCGCTGCGTGCGGTGGTCGAGTGGAGCCATCGGCTGCTGAGCTAACCGGAGCGACGTTTGTTCGCGGAGATGGCTGTGTTCTGCGGCGGGTTCGACATCCAAGCGGTGACGGCGTTCGCTGGGGAGAGGCCAGCCGCCCATGTGGTCGATGTGCTGGGGCGGCTCGTCGACAAGTGTCTGATTCTGCGTGATGAAGGCGACGGGCGCTGGCGGATACTTCGAACAATTCGGGCGTTCGCCGACGATCAGCTTGCCGCCGAGCAGCGCACGCAGGTGCAAATGCGGCATCTGAGCTGGGCGGCCGACCGAGCGGAGGTCTTGCTCGATCAGGCTGCGCGTCACGGTGAGGCAACGGGGTGGATCGTGGAGTTCGATCGCGTGGTCGACGATCTGCGGGCGGCCCTGGCGACGGCAGGACCCGGGGCGGAAGGTCGGCGTCTGGCGTGGGCGCTCACGCGACTGGCCTATGCCAGAAGGTTGCTGCGGGAGTCGGTCGCGCACTTCCAGCGTGCCGCCGAGCTGGCATCCGACGATCAGGAGGCCGCCGTCGCGTTGCGCACCGCCGGGCACGCGACGTTCACGATCGATCGTGCCGACCAGGCCTACGAACTGCTGCTCGCCTCGGCCGCCCGCGCCGGGAACGGACGCGACGCGGCGATCGGCTGGTTCGAAGCTCTGCTCACCGCGTTCCGGTTCCCCTCCGGGTTCAGCCGCCCGATTCCAGCGTCGGAGGCTGAGCGGCTGCTCGCGAACGCAGTTGCTGCGATGCCCCCCGCCGACGTCGAAGCCACGGCCTACCTGGACGCGGCACGATTGTGGGCCAACCCGGCAGCATCCCCACAGCTCGCCGCCGAGGCGAAGCGCTCTGCCCGGCTCGCCGACGACAGCATTCTGATGAGCGCTGCGCTGTCGGCCGAGACCGAATCGGCCGGGCGAGAGGGACGGATTGCAGACGCTCGCACGGCCACCGCCGAACGGGTGCGCCTGCTGGATGATGGACAAGGACGATCCTCGCCACGCCGCCGAGCTACTGGAGATCCGGCACACCGAGTGGCTGGTCGCTCTGAGCTCCGGCCGCCTGCTCGAAGCGCTCGACGTCGCTCGGCAGATCAACGCTCACGACCTGCTCGGCATGCACCCCTACCGCCCGGCCGCCAAGCTGGTCCCGCCGCTGGTCCTGCTCGGGCGGTTCGACGAGGCACTGGCCCTGGCGGAGCCGTTGTGGCAGGCGTGGCGCCGGAGCGGCGCGCCGGCGGCGACCCTAATCTCTCCGGCAGCGTCCTGCATCGCGTTGGTGCACGGCCTGCGTAGCGACGAAGCAGCGCGGCACATCTGGGAACACCGCGCGCGCAAAGCTCTGGGCGCCCTGGACGTGGGCCTGCGGAAATATCACGCTCCGTTCGCGGGGCTCGTCGCGCTCCGGCTGGCGATCCATCGCGGCGGGCCGGTCCCGTATCTCGCCGCGACTGAAGTGCCATCCTCGCTGCTCAGCATCAGCGAGTACATCGGGGCTGCGGCAGCTGAACTCGCGGATGTCGCCGGCGCGCCGAACGCCGCCGACCGCTTGCGCCGCTCCGCACGCGACAATCCTTGGGCGAACGCTTGCGTGACCAGGGCACGTGGGCGTCTCGACGCCGATCCCCTGCTACTCATGGAGGCTGTCGGGCAGTGGGACAGCCTTGGTGCGCGGTTCGAGCGGGCCAGCACGTTGATGCTGACGCCGGAGCGTGAGGAGGGTCTGGCGGAACTGCGGGCTCTGGGTGTTGCCGTGCCAGGAGCCTGATCGCAGCTGCGACGCGCGAGGAGCCGGCCCGAGCTGACTGCGGCGCCGCGGCGTCAACGGCAGCACGGCGCCGCTTCTGGTGCGCACTTCGGAGCGCTTCGCGCGCTTGTCAAACAAGCAGCGGCCGCTTCAATGACCGATTTTCACCGATTCACCCCCCGTGAGCGCTTAACCACGACACCATCCCAGGGCACTGATTCGCTGCGCATCCACGCCCGCACTCCGTCTTGACGCTGAATTTGCCGACGTTGATGATCTTCGAGAAGGCGGGCCGCTTCTCCGAGGCCCTGTGATTTGTGGGACTGGCTCAATCAGGCGCTGGCTCGATAATCCGCGATTCTCTGAGCTGCGCGCCGATTTCGAAGCCACCTGAATCAGCTGCTGAAGATCCTCCAGAGAGGCGGCCACTCATCAGCGGGCTGTGATACCGACCACCGATCCGCCGAACACTGGGCACACATAACAGAGCCCTGGCACACCGATGACATGACCGTGACAGCGACCCCTGGGAGACTCCGCTGCGTCAGTCTACTGACGGTGCGAGACCAGGTCGTGTTCGCCATGCACTGCGGTAAAGCCCACCGAGCGCTCCCACGCCGTGTCCACAGACGGAAGTTCCGTGGTGTCCAGAAGCCAGCCGAATGTATTTCTTGCGCCTTTCCTTGATTCATATTCGCAGCTCCGTGTGATCTAGGAGGACGAGTGGTGGCGGTAGTCGATTCTCTATGGCCCCGCAGCCATCGGAATCCAGACGGCGCGGCCTATAGTCGCTCGCCAGCAACACGAAACCACGGAGCAGGTTCCCTGACTGAACTGGCGGGCTCGCGTCCGGTACTTCATCCTGCCGGCACCGACGGTGCCCTGGCATCGGTTCTCAGCGACGTCGCAACCGGGCGTTGGCTTGGCATGGCAGACCTCCTGGCCGCTCGGGAGTCAGCCGATCCGGGCGTCCGCTGTACCCGTACCCTGCTGCTGGCCGTGTCGCAGCCGCGACAGATGCGGTCGAGCAGTGGCTTGCGGAGCGTCCGGGCGATGTACACGCCTGCACCATGCGCTCCCGCGTCGCCGTGGAGCGCACGTGTGCTGCGTTAGTCGTAGCAGGTTCGCTCAGCGAAGGTGCGGACAGCGTGCGCCGTGCGCAGAGCGCCTGCTGGGAAGCTTCCCAGGCGAACCCGGCCGATCCGGTTCCGCACCTAGGCTTGCTCGCGCTGGCGTGTGCTCGCCGGACGTTCACCGAGGGGCCTGCCGCGTGTCCCATTCCGGGACCGTGGAGTGAGTTCTTCGACGTGTGGCGGATCGACCCGGGCAACCGGGAGGCCGCCCACCGCATGCTGGGTGCCATCGCAGCGTCGGGGGCCGGGGGTCGTGTGCTCGACGCGCAGATGTTCGCCCGCTGGATAGCCTCATTCCCGGAGATCGGACCGGCCAGCCCGGTCAAGGTTCTGCCTCTATACGCGCTGGTCAGGTTGTGGGAACAGAACAGCCACGTTGCGAGCGCGGGCGGACTGCCACACCTGCTGTGGACGACGGACGCCGCCCTCGCCGACATCCAGCCCGCCTGGGCCTGGTTTCGCCGCGCTGAGCCGGCGACGCGCCTGGTGCTCGACCTGTCCCATCTGGCGCACGCGCTGTGGGCGGCTCACCGGCTGGACATCGCCGCAGACGTCTTCGAGGCGATCGGCGCCTACGGGGCGACGCGGCCCTGGGAGCAAGTCGCCGATGACGGCGTTGCGAAGCTGGTGCAGGCCCGGGCCCAGTCGATGCTGGCCCGCCACCAGATCCGGACCACGACCGGATGACCGATGACGAACCCGCTCATATCACAATGTCCCTTGCTTTTCCCGTCTGAAGGATCGACCATCGCCATGTCATCGCCCGACGGCGCCACCCCCTCCTCCCCCAGCATGCTCGACCCCGCTGACGATCGGCGGCTACGGGAGCTCGGATACGAACCGATTCTCTCCCGGCGGATGTCTCCGTTCGGGAACTTCGCGATCTCGTTCTCCATCATCAGCATCCTGTCCGGCTGTATGACGCTGTTCGGACTCGGTATGAACACCGGCGGCCCGGCTGTCATGGTGTGGGGCTGGATCGGCGTCGGCGCGCTGGTTCTCCTCGTCGGTCTCGGGCTCGCCGAGGTCACAAGCGCCTACCCCACCTCTGGCGGACTGTTCGTCATGGCCGAGAGGCTCGGCGGGAAGCGGTGGGGCTGGTACACCGGCTGGCTGAACCTGCTGGGCATGCTCGGCGCGATAGCGGGCATCGACTTCGGCGCATCCCAGTTCATCGGGGCCTTGGGCGCAATGCGGTTCGACTTCAACCCGACGAAGTACTCCCTGATCGGGATCTACGCGATTGTTCTGGTCGTCCATGGATTGCTGAACATGTTCGGCGTCCGGGCACTGGACATCCTTAACAGGATCTCCGCGTGGTGGCACCTGGCCGGAGTGGCACTGATCGTCGGCGCTCTAGCGATCATCCCGTCGCAGCACCAGAGCCCGAAATTCGTGTTCGCACACTTCGCCGACCACTCCGGGTTCAGCAACCCGCTGTACGTGTCCGCTGTCGGCCTCCTTCTGGCCGGCTACACGTTCTCCGGGTACGACGCGTCCGCGCACCTCTCCGAAGAGACATCTCAGGCCGCGACATCAGCCCCCCGTGGCATCGTGCGTGCCATCTGGGTGTCCTGGATCGCGGGCCTCGTCCTTATTGTCGGGATGCTCTTTGCGGTCCGGAAGTACGACGGCGAGTCCGCAGCCTCTGTTCCTCCTGCACAGATCTTCACGGATGCGCTCGGGACGAACTGGGCTGAGGTGCTGCTCACAGTGGTGATCCTGGCACAGCTTTTCTGTGGCCTCGCGGCGACTGGAGCCTGCGCCCGCATGGTCTTCGCGTTCTCCCGCGCCGGAGCTCTGCCTGGCTCGAAGTCCTGGCGGACCCTCAACAGCCGACATGTGCCAGCCCGCGCAGTGTGGATGGCCGTCGTTATCGCATTCATACTGGCGCTTCCCAGCCTATGGAACATCGCGGCCTACGGTGCGGTCACCGCCATCAACGTGGTCGGGATCACCCCGGCGTACGCCATCCCCATCTACCTGCGAGTCCGCCAGGGCAAGGAGTTCGACGCGGGGCCGTGGAACCTTGGAAAGCGGGGCGTCTTTATCGGTGTGACCGCAGTGGTGTGGGTAGGGATCGAGACGATTCTGTTCTGCCTGCCACAAACCTCCCCGATCACCGCCCTGTCGTTCAACTACGCCCCAATAGTGCTCGTCGTCATGTTGGTCCTGGCCTGGGTGTGGTGGATGCTGCGCGGACGTGAGGGCTATACCACCCCGACCGCCATGATCGAGGCTGACACCTTCGCCGATCTGGACGTCATCTAAGAGCGCTCGGAAAACGCCAGATGCGCGGCCGGGACTGGACAACCGCAACCGGCCCCGGCCGCGCCAAATTAGGCCGCCGACCCTGCAGGACACGCCCGGTGACAACAGCAGCGGCTTACAAAGCCCCGCCGCCGGGGGAATACGACGGCTTCAATACGCGCTCCATCGGCCGACTAGCTAGGCGTCGTCAGCCCTCTGACCTGGCCTCGTCGCATGTCCTTGTCGAATGGTGCGTTGGAACAGATCGCGTTGGACGAGTTTCAGGTGAGTATGCGGCAGATGTTGGCGGTGCAGGTCTCGGGGTCGGTGACATCGGCGGCGTCAGCCAAGTCACGCAGGATATTTCGGGTGGCTTGGAGTTCGGCCACACGCTGCTCGACGTCAGCGAGGTGCTGATGGAGCAGGGCGGCAACGTGTTCGCAGGGCGGCTTTCCGTCGTCGCGAATCGCCAGAACGCTTCGGATCTCGGCGAGGGTCAGACCGGCGGTCTGCGCAGTGCGGATGAAGGCCAGCTGGGCGGCTGTCTCCGCCGGATAGTCGCGGTAGCTCGACGGTGTGCGTGGTGGGTCCGAGAGCAGACCTGCCTGTTCGTCGAACCGGATGGTCTTGGCGGTGGTGTCGGCTGCGCCGGCCACGACTCCGATGCGCATGCTTCCACAGTAGCTCTTGACCTTCCAGTGCGATGGAAGGTCTAACGTCGGAAGCAAGACCGTTTGGAGGCGGCTATGCGGATCGATGTGTTGCCCTGCCACTGTTACCGGCCTCTTACAAACCGAGATCAGAACCCGGCACCCAGGTCAGAAGCCACGCTTGGTAGAGCATCGGGCACAAAGCCGGCGTGCAGAATCGCCGATTCCAACTGCCGCAATCCTGATGCGGGATCCAAACCCAACTCATCGCGCAGCCACCGACGGTTGGTCCGATATACCTGCAACGCCTCCGACCTGCGCCCTGCACGGTGCAGCGCCGTCATCAGCAGCGCGACGGAAGCTTCGCGTTGCGGATGACCGTCAACGAGCGCGGTCAGCCGGTGGATCAGGTCCGCCTCGGGTACGCCCGGCGCCTCAAGCAGAGCGGCTGCCCACGCCTCCACGACGTCCAGCCGCAACTGCTCCAACCGATACGCTTCGTGTTCGACGAACGGCCTTTCCAAACCCTGCAAGGCGTCCCCGGACCACGCCTGGAGCGCTTCGCCGAAAAGGACAGCAGCACTTTCGCGCTCGCCCCGTCGGGCCGTCCGCCAGCCCGCCGCCGCATACGAGCCGAATACGTCGAGGTCGAAGGTACCGACCGTGGGATCCAGCAGGTATCCGCCGGCACCTGTTTGGATCACGCTGGGTCCGAGCCCTGCCGAAGACAGGGACCGGCGCACCTCACTGACCAGCGAGTGCACGCGACCGGTCATCGTCGCCGGTGGCTCATCGCCCCACAACGCCCCGACCAGGCGCTTCGCAGACACTACCTTCCCGCGCGACAGCAGCAGAACCGCCAGCAGTCCGCGAGGCCCGGGACCACCGATAGCCACCGGTGCGTCGTCAACCCATACCCCCACTGGACCGAGAACGCGGAACTCGACCGCTGAGTGCTTCATTTCCGCTCCCCACTACAGCACTGCAGAAACTAGCCGCACGATACGCACACGCTCTGCCACATCGGTGTTAGTCAGATTCCACGACCGTGCCGTCGCCGGCCCGGCAGTGTCTATAAGCGCCGACGATCGCTTCTTGGGTCTGCGCAGGCCACGTCCACTGGCGTGGTGTAAGAGTTCTTGGTTTAGCTGGTCTTTTTGCTGCGTGGGAGTGCTGCGGGTCCGGTGAATTGGGTGGTGGTGCCGGTGCCGTGGAGCTCTGCCATGGAGCCTTCTGAGAGGTAGCGGCGGTCGGCGACTTGCCATTCGTCGTGCAGTTCGGCCAGGACCGCGCCGGTGAGGCGTTCCAGCGCTGCGGGGTTGGGGAAGACCTGAACGACGTCGGCTCGGCGTTTGACCTCGCGGTTGAGGCGCTCCAACGGGTTCGTCGACCAGATCTTCTTCCAGTGCGTGTCCGGGAAGGCGGCGTAGGCCGTGATGTCGGTTTCGGCCCGCAGGAGCATGTCCTTGACGACTGGGAACTGGGCAGCCAGCAGGTCGGCGACCAGGTGCAGCTGTGTGTGGACGGCCGCGGCGTCGGGCTGGGCGAAGATGGTGCGATGGTCGCAGCGACCATCTCGCCGGAACCAGGCTCGATCCTGGCCAGGACGTCGCGTACGAAGTGGACCCGGCACCGCTGCCAGGCCGAACCCAGGAAGACCTGGGAGATGGCGGCGACCAGGCCGGCGTGCGCATCGGAGATCACCAGCTGCACCCCGGACAGTCCCGGGCCCGCAACGAACGCAGGAACTCCTTCCAGAAGGCCTCGGTCTCGTTGTCGCCGACGGCGAACCCGATGATCTCCCGGATACCTGTGGCGTTGACGCCGGTGGCGATGACCACGGCTTGGGAGACGATGCGGTGGTTGACCCGGGCCTTGCAGTAGGTCGCGTCCAAGAACACGTACGGGAACGTGGTGTGGTCCAGGGTGCGGTTCTTGAACTCAGCGATCTCGGTATCCAGCCCGGCGCAGATCTTCGACACCTGGGACTTGGAGATCCCGGTGTCTGCGCCCAGGGCCTTGACCAGGTCATCGACAGAGCGCGTGGACACGCCGTGGACGTAGGCCTTCATGACGACCGCGAACAGCGCCTGATCGATCCGGCGGCGCCGCTCCAGCAGCGAGGGGAAGAACGAGCCGGTACGCAGCTTGGGGATCTGCAGCTCCACATCACCGGCCGCCGTGGTCAGGCCGCGTTCACGGTGCCCGTTGCGCTGGTTGACGCGTTCTGGGCTGTGCTGGAACGGTGCCGCCCCGATCGCCGCGGTGGCCTCGGCCTCGATGAGTTCCTGCAGGATCCGCTCCAGCACGGTGCGGACCATGTCGGTGTTGTCGGAAGAACGCAGTGACGCCAGTAGGTCCAACAGTTCAGACTGGGAGAGAGCCATCGCAGGGCCGCCCTTCGGGAAATTAAAGCCTTCCCTTTGAAGGTCCTGCGATGGCTCCCTACACGCTAGAGCCCAGCTCAAGGCCAGTTACACCACACCAACGGACGCCATCTCTGCGCATCTGCCGGGTGCCAGTCAATTCCCGACGATCGACGTTACCCACGACGTGCCGCAGCATCACGACAAGCCGAACGAAAGCCTCGCCAAGGCGATCTTCGATATATATCCCCGGCGGCATGCGGTCCTGCAGCGCAAGCCCGCCCGTTGCTGGGCCAGGTACCGGTCCTCGACCGCGAGCGCGCTGAACGCACCAACGCGTTCGAAGATTATCCGAAGGGCGAGCGTGTCAGGATGCGCATGTCAGATGCGCGAAGATCCGCTCACCAGCTCCCGGGGTCGGCTGGTAACAGCCACCTACCCTCTTCCGCATATGGGTCATGCCGATTGGAGAACGCAAGCAATGCAGTCCGAACGTGCGATCGAGTGTGACAAAGACCATCCTCCCGGGCGGCAGGACACCGGTAGAAGAGGAGGCCATCGGCGGGCTCGGGTGGCCGGGGCAACGATCTTCACGGGTGCGCTCACGGCCATGTTGGGTGGTTTCGCGGCGACGTCGGCCTCGGCGAGCACGGTCTCCGGTTCTGGCATCGCTCAACTGGCGGCCGCCAACGTCGGACAGATGGCGTGCTCGACCAACACCTTGGGCGGGCACGCTTTCGAGGGAAGCTGCACCGGCAACGGTGGGCAGCCTGAATTCTGGTGTGCAGACTTCGCCATCTGGGCATGGCAGAACTCAGGTGTCACCGACCTGGCCGGTCTCACCGCGGCCGCGCACTCCTTCTACACCTACGGCCAGAGCCACGGCACGTTGTCGAACACCCCTGCCGTCGGCGACGCGGTCGTCTTCTCCAACGCGCAGGGCGACACGGGCACTGGCCCGTCGGGGATCAACCACGTAGCCATTGTCAGCCAGGTCAACCCGGATGGCACGATCGCGACTATCAGCGGCGACTGGGGTGGCAATGGTGGTACGGAGGCGGCATTCGCCGGCTCGTCGCACGTGGTCGCCAACCCTGCCTACAACGGCGCGGTCGGCACCTACTCAAGCGTCATGGGTATGTGGATCGAAGGCTACGTCGCCCCGCCTGCACTCGCCCCGTTGGTGTCGCGGTTGGGGGTGTTGGAGTCTGCGGGCGGGGTCGTCGAGATCAAGGAGGGCGGGTTGTACGCCCAGTGGTCGCCGGCGGAGATGGGCGGGATCGCCAAATTCCAGATCAACGGCGACTGGATCGGGGTGCTGACGACCGGCGGGGAGTTGTTCGT
>NZ_JBGCCM010000067.1:0-35298 GCF_041262085.1 Catenulispora sp. GAS73
TGACCACGACAGGCGAGGCCATCATCAAAGACGGCAACCTGTTCAGCCCCTGGAGCCCCACCGAGATGGGCAACGTCACCGACCTGCAAATCGACAGCGCCGCCGGCCGCATCGCAGTCCTGACCGACAACGGCGCCGCCATCGTCAAAGAAGACGGCCTCTACGGCGCCTGGGTCGACGAGATGCCCGGCGTCGCACAAATCGGCCTCACCAGCTTCTAACGAATCACCCCGGCTTCATTCCGCGATCTCCCGTTTGAGTGGGGGTCAGATCGTAACCGGCTGCCAAACTATGATCTGTAGGACAAGGGCGGAGCGGTGATCATGCAGGGCATTTCGGGCGCGGCGGTGTATGCCACAGCCTAAACATTCTCTGGGAGGGCAACGGAGGCCTCCTCGGGGCCGGGTACGGTTCGGGTGCGGACGTCGCGGCATCTGCCTGTGGGGTTTCGAAACCCTGTACATGCTCAGACCTGGGTTGAGAAGTCTCGGCGCAGGGCTTTTATGAGGCTCTGCGGTACTCGGTGAGGAGTCCTCGGAGGACACGTTCACGCCGTATCCGGCCGGTGCAGAACGGGACGACGTTCAGGTCGTCGGCCGGAGCCCGAAGGTCCAGTGCCCGGTGAGGTCGGGCGGCGTGAAGGTGAGGCTATGAAACGGAGAACCGCGTAGCGGTACGGACTGTGACCGCGGCAGCCGCCGTCAGCGCCGGCTCGGCGACCGTCGCCAGGGCCAACGACGACGCGGGTAGCCAGCCACGTTTTGAGCTGGCAGTCTCCTCGCAGCCGACCGGTGGACGCGCCCGACCCACCGGCGGCGTGAGGGGCTGGACGCCGAGCCCGTCCGCCTTCAAATCGGTCGTCATCTCCGTGGCCTCCATTCGATCACGGCGGAGAGGTGCCCCACGCAGTGATTCGCGGATTATTCCGGCTTGCCCGACTCGATCCACTGCTGGAACATCGCCACGTATTCCGGCGGCCATGCTCCGTCACATGGCATTGAACCGTTGCGCACCCGGGTGAGGATATCGTCGGCGTGCCTGCTCACGTCCGCGTAGGAGTGCAAATCGAAGACGAACTTCATGGAGTTCCGGTCGCGTGTGCGGAATAGGGTCTTCACATGGTCGAAGGTGACCTGTTCCCCCGCGGCGGGCACGGCGGGCTTCTCGTCCACCTCTTCGGGCGCAAGGGCCGCGACACGGGACCAGGGTGTCGCGTCACACACCCACCACCAGTGCGGCATGGGCATGTTCAGCGGCGGCTTCGAGTCGGACTGCGAATTCTCCACCGCGAGCCGGCTGCCCCACTCGATGTAGGAGAGGAACGCGGCACGGAAGTCCGCGTCGTTGGCCAGCAGCGCCTCGTTCGCCGCCGCGACCATCAGGGTGACCCACCGACCACGTTGTTCCTCGGTAAGGCGTTTGCCGATGTGCTGGCTGAGCATCCGGTTGTAGTCCCCGAACTTGCCGCTGTAGAGCGAGGGACCGCCAAACACCTCCGACAGCCAACTCGCCACCCGCTCGGGGTGGTCGGGCAACATCTTCGCGAACAGCGGGGACAGCAGCGGATCCTGCGGGACGTACTTTGCGTAGAACAACGTCGTGACCTTGAGTAGCGCCGGAAAGCCGCCCGCCCACTGGAACACCGTCGGCTCTTCGACGGGAGGTGGGTCGATGAAGTCGACGTACCAGTGCATGCCAGAACAGAACGGCTTGTTCTGTGACTGCCCGCAGCGGCACAGCGCATAGTGCTCGGTCGACGCGCCGGCCGGGCGGGGCACCGATTCGCCGTCGTCCTCGACGAGCGGGATGCCGCCAGTGATCCGGTATGGGCCGTCCTTGGAGACCTCGACCTGCTCCGGCCGGTTGAACTGATCCACCTGCTCGCGCGCTTCACGGCCGTCGATCCCGAAGCTCAGCGCACCGGACGGGCAGGCCCGCACTGCACCGACGATGTCGTCCATCCGACCGCCGCTCGGCGTGACGAACGGCTCGGAACCGCTGTGGAACGTGGTGTTCAGGCGGTCGGTGCAGAAGCCGGAGTGCTGACAGAGGCCCCGGTTGTCGTACACGGTGACCGACGCGCCGTCGTAGGTGTCCCGGTGGTCGGGCACCCGCTCGGGGCGCTTATCGCCGGTGAAGCCGGTTGCGGCGTGGGCGCCGTCGCAGAGCGGCTTCATGTCCGACTTGCCACATCGGCATAGTGCCATCTGGGGACGGGACTCGATGGTCTCGCCGAGGTGAGTGCGCAGCCGTTCCGCGCCGGTGAGCAGGTACGGGCCGTTGTGTGCGACCCGGATGCCGTTCGTGGCACCTGCCTGCAGCGCGGCCAGTTCGGCGATGCGTTGGGCGACCGCCGCGTCCGCATGCTCCTCCGTTGCCCGCGACCGAACCGCGCGCAGCTCGAGGTCCTGTAGCGCCGCGCTCGCCTCGATGACCTGGGAGGGGACGTGCGGTCCCGCGGTGAGTGCGGTGACCGAGGTGGTCAGCGACCACAGTGGAGTTGCCCAGTCGTTGGCCAGCTTCTGGGCCTCATCCTGCTCGGGTACGTCGGGGACCGCCGCGTTCCCGACCAGTTCGGCCAGCGGCCGGATCACGCTCGCGCGCAGCCGGGGCGCGCCTTCCTTCCACCACGACGCCAGTGCCGTGGCTTCCGCGAGAACTCTGGCTACCTGCTCCGGCGACGGTACGGTCGGGCCGGTACTGAGTGACATTGGCAGTCCTCCTCGTCGGTAATTGGCTTCGTAGCGCTGCGCGTCCTACTGCCAGCCCGGTAACAATACCCGCGCTCTTACTTTCGTGAGTTGTACTCCGAGCCCATTATAGACGCGGGCTTTGTCCTGAGGCTCGGCGTTCTGGATGAAATTGCGGATCCGAGAGCCTGAAACATGGCAATTTCGCGATCCGCCGCCGGGAGTGTCGCGGTGTCGGCCGCCCGTCCCCTTGCGCCTTCCTTACCTCGTGACGCTGCGAGGGCGCAGGGCCGTCGCGGTGCGTTTGTCGACGCGTCGCCGGCAAGGTATACCGCGCGCTGGGCCGAGTTCGAAGCGGCATTGGCGTGGGCGACAGACCCGGCCACCTGAGCACCCCGAACGTCTCCACCCCGGCGACCTGCCGGTCATCGTCGGGGACGGTGGTCCGCCTGACCGTCGATCACCTACCGTCCGGCGGCGATCCGAAGCCGCCGCTCAGACCCAGCTTCGTCTGGCCCAGCCCCTCGCCTCCGACCTGCGCCGGCCCTGGGCGAAGCCGCTGGACATGACCGGGGCCTGGACAGCCGCCCGGCTCGCGTGACCGCCAGCGCGTCACTGTCCACGACGTCGGCCGAGTCCTCGCGACCGGCGAGGCCTGTACCAGATCTGAACACCACGAGAAGGGCACCAAGCCGAGCCGGACGGTAAAGATCACCAACAGCATCCGGAGCAGGGGCCGGAGCCGCCCAAGACCGTTTGCAAACAAGGTACGGAACACCGTCGCCTGCGGACGGCTTCGGATCCATGTGACCACATCACAGTATGACTATTCGACACAAGCAGCATCCCGCCGTTCAGGCGACGTCTAGGGGGTGAACAGGGCGTCGCACCTGTTTCCTCCAGCTCCAGTCGAGCTGAGAGACGCATCCAGCCGAGGAGTCACTGATGGATTCTATGTGTCTACCCAAGCGCAAGCGCGGTCGCATCGCTCTGGCCGTCGTCACTGTCACCGGCGCGCTCGGTGTAGGAGCGGGCGTCGCTACTGCGGCGGGCGCAACCGCTCCGACGGCTGCGGCGCGGGCTTTCACGGCGGCGGCTCAGCCGATCGCGCACGCCGACGCTGTAAGGGATCAGCCGATCGCCAAGGCCGCCACGGCGGCCGCCATCACGAGCGGCGGACCGATCATTGTGGGCGACAGCACCTTCTGGCTGACCAAGGAAGGGCTGTACCTGCAGGCGCGCCGTGCGACGAAGCCGAATCTGTTGCGCGCTGCCGACGGGCAGCCAGGCAAGATCTCGGCCATGGCGATGGAAGACGCCTCCGGCACGGTATGGGCGGGCATCTGCCATCACTCGGTGTCCGATACCACCAAGGTCACGATCGAGGTGGACGGGCGCACCTGGACGCGAAGGTGATCTCGTTGCCCGGCAATCCCAGCTGGGGCGCGTTCTACGCTTTCGACTCGCACACGGTTGGTACGAGTCGTGAGCCGGCGAGCCCGAAGTTCACCGTGCAGAACGGCTAGCAGGCTGCGGCCGCACAGCGCCGACCCCGTTGTCGCATCGCAATTCACCACAATCCTTGACGAGGCCTATTGTGAGCGCTACCGCCGATGACGAGTTCCGAGACTTCATGGCTGCCCGCAGGTCGGCGCTGGTTCGCACCGCCTACCTGCTGACCGGCAGTCACCACAACGCCGAAGACCTGGCACAAACCGCGCTGGTACGAGCTTTCGTGTAATGGCCGCGAGTACGCGACAGCGATGATCCAGCCGCCTATGTGCGCCAGATTATGGTCCACTGCCATGCGGACCAGTACCGCCGGCGGCGGGTCGGCGAATGGCTTACCTCGCGCATGCCCGAGTTGACGCACGCCGCCGAGGCGCCCAGTGACGAGGACGAGCAGTTGCTCGCGGCTTTGGCGCGACTGCCGACGCGGCAACGGGCCGTAGTGGTCTTGTACTACTTCGACGAAATGACGCACGCCCAGATCGGGGCGGCGCTGGGCACCCGCGAGAGCACGGTGCGCAGTCAGTTGTCCCAAGCCATGGCCACGTTGCGCACCGACGGATCGTTGGCTGAAGCGACTCGCCGGGAACCCTGGTGCACGGACAGATTTCGGCATCCGCCCCGACTGGCGGAAAGGAAGCTTCATGAATTTCGATGAGACTCTTGCCAAGGCGCTGCACCGGGCTGCCGACCGGGTCGCCGTCAATGCCTCGCCTGTCGCGGAAACCGTACAGCGTGGTCTTGTGGCACGCCGACGTCGAAACCGGCGTCACGTGACGACAGCCGTCGCCCTAGTTGCCGTAGGGGCGGTTGTCGTCCCGGGTGTGGCGCTGATTTCCCGGCCTGCGACCACCGGCCAACGGCCTCCTGCATCCTCTACTTCGGTTTCCAGTGCGTCGACGCCGGGGATCGGAGTTCGGACTGTGGCAGTCGGACAACGGACAGATACGCCAACGGGCGCTGTGCTGTGGCTGAACACTGGAGGACTCTCACTCGTCACTTCTCGAGAGACTGCCGACCGGCCTGACACGGTCCAGGTTCCCCACGACACCAACTCGGCCGTCGTCATCAGCCGGGCTGTCGGCTCGACGACATTGTGGGCGGGTATTTACCACGGTTCGAGAACGCCGGTAGTGATCACAGTCGACATCGGTGGCCGGCGCTTGACGGCCTCGGTACTGACACTGACTGGTTCACCCGGCTGGGTGGCGTTCACCGCCGAAGGTGTCAATCAAAGCTTTAACTCAAAATCCCTCGACTCGGAGATTCCGAAGGTCTCCGTCTACGCCGCGGATGGTACCTATGGTTAGGTAACGGTAAGCAGACCGTCTGCGTTACTTCGCCCACTCCCGGCCTTGTCGTTTTCGCTGTACTCGGCTGAAGCCCGCTCATTCGGCGTGCGCGTGGGGTGATTGCGCGGCCCGTCGCGATCCGCGCCGACTGCCGCGCGCGGATCAACGGATCTCAACCGGATTACACAGCCCTCTCATTCGTCCACGGATCCGAGAACTGCGAAGAAGGCGTCGCGCTCTCGGCACAAAGGCCTGATCGTCGCGACTGCGCCTCTGGCCGTCGCCGCCATGCAGACTGGAGTCTCTGCGGACAGTTCCGACATCACCACGGCACCGCAGTCGCAGCCGATCGCTGCTCAGCCCCGGCTGGTCCCGCTGCTTACTGGGGACCGCGTGATGGTGCAAGACTGCAGGTGGGAAGACGCTGACGTCCATGCTCCCCGTGAAGGGAGCGAGTGACGCATTCGAGAGCTTCGACGACGGGATGGGTGACCACTACGTCATCCCCTCCGAAGCTGCTCCCCATGTCGGCGGGCTGCTCGATCTTTCGCTGCTCGACGTCACGAAGCCAGCTGGCTTGGGCGGAGCGCTGACCTAGTGCGGGAGCTCGTTGGCTAGGACCCGGCAGCCTTCGTCAACCTCGGAGCGGACATTGGGAACCGCCGGAAGCGCTCGGCGATACCCTCGGTGCTCAGCGCAGTCTGATCGGGCACCCGTCCCAGCCTTGCCACCCCGGAGAACAGCGTGCGGCCCTGGCCGTTGCCGAACGTGGTGGTCTTGATCGCGTTCTGCCTCCGTTTGCCGGACACGAGCGCCTTCCGGCCCGGACGTCCAGCAACGGGTCGCCGGACCCGCACGTCGGTGATGGTGATCCCGACAGGCATCTCGGGCGGGTAGCACTGATTACCGCGGTTCGGCGTGGTGGTGCGAGTGCGGTGCCAGCAAGTGCAGCCATCGATGAGGCGCTGCCGGTACCGGATCTTTCGAAGTCGGCAGCGGGTGGCAACTCCGTCGCGATCTCGAACGCTGAAGCGGGATAGACGCCGATTGCCGGTCAAACCTCATGCCGCCGGACGGCACTAGCTGGCGACACCCCGGCGAAAGCACACCCCAACGACCACCAACAGCCTTCCAGGACTACCTCGACAAGCAGAGCATCCCGCGCTGCGGTCCAAGCTTAACCTGGTTCCAGAACCAACAGCAGAGCATTGATCAACGCCTGTGGTTAAGCGGCAAGCTAAGGTAACCATGAGTGATGCCGGGTCATAGACTGCGAGGCTGCGCTCACGACGGTGCGGGCAGGACACGGTCAGAGCAGAGTCGAAACACTATCGGAGCGATTCAGAACAGGCCGATGACGGCGAGCAGCAGCGCGAGCGCGCAGCCGCCGAGGAACAGGCCGAAGCCGACCAGGAAGGCGCGGCCGGCGACCCTGCGACGCCAGCCGTCCGGGCTTCCGAGGGCCAGGCCGGCGAGCAGGATGCCGATGCCGGTGATCGCGACGCCGACGAACATGAGCTTGGCCAGGGCGTCGACGGCGGGACGGAACCCCACCGGGTAGGCCGTGTGGTCGCCGTCGAAGGTCACCTTCAGAACCTTGCCGAAGGGGTATTGGGAGGACGAGGTGTCGTTGAGGTGTGCGAGCGCTGATGGCGTGCTGCCGTTGCCCGAGGTGAACACCCCGGAGCAGTCATAAACGACGCTGCCTCGGGACAACCGCACCGGGTCGCATTGGACGATCGTCAGGTGCCCTGATCGGCCGATCCATCCGGCTTGCCGCGGCAGGTCCGTGCGGTGCGTGACGAGGTAGGCAACGCCGATCAGGAGCATGATTAACGTGATCAAGGCCATGGAGAACCGTTTCGGCCTGGACAGCGGTTTCAGTGTCGGGCCGGTGCGCAGGACCTTGCGGAGGGCGGGGCGCGCGGTTCGGGGCGGCCTGGCCTTACCGGTGGACTCGGCCGTCGAGTCCGTGCGCGGTTTCTGCTGGGGCACGGAAACGAAGCTACTTGCTCGCAGCGGAATCCGATAGCGATCATGGAGCGATCGGCGCCGGTACGGCGGGCGAGGCATGATGATATGGGTGGTCCGGAGCCGTAGCCTGCCTCGCTGCGAGCGCAACGGTTCAGGCGCTCGGCTGGCAGACCGGCCGGACGGACGGCCTGATCGACGCGGCCTCTGGCCGGCGATGCCACTGCGCCCTCCGAATTACCACGACCCGCACTGTCGGCCCCGTGATCGAACCTGGCGCAGCATTCGCGCCGATGAAACCGACCACCCGGGCGGCGGACTTGACTGTCGCTCCTCGCCCGATGAGGTGGCAGACGACCGTGTCCCGGATCTGGCGGGACTTTGGCTTGGCCCTGCGCCGCGCGGACTTGTTCAAGCTGTCCACCGATCCGTTCTTCGTCGACAAGGTCCACGACGTGGTCGGGCTGTACCTAGACCCGCCCGAGCGGGCCCTGGTTGCTGTGCGTGGATGAGAAATCGCAGATTCGGGCGCTAGACCGGTCGCGGCCGGTATTGCCGATAATGCCCGGTGTACCGGAGCGGGCCAGCCACGACTACGTGCGCTCGGGCGCGACCATGCTGTTCGCGGCCTTGGTCCCGGCCAGCGGCAAGGTCATCGGATTGCTGCACCGCCAGCGCAGTTCAAGAAGTTCCTCGCGAAGATCGACGAAGAGGTCCCCGCCAACGGGGATGTGCACGTGGTCTGCGACAACTACGGCACCCACCTGACCAGCCGGCGGTGCCTCCGGATAGCGGACTGGGCCCAGCCAACAACGTCGAGATCGCCTACACGCCGACCAACAGTTCGTGGCTCAACCGCATCGAAGCTCAGTCCACCGCGCTGCGCACTTCGCCCTCTACGGGATGGACCACGCCAGCCACAAGAAGCAGGGCAACATGATCCGCCGCTACATCATCTGGCGGAACCGACACGCACACGACCTCTGACTACGTCAGATCGTCACCAAGGCGAACGTTGCCTGACGCGACACTAGCAATGCCCTGCGGCCCCTTTCTGCCAGGGGGCACACCGAGCTTCGGATAGGGGTGATCGCATCGACATTGACAGTCGGCGTTCAGCTGAGCCTCTCTTCGCGACAGCCGCGCAACATCAACGCGACAGTGGTTTGGCAGCGACGTGGAGGAGACTGTGCCAAAATGAGGAGGCTTTCGGGAACCGCCAGCCGCGTTGCACGTGACCTGCGGTCGGCGCTGCTGCAACCGAGTCGCCGTTTTTCGCCGCCCGGTTGCGCGTCCAAACTCACTGGAAGTGACCGGGCTTTGCGGGCGCACCGAGTTGTCACCCCGGCCACCTTGTTCACATGGCATTGGCGTTGGGCATCCGTCGGATTCAAGGCGAGCTGTGTCGCCCCGGGCACCGCATCAGCGAGGCTGAGCGAAGTCGAGCGACTGCCGGGCGCCCGGCAGCGACTTTCCGTACCGGGGCTTGGTGGGCGTCGTACAATTATCGACCGGTTTAGCGGATATCGACGGAGGTGGCGGATGGGCACGGTGGCTGCGGGCGCGGTTGTCGGGGTCTCGCGGGGTGGGCGGCGTACGTTCGAGACCGAGGGGCTGATCCAGGCCGACGGCTCGTCGATCTTCCGCATCGCGTCGCTGACGAAGCCGCTCACTGCGGTGGCGACGGTCCGGGCGTTCGCAGAGCGGGGGATTCCGCTTGCTACGCCGGCGGTCGAGTTATTGCCAGGTTTGGCCGCTGATTGGCGAGCCGATTATGCGATCTCCGTTGAGCAACTGCTCGCGCAGGTCTCTGGGCTGCGGGAGTCGGTGGACGGGGCGACCGTGGCCGCGCTCGGTCGGGGGCCTGATGTCCTCATGGAGGCGGCACGGCTGGTCGTGCGAGCAGGCAATGAGCAGGTGCCCGGCGAGAGCTGGTCGTACTACAACGGGAACTACTTCCTGGTCGGCTGTCTTCTCGCATCAGTCACCGGCGCCAGCTACGAGCAGGCGCTGGACAGCACATTGCTCACGCCGTGGGGCCTGAGCCACACCGGCTTCGATACCCCAGCTGCGCCGATCACGGGCTGGGACGGGCAGACCGCGCTGTCCATCGAGGACTACCCACGCGGGCGGCGTCCCAGCGGCGGACTCTGGTCCTGCGCGGAGGACTACCTCTCGTTCGCAGAGCACCTGCTTGCCGATCCGGCGCTCGTGGAGGAGATTCGTCGGCCGCGCACCCGAGCCGAAGACCCGATGACCTACAGCCTCGCTTGGGCGCTCGGTCCCTCCGGCCAGATGTACCTCAACGGGCGGCTGGCCGGGTATCGGACCGCCGTCCTCGTGGCGCCGGAGCATGGTTACGCGAGCGTCGCCTTCGGCAATCAGTCGCAGCTGCTGCCGCAGATCGCCAAGCGTCTTAGTGATCTGCAACAGGAGCTCACCGGTGACCGTCTGGCCGTGGCAATCGAAGCTTTCGCCGAGTGAGCCCTCTTGCGTTGTGAGCCTCGGAACGCCGTTCCGTTCAAGACGGATCACGCGTTCTAGCTGCGCAACAGTCAGAGGCCTGTGGGGTTCAATAACACCGCCGTGGCGTTCACCTGGGACGTTTCGATCCGGCGCGACGTCTGATGCGGAATGATGGATGGTTGTGTCCCCTCGTCTGATGTATCTCCTGTTCTGTCGGATAGCGTCCTGGCTGGTGTTGCTCCGTCGTAGCGGCGCGGCCAAAGACGTCGAGTTGCTCGTACTGGGCCGCGAGGTCGCAATCCTGCGCCGGGCCAATCCGAAGCCGCGGCTGGAGTGGGCCGACCGCGCGTTGTTCGCGGCGCTGATCCGGCTGATGCCCACGCACCTTCGCGCCTACCGGCTGGTCACCCCCAGCACGGTGTTGCGCTGGCACCGGCGGCTGGTCGCGGCCAGGTGGCGACAGGCCCCGCCCGCCGGGACGCCCGCCGATCAGCGAGGAACTTGTCGAGCTCATCCTGCGCCCGGCCCGCGACACGCGTCCCGGGACGGGTACTGGTCCGTCGTCTCCAGGACCAGGCGCACTGCCCGCTCACGCAGGTCCTGGGGGTATGGCTTCGCTCTGTACGTCATAACCACTCAATCCTTACAAAAAGATCGAGTCTAGATCAAACCCGGAGCGGTTCAAGACCGCCTGAACCAAGAACTTCTACACCACTTCAGTGGACGTGACCCCTCCGCGCCGCCGGCCGCGGTTGTGGGAGCAGCTGCGAATACGGCGTCGGCGTGTTCGACGCTTTCGCCAATGCTGAACCAAACGGAAGTGGGCCGTGTGGTATTGAACGGCAACTTTCCCGGCGTCGGTGCGGCACGGCGGTGGAGGCTGCTGGCAGCCGCAGGATTACATTGGGAAATGATCACGCAATGCGGGAAACGAATCCGATAACACTGGCCTCCACACCAGCTCAGACCGCTTTCGCTGGATAGATCTCGGAGCGGTCAGGTGCATGGCAGGCGTTTGACAGTTGTTTGGCAGCGAGGCTGTATAGACTCTGCGTGTTGGTTTCGTCAGATGATCCAAGCGCATCGATAGTCATCGACAGTGAGTGACCGGACCCGTGATAGAAAGCTGAACGCAGTGGAAGGTCCGCGACACGTGCTCTCGAGGAAAGCCGCACCAATCACGTCCGGCACTCAAGTTTCTGACCTCGTCCGCCCGTAGACGCCATGCAAGATACCGGTTTCACAACAGGCGAATGATGAACCATATGCTGCCCGGACGTTCGGGCGGTTCTGGCGCGAAGTGGTTCCCTAAGGAGGACTCACGTAGATGACGCATCTTCTGCAGTTGTATGGCGGCGTGGTCCCCACCATCGTCTCTGATTCCGCCGTATCGGCGTCGTGGGCCTCTGCGTTGGGCTTGCCGTACCGACGAGTAGATGAGCTGACTGAGACGTCGGATGCCGTGCCTTCGGCCGCGCTCGTCATCCTGACCCGAGATGAAAACTATGCCCGGCAGGCCTTCCTCGGCGATTCCTTCGCGAAGTCCAGATCCCTGTGGCTTCCGCTGGCCGCGTTCGACGGTTGCGATGAGGCCGTGTCCTATGCCTTGGGTCACCTGGCGCGCATGGACTTCGCCGGCATGCTGCAGGGACACCTGGCCGCGCTGGAATTCGTCGAGGAGTCCAGCAAGATGAGTTTCGAAGGCGACCATGGCACGCGCTTTGAGGTCGGCTTTGGCCCAGAAGTCGAGTTCACGATGCTTCAGGACCTGGAGGTCCCGGTCGGCGAGCCGGTCTCACTTGCGAGCTTCTTCGAGTTCGCGACAGAGATCTACACCGAGACGTTTACCTCCGGCCTCCCGCTGCCGTTCGTCGTCGACGGCGTCCTGTCGCCTTCGGGGATTCTGTGCGCCTACGCGCCCGGTGCATATCACGCCGACGACACCGTGGTTCTCGATGCGCGCCGATTGGCCCGTCGAGCTGCGTCGGCACGTACCCGGGTCCGGATTAGCAACGGAGTCATCGATGCCGTCGAGATGGACGGCGAAGAGGTCACGCAAGAGTTCAGCAAGTTCGCGGGCCCGCACGGGCTTCGGGCCACCGAGTTCGCCATCGGATTCCATCAAGCGCCCGAGGATTCGCTGGACTGGCGGATCAACTCCCCGGTTAACGAGGGCGTCCAAGGAATTCACGTCGGTATCGGAGACGGGCAGACGAGCCTACACTTCGACTTCGTTTGCGACGACGTCGCCGCTGTTACCACGGGGTACTGATCACAGGACCCTGATGAACGCGATTTCGGAGGGGAGGTGTAGGTCAATGATTGTGACAGTGAAGGTTACCCCAGGTGCGCAGCAGTTCTCGCGCAAGCCAGCCGGCGCCAAGAGCAAGTACGCCTGGCCAGCCAAGTCCGCATGACCCACGTCAGCCGACGTTGAAGATCGGGCCGCCCGACCGCGCTGCACAAAAGCTCGGGCGGGTGGCCTCGTTTGCGTGGCCGATGCTGTCGTTAGCCCGCAGGATCCGAGACTACTGGCGAAGGCCGACCCGTGGCATGAGCGCCAGCTTAATAATCCTCGGGCAGCCGTCGGCCAATAAGAGTCGCCTTCGGGGCTACGGTTCGCACGGCCGGGTTTGTCCTTTGCCCGGTCGAGTGCGTGTGTCAGTTTCTTCACCTTCGGTGACTCCTCCGGTCGGCCAGTTTGGGACCCTGACGGTGGATGAGATGGGGCAAGGCCGTGGTGAGTGACGGTGTCGTGTTACCTGCGTGAGGCCCGGGGTGGATGTGGGTAGGCGGTTCGTGGTGGTTTGCATTGGATCGCCTTGCCCAACGGCGTCCAGTGGCAGCTGGAGACCGAGCGGTTCGACACCACCCCCGCGGCGCTGCGGCCACTGGCTGCGCAGTCGGCTGAACGCGTGATGGTATTGGAGTCCACCGCGGCCGTTGTTCTACCTGAACCGTTCCGGGTTTGCTTCCGACTAATGCCTCGATCCGGTTGGCCATTTGTTATCGGCGGCGAGCCGCCGATCAGTATGCGGATGCCTCGGACGCTGCTTGGCCGGATCGATGCGGCTGGTCGTAGCAGTAGATCCCGGCCTAGATTGGATTGTTGGGCATGCAGGACACCGTCGAGTGGGCCGGGCGCGCCGACGCTACCTCGCCCTGATCCAGGCCGTGGCACATCTGGATGCTGATCTCGATCCCGTGCCCATGAGGTAGCGCATCACGCCCAGGATCCAGCCGATCTCGGCGGACTTCGCGAACACGGGCCGGTTCACGGCCTGGGCCTGCTGGTCCGGATCGAGAACGGGCTAACCGTACGGGCGGCGCCAATACCCAGTCGGCAGCGTGATTGCTATCTTGCTGTGGCGGACCCACTTGCCCGGCTGGCATGTATCCCCATTGCGTGATCAGATCGGGCTCTACCCACGGCGTCCGGGACCTGCGGTCGGTGCACTGTAGCGAGATCGATGGCCAGTAGTCAGCCGACTGCATGGCCAACACGCTGATCCTTGCCAACGCACTGCGGCCTGGGCCCCCGCGCCGAGAGCCGTGATCGCCTGACCGCCGCTGACCGCCACCCGCTCGTGGATCTCGCCCAGGCCCCCTGCAGACGCAGCGGCCTGACCTTGCAGCCTCACGATCGATGATGCCCGTAAGAAGGTCAAGAACCAGAAGTCGTTCCCGAAGTCACCCTGATCTACCAGAGGCGGACATGACAGGTGCCTATAAGGGTTCTGACAGGCTGGTCGAATATCTTGTTGAAGACGCCTAAGCCCGTAGTGGCTAATCGAAGGGATCGTGATGCATCTCAGAAGGCATGCAGTCGTGCCCGCTCTCGTCACCGCTCTACTCGGAGTCGGTGGTGTCTCAATGAGTGCGACGGCTTTCGCGAGCACCACAGTCAGTACATCATCGACCGTCAGCCCAAATGTTTGGGCATATTCCGGCCGCTGGTTCTACAACGAGTCCGTGTGCCGTGTCGACGGCAACGACGCCGTGCAAGAGGGGCTCGCTCAGGCGTACTCCTGCAACTACGAGTGGAACAACAGGGCTGGTGGCCCCGTGTTCGACGAGTACTGGTTCCAGTAGAGCATCGAGGATACCTGAGATATCTCCGCGGCGTGGATCTTCTGCTGAGTCGGGGTACCGCCGCGAGTCTCAGACGTGCTGGAATCTAGGCCGACGCCCGTCCCATCAGGGAACGATGGTGGGGCGGGTTTGATCTGTGTGGCGTAGAATCGGTCATTAGGTGTGTTGGTTGAGGTGGACCACAATGTGGTGGCCGCGGTTGACAATCTGGCTGCTGATTCCCTTCGAATCGACGCTGGATCGCATTGGGGTTGCGTCGGCGTAGCCCTGTACCGCGCCAAAACCAGCCAATATGTGCGATGACCAGCTGGTTTGCCGGTCTGGTCAGGCGGCTCGGTGGTATTCGTGGATGGTGGTGGCGGGGACTTGTCGGCGGCGGATCTGTCCTTCGGTTGGGATGGCCTCGGCTGGATCGGCGTTGGGAGGGGTCTGGTCCCGGGCTTGGTGGGGCCGGTGCTCGTTGAAGTGGTTTTCGTAGGCGGCGAGGACCTTGCGGGCGTGGGCCTGGCTGAACAGCAGGACGTTGTTGGTGCAGTCGTACCTGGCTCCGCGGATCCACCGCTCGGCCCAGCAATTCGACCTGGGCTGGCGTGGCGGGGTTCTCACGACCTCGATGTTCTCCGAGGCGAACACGGCATCGAATTGTTCGATGAAGTTGGCGCCGCGGTCGCGGATCAGGAATCGGAAGTCGTTGGTTCGGCCTTCCAGTGTGGCCATGAGTTGCCGGGCCTGCTGGGTGACCCACTGGCCGGTCGGATGCGCGGTCACGCCCAGGATGTGTACGTGGCGGGTCTTCACCTCCATCACGAACAGGACGTAGAGCCGCTTGAGCGTGACCGTGTCGATGTGGAACAGATCGGTGGCCAAGATCCCGTGCGCTTGGGCCTTGAGGAATGTCCGCCACGCCGTGTCCATGCGCTTGGGCGCGGGTGGGATCTTGCGTTGCTTCAGGACCCTGCGGATCGTGCCTTCCCCGACGCGGTGGCCTAGGCGGCGAAGCTCGCCTTGGATCCTTCGGTGGCCCCATCCAGGATTGTCGCGCGCCAACGTGATGATCAGATTGCGGTTCTCCTCGGACACCGGCGGCCGACCGGGTGAGCGGGGCTGGGCCCATTTGCGTTTCACCAGGCGCCGGTGCCAAGCCAGCAGTGTCGCCGGCGTCACGATCCGATGCGCGTGCAGCTCACGCGGCAGAAGCCGAGCCAGCGCGGCCAGCACAGCCCGATCGGTCCAGGACGGCTTCGGCTTCCCGACCTGACGACGCAGAATCTCGACCTCATGCCGCAGCGCTAGAATCTCGACGTGGTTCGCGGCATCGTCGCGGGCGAGCAGCGCCAGCCAGGCGAAGACCTTGGCGCTGAGCTGGTAGATCAGTTTCACGGCCACAGTCGTCGAGCCTGCGAGCCGATCAACCAATCACACAAACGGGCAGGTCAACGGCCATGCGTCCATTCTGGCGCGGTACAGGCGCTGCGCGCCACGGAAGTTGCCCGGTCCGGGCTATCAGGACCAGGCACGGCGCGCCGCCGGCCTAATGCGCCTTGCCGGCGGATCGACATTTTGATCGCTGGAGATTGGACTTGAAGCAATCCAGCCTTAGCCATATCGCGCGGGTCTCGCGGCACCCCGCCCTGGACGCCTCCAGACGGCCACCGCTTCCCTGATGTCCCATTCGGCTTTCACCTCCAGGTAAGTCAGGCGACCCAGGAACCTCCTTCCGAGTCCCTCCCGACTGCACCGGGAATGCAACGAAGCGCCTCACGGCGCACTAGCCCCACGTGCCGTTCTCACGCGCCAGGCGCAGAACCAGCCGCCGGATCGAGGCCACGGTCCGCGGACGCCCGGGACGTTTGGGCCTGCTGCGGGCGGCATGACGCTCGTTAAGCAGATCGCGGTGCCAGCGCAGGACGGTGTCCGGGCTCATGATCAGCTGTAGCTGGCGTAGCGTCCTGTGCGGCAGCCTGCCGAGCCGTGCCGCCAGAAACGCCCGATCAGCGCGTTCGAACCGTACCCGTTTTCCGCCCAACTGACGCCGCAAGATCCCGACCTGATGGCGCAGCGCCAAGATCTCGGCATCCCTCTCCCGACCGCTCATCGGGAGAAGCCGCAACGCAGCGAACGTATTCGTCACTGCCAGATACGCGAACCGGACCAGCACAACCAACCATCATCGCCATTCCGGGCCGCCACCGCACCGAAAACCGGTTGATCACTCGCCGCTACGAAGCGACGGGCCAAACCCATCCCCACCAGCACGGACGATGTTTTCAGCACGTACAACTCCCGACTCTGGGCAGCCTCCTGATGCAGCCGGACTACGCCGAATAGCCGGGCTACGCCGAAGAACCTGGAGCTTCAGCTGTTGACTAGCCTGTGAATACGCCCGGCGAGCTCTGCGGGACAGTCGGAGCGTCTCGCCAGTTCGAGGGCGTGGTGGGTCGGGGCTTTGCGTTCGTGGACGATGAACGCGTCCGCGATCGCTGTCTTGGTGCCCGCCTCCGAGTTCGGCCACAGCTCGTCGGTCAGCCACAGGGCGAACTCCGGAGAGTGGACCAGCAACGACTGCATGATCGTCGCGAGGACGCGGCTCACGCCTTTGCCGAGTTCGTGAGCGTCCCAGCCGGTCAGGGCGCCGCGCACCGTGGCTTCGAGTTCACCGATCGGCAGCCGCCGCATCCCCAGCGAGCCTACGGTCTTGACCCACTGGCTCACGTCTGTGGTCATCCGGGCTCGCGTGCTCACCGGCAGGGCGTGCTCGCTGTGCAACCGGTCGGCGAATTCGAGGACCGGTTCGGTGGAGCGCTGCACGATCGATCGCACAGCTTCCGTCGGCAGCGGGCTCGCGTCGTCGAGGCGGATCAGCAGGTCGATCAGTTTGGTGATGAGTTGGCTTTCCTCCCTCCGGTCAGCCGCCGCGCGGAGCCGGTCGACGACCACCGCCGGATCGATGAGCAGGTCATGGACCAAGGTCTCGTCGGCCAGCATGACAGCGACGTACTGCGCGGCGGTGGAATGGCGTGTCGACAGCAGGGACGCCAGCCACTCGGCCTGATCCGGCGTGAAGGCAACGGGGTCTTCGCGGATCGCCCGGTGCAAGCTCCGGACGGCGTCGGCCGCGGACGCGTGATCGTCGCCGGACCGGACCTCGGCGTCCAGCCACTCACGGGCCTGCTCATCGTGCAGCGCTATGCGGCCCTCGAAGTCCGCGCGCCGCACTGTGGCCCTGACGCCCTTGGCGAGAAGCAGAGCACGAATTTGCTCCTTTGCCTGGAGCAAAAAGGACGTGGGCGCGACGTTGATCCAGGTCTTGACAGCGCTGGCCCGGGCGGTCTCCCAGCTCGCCTGCTCGTCGTCATCCCGGGCTTCGCCGTCATCCCCGATTTCCTCGCCTTCCCCATCTTCCCGGAGCTCGCGGAGCTCCCGGACTTCGCGGTCACGTTCCATGAACGCCGCGAGCAGTGGCTCGTGCAGATCCGCCTCATTCCTGGCCGTGGCGATCAGCGCCGGCCAGATCCGGCGCGCATCGATCGTCACGAACTGCTGGAGTACCCCGACAAGCCGCTCCCGGGTGGTCCGGTCGAGCGCGCCGTCCGCGACCTCCATCGCCAACGATGCCAACGCACCGCGGGCGCCCCGGCCGAGCGGCGCCCGCACCGTGCACAGCATCGCCACGACTTCGTCCGCGTGGCTGTTCGCGATGAACCGGGCGGCGTTGACCCACCGGTCGCCGAAGGTGAGCGGTTCGCCGCCGAGTAGCTCCGACAGCAGCTGCCGCCGGACGAGCGGGTCATCGCAAAGCTCGTGGAGCAGCCGGACCTGGGCCATGTCCCACCGCGCGGGCAAGCGGGCCTGCAGCATGTCGCGCCAGTCGGTCCAGCCCTGGTCCTTGCGTACCTGGTAGTTCAGCCAGCACTGACGCATCAACCGGCCGACGACGTCCGACGGGAGGTCGGATGGGAGTTCAGCGGAGAGCATGGCGGCGGCGACCGTCGGCCAGAGCGGCGACACCTGCCCGCCAGGTCCGGAAGACTCAAGGCCTGACTGGAGGAAGACGCGTTGTGCGCCGACTCCGAGCCGAATGTAGCGCTCGCACAACAGCTTCGTCGTTGCCGCGTCCGGACCAGCCGAGCAGACGGGAATCACGAGGTTCTTCGGCAGATTGAGCCAGCGGTTCCTGGACATCGAATCCACCCGGCTGGCGACGAGGTCGAGCGCGGTCGCGAGGTATCCGGCCCGGCGCGAGGTGTCCGCCCGGGCGATCAGCACGCCCGCGGTGCGGGCCGCTTCCGTGACTCCGCTGTCGGCGATCTTCCCTTCCGCGAGCATGGGGATGACGATCCCCAGCGCGGTGTCCACGCATGGATCGGGCGCATCGGTGAGCGGCTGGACCAGGGAGTGGAGCAACCCGCGGTCGTGCTCGCCGACGATTCGGACGTGGGCCTGGAGCAGGTCGGGCGACTTCCGGGCCAGCGCGGCGAGCAGATGATCCTGCGCTCCTTCGGCGACCAGTCGCGGCACGGCTGCCGCGACATCCTGGTAGCGGTCTGTCGAAGCGTCTTGAAGCAGCAGGTGGCGTGCTACCGGCCAGAGGAAGGAGTGCGCGTCCGCCAACCCGGCTCGCAACTGCTCGAGCTCGGCGGCGTCCGCCTTCTGCAGGAGCCAACGGGCGACGGCGAACTCGGCGAACCCCTGGTGGAAGAACTCGTTCCGGCCCGCCTGCTGGCGGACGACGCCCTCGCTCACCAGGGCTCTCATGCCGATCTCGACGTCCAGACGGGAGACGTCGACCGTCAGGGACAGCCGCTCGGTGCTCTGTTCCCAGATCGCCTTGGCGAGGGTCAGCGCGGCCGCCTCTTGTGCGCGGCTCTTGTTGGTGCGGCGACCCTTGCGGTCGCGGCAGATCCGCTGCTCCCAATAGGTCAGGAGCAGGCCGGTGATCGTCAGATCAGTCGGGACCCCGGTGGTGCCGCTGCTGTACAGGTCGCACGCGAGCGCGAGCCGCAGCGGTACCGCACAGACCTCGCGCACCGTCGCCGCCGAGACGGCATCGGACAGTGAGTCGACGAAGCGGCTCTTCTCGAAGGCGCTGCGCTCCAGGCCGTCTACGTATGCCGAGGCCCATTCGATGATCTCCTGGGCGGCGAGGACCGGCATCAGAACCGCGTCGCCGTCACAGTTCCCCAGCCGGGGCCGCTTGGTGCGGGGATCCTGCAGAAGATCCTCGAACTCGCGGGTTCGACAGGTCAGGAACAGCTGGGCGTCGCGCGCGGCGTCCGCCAGGACGGTGGTGATCGCCTCCACGGTGTCCTCGGACAGGACGACGTCGAGGGCGTCAACCAGGAGGAACACGTTGGGGTGATCAGCCGCGACGGACTGGAGCAGAGACCGTAGTCCGTCGGCGGGTAGCGACGGGTGCGGGTCGGCCTTCTTCGGCGGCGAGACTGTCGGCAAGCTGGGGCGGTGCACCCGGGCCGCCTCGGCAAAGGCGATGTCGGCGGACCGCACGTCCGACACGTCGGCGGAGCCTGAGATGCCGTCGCAGGCGACCAGGACGACTGCCGCCGCGGAGATGCCGGACGCCGAGCCGGACTCGGGCCCCGGATCGGAGTCCGGTGCCAGCTCGTTACCCCGGACCAACTCGCCGGCCAGCTGCCCGAGCAGCACACTCTTCCCGAGGCCACCCTCGCCCACGATGAACCAGATCTGGCCCGGGACGGCTCCGGCGCCATCGATGGCGCGGGAGATCAGATCCAACCGGGAGACGGAGGGGAGTGCGAAGGGCTTCAGCCCCTCCAACTCGTCTTGGAAGGAGCCGCGCTCAGACTCGATCTGCCCGGTCGGATACGGGTCACCAGCGTGTTCCGGGGCGGTCGCCCGGTCAGGGGCTGGCGTGCTGGCCGGACTCGCCAGTTGTCCGGGCTGAACGTGCGCTCCGAGCGGTGCGGACATGACCGCGGTGCGATCGATCGTTCGCCGAACTTCGGTTGCGACGGTTCCCCGAGCTCGCAGAAATCTGGTACCTGTATGGGCAGCCAGGCGGAACAGCCACCACCGGGCATCAGAGTCGAGGCTTTCGAAAGTCAAGTGGAGGAGCGCTGTGGCAAGCAGGGAGAGGAGAAGCTGTTCCGTCCAGTTCCCGTCGAACTCAACTGGGATGAAGGCCGGGCGAGCGGCGTAGCGGACGGTGTCGACGAACAATGCGGTCTCACGGAGCAGGCCCCTGGACTGTTCCGCGGTCCGGTCAACCACGTAGTGCAGCAGCGCTTCGCGCTGTTCATCGGAGTACTCGGAAAACCGGCGGACGATGGCGGAAACCGCCAACATCGCGAGGTCACAGCTCAAGGGTGCGGCTTCGTCGAACGTCGACAGGTCCACGAACAGAAATCGTTCGTGGGCAACGGTTCCATCAACTCTGGGTACGAGGATGTTGTCCTCGTGCAGATCGCAGTGTGCGAAACCGGCGATGTACTGGACACGATCGTCGCCGTCGCCGCCGAATCTCGAATCGTCGAGGAGCGCCAGCGGATTCGCCAGCGGCATATGGGATCCGTCCTCGACTGTCTCGATCCATTCAGCACCGACGTCGAGCAGCGCGGGATCGATCCCGAGACCATGTGCCAGGTCGGCGCCCGTTCCAACAGCCGTACCAGCCAATCCGTCTCGGATGAAGCCGTCCAGCGCGAGCTCTTTGAGCTGCCAAGTCCTTTCGTTGGTCCATGTCCCCGTCAACGCCCGCACGACCTCGGTGGCAGTCCGCAGACGTTCAGCCGCCGAATAGTCGGACATCGGCTGGCATTCAGCCAGACTGCCACCCGCGATGTTCTGCAGCAGTACCTCGCCCCCGCTCGGGAGGGCGATCGGATTGCCCTGCATAGGCACGAGATGCCGGTCCGCGAAGTCGTCTGGCGACATCTCCAGAGCAGCGTGGTGTCGCGCTCCTTCACGGCGACGGCCGTCTGCAGGACACACCTTGACCACGTATTTGCGCGGCCGCGCCGGCGACGGCGGCCGCGAGGTCTCCACGACGGCGGCGAGGACCGCCCCGCTGTAACCTGAGGCCACCCACCGAGGCGCGGCGAGGTCGATGATCCGGTTCCGCTGGCCCACGGCAGTCTCCAGTGCCTCGGCCGCCTCACTGCCCAGGACCGCCGCGAGGCGGAGCGTCTCATCACCCGGCATCTGTCCGACTCTCCGCAAGCGCTCGCCGACGACACGGCGACGAGGCTTACGAGCGGTGGACCCGTTCTGTAGACAAGCGCACGCGTATTGAGAGTCTGCCACAGTGCAGTCGCTGAACAGCCGGAAGAATGCCACCCGGCATTACGGATCGGACCGCTCCCGGCCCCGCAGGGCACTCTTCAGATTCGCAGCCACCATCTCGACTACGTCAAGAGGTATGTCGTGCCGGGTGATGCGAAGCTCGGCGAAGATCCGCCTGGGCCCCCAGTCCGGATGATCGGCGGCGACGCGGCGGATCGCCTCGTAAGTCGCTTCGGTCGGCTCGGGCAACCCTTCGGGCGCGGGCCGACGACCAGTCAGGGGAACGTAGATGGGAGTGCCGGTACCGTCGTCATAGACCATCAGGGCCTCCGCAAGAGGGGTCCTAGCCCTTTTGAGGCTATGAACGACGGTTCGCGCGGGTCCATGACAGAGATGGCAGGCTCCTGACCAGTAAGGCGGGAAGCTGCCGGAGCACTGTCGCAAACCACTGACCGGTAGTGCAGGATGGCCGGATCGAGACACGCTCGGTTGTCGTGCCGACTCTCGCCGTCTACCCGCGCGGACCCGATGGGAGCTCGAACCAGCGGTGGCCCTCCCCGTGGCGATCGTCGATCCGCTTCCGGTCTACCGGCACGGGATCGGCGCGATACTGTCGGCCGCCGGGCATACCGTGGAAGCACCGAATGACGCTCTCGTGTGGGCCGACAACAGACGGGACTGCCTGCTCCTGCTCAGTCTCTGCACCGAACACGACTGGGGCCTGCTGGCGCAGCTGTCCACCAGCGTGGTGGGTCGATTCCTCATCGCACTCGTAGACGACGATTCCGGGCTGCTGGGTGCGCGGGCCATGCGAAACGGCGCCCATTCGGTGTTACCCCGCGACGTCTCCATCCGTTCGCTGGAGCGAGCCGTGGCCGCCACCATCGACGGCGACGCGGTGATGCCCGCGGAAGTCGCGCGAGTTCTCGCAGACAGCGTTCGTCCGGCTTCTGCGCAGAGCGAGCCGGCCCTGTCCGCGGAACAGCTGTCGTGGTTGCGGTTGTTGGCCGGAGGCTCAACCGTGGCGCGAGTCGCCAGGGAGGCCGGGTATTCAGAGCGGGCTATGTTCCGTCTGCTGCAGACGCTCTATCGGAAGCTCGGAGCGGAGAGCCGCATTGAGGCAGTCCTTCGGGCCCAGGAACTGGGATGGCTGAGCGGTGCCCCGGAAGCGGCGAATCAAAAGCCCGCGCCTCAGACGATCGCTGCGAGGACCGGACGGAGCAAGTCCGCCCGGTGACCGTCATGATCGAGCTGCTCGATGAGGAATCGCAGCTGCCTGACCAGCCCGGGCGCCGGCTCGGAGGCCCTGCGTTCGATGCGGAACGTCTCGATGGCCGGTAGCAGCGAAGTGCCGTTCGCCAAGGCCTCGGCACACAGCGTCAGGCCAAGCATGTCAGCTGCTGCGAAGTCGTGATCATCAGCGTCGACACGCTCCTGAGCCTCCTCGCGCAGCTGCGCGAAGAGCTCGGTGGCCTTGCGCACCTCATCGCAGCGCCATGCGACAACACTCCGCAAGGCGGCTATGAGCAGGAACTGCCCCGCGCGCCGATGTCGGACGGCCAGCTCGATCTGCCAGCGAGCTGCCGGGAGATCGTCACGCTGCAGGTGAATCACGCAGAGCGTCGTCCGGGCCTGTCGGAGAACCACCGGATCACGTTGTTCCAACGCCAGCTCGACGGCCCTGTGGGCGTTGTGCTCGGCTTCGTAGAGGTGGTTCTCGGCTCCCGTGCGGCTGAGCACGCCACGGAGCCGAACTGCCAGATCGGCGGCGCCGTCCAGGTATGAGGCCTGCGCTGAGATGTCGTCGTACCTGTCCGAGAGGTTATTCTTGGCGCGCGCGAGCATGCTCTCGGCTTCGTTCATGCGGTCCACGTCAGCGAGCCAACGCGTGAGTTTCAGAGCGTTGCCGAATGCCCGCCGCGACTCGGCGGCTTCCGCGATGGCCAGCGCATCGTTGCCGAGGCGGATCGCCTCGGCGAACCGTCCCGACGCCCGCGCGCAGTCAGCGAGGCCCTCCAGCGCGGCGGCACGATCCTCAGCGGCTTCTTCCCCTTCTTCCTGAGCGATGGCTAAGCCGTTGGCGTATTGATCCGCAGCCTTGGCGAAGTGGTTGTGTTCGAAGTACATCCAGCCTCTGTCGATGTAGATCCGCCGCAGGTCCTCCATGGAATGGTGCGACTGCGCGAGCGACAGCGCTTTCCGGTACGAACCGTCCGCCGCCGCGAACAGTTCAAGGGAGGAGTACAGACTCCCGAGTGCAGCGTGGTTCTCCATCTCGGCATAGGGGTCGTCGAGCTTTCCTCGCACCCCCTCGCGGTGCTCGCGCAGCAGCGTGCCCTGGTTCCACCGACGAAGCAACCGATCGATCTCGACAATCGCCTCGTGTGCCTCATCGCACATGCCCGCCCGCACCAGGATGTCGACCTGGGCGAAATGCGCGTACAGGTCGCTGGCTCTGGTGACGTTGTCGTCGTTCTTCTTCTCGGACTCCAGAACGCGCGCTGCGAGATGGAGAAGGTGACGCCGCGTGGGGCCATCGGCGGTCGGCTCGTAGGGGTCGCCGTACGGCAGGTGTTTGAGAACCAGGTCGATGTCGGCACGGGGGAGATAGTAAGACTCGTCACGGGACTTTCGGATGATGCGTCGTTGGGTGGCGGTGCGCAGCACCTCGTGGACCTGCTTGGCGGGGAGGACCGAGTCGAGGAGCGCGCTGACCGTCGACTCGGCGACGGGTGTGCCGAACGCCGCCAGCGCCTCGATGACCCGCTGCTGTCCGACGGTCAGACCGCTGATGAGCTTGTCGGTCAGCTTCTGGGGAACCTCCTCCTCACTCATCGCCGCCAGCCAGGCCGGGACGTCTTCCGGGCCGAGGTCCCGGTCGGCCCACCCGAGCAGCGCGTGGAGGAGTTCGGCGAGCCGTGGGTTGCCGCGTAGCCGGCGGTGAACCTGGGCGAACGCGCTCGGGGCGAGGGCGGTCAGCCCGTCCTCGTCTGCCCCGTCGAGGCTGGCGACGAATTCGCGGAAGTCCGGCTCCTCAAGGCCCGACAGCGGTATCCGGCGCGCGGAGACGGGCCACATCACCGTCCCATCTCCCCGCGGCACTTCCTGGCCCACCAACACGACCTTCACTTGGCCGCCGGACCGAAGGGACAGCATTTCCAGAGTCTCATCCAGATCCGGGTCGCGCAGTCTCCCGGCGTCGTCGAGCAGACACTCGGCCGACTCGACGATGAAGACGAGGGGGGATCCCGTGTAGGTGTCAAGGGCGGTTTGCATGCGAGCCCGGTAGGCCGACCCGGACATGTACGACTTGCTGGGAGCATGCTCCTCGATGGCGTTGAGAAATGCCTTCATGTCGAGCCGAGTACTGTTCGCGGCGTCATGTCTGCGTACCCTGCGGTCGCTGACCTCTTCGGCGTCCCAGCCCAACTCGATGAGGACCTGCTCCACCAGCCGAGTCTTACCCGCGCCGGTCGGCCCGGTGACCGTGATGACTTTGGTCGCGTCGTCCTGAAGTTCGGCCCGCAGCCGCGCCCTTTCTTCTTTGCGGTCGACGAACTCGCGTGTGGTGCGGACGCGGGAGGATGCCAGCCATGGCACGGGCACTGCGGCCGGCGGCTCGGCGCACATCTCGGGGCCCAAGCGGCGCGCTCGACTGGCGGCGGGTACCTCGCCCGGCACCAGTTTGTGAGCGAGTCGAGCGGCGAGCCGGAAGCTCCACCAGCGTCCGTCCTGGCCGACCGAGTTATACGCGGCGTGCAGCAGCGCCTGCGCCAGACAGGAGATCCGCGCTTGAGCCCGCCAGGCGTCCAGCCAGTTGCGCGCGAGGAAGGTCCCTTCCGGGGACCACAAGGCCCGTACGACCTCGGCGAACGTGGACCGCGGCCGGGTGGCTGATCGGCCTGTGGCCGTCGCCCCGTCGCTGATCACGTCCCTGATCAGATCCTCCTGGTCGCGCGGGTTCAGCTGGCCGGCCGACTTGGCGATCAACGAGACGGCCAACGTGGCGACGTCACGGCTGAGCGGCGCCCGGTCGTCGTATTCGGCGAGATCGATGAGCCAGAAGCGGTCACCCATCGGCTCGTCGTCACAGTGCGGTATCAGGATGTTGTCAGCGTGAAGGTCGCCGTGGGAGCGGCCGACGAGATACGTCAGCGGGCGATCGTCGGCGAAAGCACCCGACGGCAGGAGCTGGAACGGGTTGGGCAGCACCTCACCGGGCACCACCTCGATCCATGAGCAGGCGGGATCCAGAAGGTTTCGATCTTCGGCCCAAGCCCGTAGCCAGCCGTCCTCACGGATACTGTCGCGTAGCTCGAGCTCCAGCAGTTCGGCCACGGTGCCGCTGCGGTGCTCATAGTCCCTGGAGACCCATTCGGTCAGGAGACCGAGACGGACTCTGTCACAGGTTTCGGCGAGAGCGTTCGTGTCCACCATGGACAGGGGCCGATTCCCGGCCAAGGAGCCGCCGGCGATTTCCTGCACGATCACTTGCGCACCGTCCGGGCACAGGATCGGCCCGTGAATGATGGTGGCCAGGTGGTCGTCGGCGAATTTCCCGGGGCCGATGTTGAGGGCAGCACGGCTGCGTCGGCCCTCGTCGCTGGGCCGGTGCCGACCGGCGGGGACCATTTTGGCGATATACCGTTTCGGCGTCTTCGGCCCGCTCTTGTTCGACAGAATGACGACGACCAGCCGGGCGCCGGAGTTACCGCACGGCAGCACGCTCGAGTCGTCCACTTCGACAGTGAGATTCCGCTGGTCGAAATGCTCCAGGACGGTCTCCGCCGCACCCTCGTCGGCGAACAGTCGCGCAAGACGGTCAGTGGTCGTCATGGCGCCGTCGACTGGGACGGGCCGACTGGTCCGAGGGCGGCGAGCTTCGCTTCGAGCGTCTTCATCTTGTAGCGGAAGTCGGCCGCGTCACTGTCGTGGAACCGCCGGAAGAACCATTGCGGCACCCGGGGTTGCTGAAGCCGCGTCTGGAACAGGACGTCCTGAATCTGCCGAGCGAAGACGGCGAAGGAGTCCGCGGACGCGAGCACCGGTGATGCTGGATCGGCGGTGACGGCCCGGACGAGGCCGACCGCGCGGAGGCGGTCATGGGCGACGGACATCTGGGCGCGGAACATGTCCAGGCACCAGAACAGCAGCCCCAAGGCGGGCACGAACCAGGTACTGATCAGATGGTTGACCGTCTCGCCGGTGGCGAGGGCGACAATGAGGCCGGTTCCGCACCACAGCACCGCCACCGTGCTGAGCAGGTTCGCGAACCGCCGGCGGACCCGGGAGCCCCATGCGAGGTTCTGTTCGAGGCAGAACAACACGTCGTACGGCTCGGGCACGTCGGCCACGAGGTAGTAGCCGCGCAGGCGGGCCGGATCCCGGCGGAAGCGACGGCTGAGCCGGCTCACCTCGTCGTCAGATATCCGGTCACCGACCATTACCCGGTTCCAACGAAGCCCGAACAGGTCGACGTCCAACATGTCCTGCAAGGTCGCGCTGGTTCGCAGGTACCTGCTCCGCCACGGCGCGATCAAGAACGAATAGACGACGACCCACACCGCGCCGGCGAGGGCCAGCGTCGCGGCGGATACCGCCTGGGCGAGGGTGCTGAGTCCGGCGACCAGAAGCGAGACGAGCAGGCTCGCCGTCTGCGCGAACTGTACGTGCCTGTGGGTTACCGAGATCGCCTGAAGCAGGTTGATGGACTCGGCGCTGTCCTGTAATCGCGCGATTCGTCGAGATACCGCCATCGACCCTCCCCGGTTCGCGAATCAGAGTTCTTTCGTGATCGCTAGTTGAGTGTCACACAGGGAGATACGCGACGATACCCTACATACTCATGATTCTTCCGACAAAGGCTGGCCGGCGAGAGTGGGTCGGGTGATGGCGAGTATTTTCGCGTCCAGACTTGTTAGAAGGTTGATGTCGGCCGGTGCGGCATGTTGAGGCAGTGCTCGACAGGGTCTGGATACGGTCCCGGTACGAACGTCCCGGTATCGGTCGGCAGCGTCCGGCATCCTGGGCCGGGTCCCGGAGCGATGGGCTTGGATCTCGTGACACGGTGCTTCTAACTCGATGGCCTCAGGTTCGAATCCTGCCGCGGGTACCTTCTGGCCTGGCGTTCATCTGCCAGCGCCGACCTCCGCGTGCGGAGAGAGCCAGCCGCAGTACAAGTACACGACGCTGACTTCGTTCCCTGACTCAGACGGTCTGTGATGACGGTGTGATGACGGACGTCGCGTTCGCTGCGGTCATCAGGTGGCACGCCCGGATGATCCGGTCCTGCAGTCGTTGCCACAGCCGTACCGGGACGTACTTGAGGTGCTCGACGACGCCGGGGAGCCTTTGCGGTCGGTGGATCTGTGCCGCAGCCTGGGGCTGGGCGTGCAGGCCAGGGTTACCGAGGCGATGCGCGGCAAGCTGAACCGGCTGACCGAGCGGGGCTGGTTGGTGAGCCCGGGATCAGGCCGGTATGCCCTAGCCCCTGGCGTTGTCGGGCGAATCAGGTGAACCCGGCGCGGACGACGGGCCCCTCCTCCAGCGTCGGAGGTGAGAAACCGTCCCGCACCGCAAGGAAGAACCCGCCGCGTCAGAGTACGCTCACGCCCCCGGACCCGAAGCCCGTTTCGACGCCGCCCGCGCCGACCTGAAGGAGATGATCTGCGCCGCGCGGGATCACAGCCGACGCGGAGGTTGATCGGCCGACGCCGCCGAGCGGGCCGTGGTCGCCGGCGGCCGCACCCTGGAACTGCACGTACTGCAAGGTTTCCACGACGCCCGCGCCGCCGCCGAGCGGCAAGCCCGCACCGATGGGAACCTGACGGTCCCCACCGACGCTGACGGGGTGCGGCATCGGCGAATCGAAGCCGGACACGCCCGGCACCTGGCCACCACCGTCGGGGCCGTGACGGCGCAGTGGCTGGCCTTCCGCGCCGCTGGAGCCCAGAACCTGTATCCCGGCGACGCCGAACTGAACCTGCCGACCGGGCTGCACTCCCACGAGGTCGCCAAACTCGCCGCGATCGAGTCCGTCCGCGGCTCGTTCGCCGACGCCGCCGAAGCCCTGACCCGCACCTGCGGCACCCCGGTCGCCGCGCCGCAGGCCGTGCGGGCGATGGCGATCACCGCCGCCCGGGACTTCGACGGCTTCGATGACCACACCGCGCCGATGATGAGCGACGCCGGAACGCTGCTGGTGCTCTCCGTGGACGGCAGAGGCATCGTTATGCGGCCGGCCGGCTGACCTGCGCGAGGCCACGCGCAGAAAGGCCGAGCGGGACCGGGCCACCGGCCGCCTGGGCAACGACAGGCATGCCGGGCACAAGAGAATGGCCACCATCGGCGCCGTCTACGACGCCGAACCCGCACCGCGCCGCCCACACGACATCATCACCCTGGCCAAGACCGGGAAGAAGAAGCACAAGAAGAAGGCCAGCAAGACCGGCCGCAAGAAGCGCCCCGGCCCGAAGGCCGTCCGCAAATGGCTCACCGCATCCGTGGCCGCCGACGCGGCCGACGTCATCGCCGCGGTATTCGACCAGGCCGAATCCCGCGATCCCGGGCACCTACGCCCCTGGATCGTCCTGGTCGACGGTGCGATCGCCCAGATCGACGCCATCCGCGCCGAGGCCGCCAAGCGGAACGCTGTCCTTGCCGAATAGTTCATCCGTGCTGGTCAGGCGGCTGATCGGTATTCGTTGATGACGCCGCCTGCGCGGCGGGTTCGTCGGGTACGGAAGGTGTCGAGGTCGGTGGCGTCCGGTGGCGGCGGCTTGAGCGGGGCGGTTGTGGACAGGCTCATGTGCGGCCGGTGGCTGTGTGGTGGTGTTCGTAGTCGTGCGGGATCTGGCGGAGATGTTCGTGGTTCCAGGCCAGGGTGCGGTTCGGGAGTTCGTGGCGGGCTGAGCCGATCCAGCGCTTCATGATCGGGTTCGTGCGCGGGGTCCGTACGTTGCGCAGCATGGTGCGGATGCCGGCATCGGCCAGGACGGTGTCGAAGGCTTCGGTGAAGTTGGAGCTGTGGTCGCGGATCAGGATCTTCACAGTGGTCGTGGCGTCTTTAATGTCCATGACCAGATTGCGTGCCACCTGCGTGGTCCACTCACCAGTCTGGTGAAGCGTGCTGCCGAGGATCTGGATCCGGCGGGTGGCATGCTCGATGACGGCCAAAACGTGGACCTTCGTGCCGTCCAGGAGATTGGCGGCCGGCAGTCTTGAGGATCTCCCAGACGGTGGAGGCGGCGATGCCGAGGGGCCAGCTCGCCATGGATCCGCCGATAGTCCCATGCCGGATTCTGGTATGCCATACGTAGAACCAGGGTCTTGATGTTCCGGTGCGTCGCCGGACGGCCGTCGATCGGACGGGACTTCTTCGCCCAGCGGTGCTGCAGCCGGTCGCGATGCCAGCGCTGGATCGTGTCCGGGGTGACGATCAGACGCAGTCCAGCACGGCGCGCTTTGGGTACCAGACCGAGCAACAGCGCGATCATCGCGCGATCTGCCCAGTCAGGGCGCGGCTGCTTTCCGGTCGCGGCGAGTTGGCGCTGCAAGACGGCCAGTTGGTGGCGTAGCAGCAGAATCTCGATGGTCTTGTGATCGTCGCCGCGCCACCACCACAATCGAAGCGTGGGGATGATGCGGACCGCTAGGACCTAGGCGAGGCGTAGGCACACAGGAACTCACGATCCCCCCGGCAGTCAATTGCCGTCACCATGATCTGCATATGTTGCCCGACCAGCATGGACGAGGTTCTCGGCAAGGACAGGCGGGCGACTAGCTTGTCAAGGCGCCGGCGGCAGCACCACCCCGGTCGGCGGCGTCGTGCTCCCGAAGTCGAGCTCGCTGACGATCTTGGCCTTGGAGAAGTCCAGCGTCGTGCCCTCGAACTGCGCCCCCTCGAACCAGAACCGCTCCGGCCCCACCACCGCGTCATCGAATCGCACCACGCCCTTGGTCAGCTTGGCCTCCCGCAAGTCGATGCTCCCGCGCAGGACGGCCTCCGAGAGTTCGATCTCGGTGCCGCTGAAGCTCGCGCGGCACAGATAGAACCAGCCTTCAACGATGGTCGAGCGGATGTCCACGCGGCCGTCCTCGAAGAGGGTGTCGCTGCAGTTCACAGTCGCCTTCGGCCCGACCAGGACCTTGCTCAGGTCGAGCCCGCCGGATTCGAACCGCGCGCCGCGCACGTCCAGCAGGCTTTTGCCGAGGAACTTGCTGCCGCGCAGCACCAGCGGTGCGTCAGCGACGAACCTGGCGCCGGCGAAGACCAGCTGGCCGTCGGTCAACTCGATGCCGTCGAGGTCGCCGCCGTCGATCAGCGCCCCGGTGAAGTCGAAGTTGCCCCCCTTGCCACGACACGACGGGGCGGTACGGCACGTGGTCATCGGCGTGCCCGGCCCCTTCGGGGCGCAGGTGGGCCGCGACGACCCGCATGATGGCGTGCCGGAACTGGCGGTCGTCGTCCCAGGCCAGCCGGGCCTCGATCGACGCGTCCGGCGGCGGTTCCAGGTCGTGGCCGCGCGCTTCTAATCCGATGGTCGCAGGTTCGAATCCTGCCGGGGGCACCCTCTGACCAGGTGCGCAGCCGCCAAACTCCTGAATGACAATCGCTATGTGCGACGCCTGAGCAGCTGATGGGAACGCCTCACCAGTCCCATGCACCCCACTGGCACCACGCTGTGCGGCTTCCTTCGGCCTTTCCGGCGGTGTATTCGTTATCCGGCGTGATCAACACCGCCAGACGTGCCTTCAGCGGACCCCGAACGTGCAGCCTTTGTGGTTGTCCCCAAGGCTCGACTTAGACAGTCACCTCCTTCCCCGTCGCCAGAGAGCCGATCTTGGACCGGGCCGCAGTCTTCAACGGTGTGGACGGGCCGGTCGGCGCGGGTCGTCGGGAACCGCGACGCCGACGCTTGCCGTGCATCGTCGGATCCGGTGGGCTGGGCTTCCTGCGCGTCACATGCTTCGAGCCCGGTGCACGCTGCCCGGCCTCCGCCACCAACCGCGCCGTCGCCTCCGCCGCGTCCATCGCCAACTCCGGCAGCACGCTGACGTAGGTGTCGGCGGTGAGCACGATCGAGGAGTGCCCCAACTGGTCGGAGACCACCTTCAGATCCACTCCCGCCTGCAGTGCCAGGGATGCCGCCCCGTGCCGGAGGTCGTGCAGCCGGATCGGCGGCAACCCGTGCTCGGCGGCCAGCTTCACGAACCTCCGGTAGAGATACTCCGGGGCCAGCGGCTGTCCATCGACACGAGTAAACACGAACCCGGAGGGCACCACGTTGCAGGCACGGCACTCAGCCTCCTGGCGTTTGCGATGTGCCTTCAACACCCTCGCCGTGGTCCGGTCCAGCGCCACCGTTCGCACACTCGTCGGGGTCTTCGGCGGCCCCTGGACGACCTCCCCGTCGCGCCGCTGTACCTGATGCGTGATGAAGCACAACCCACGCTCCAGATCGAGATCGCACCACCGCAAACCAGCAGCCTCACCACGGCGCAGGCCGCGCAGCGCGATCAGATGGAAGGCCGCGTACATCCGATCCTCAGTGATCGCGGCCAGGAACGTCGCAGTTTGAGTCGCCGTCCACACCACCACCGGTGGACGCTCGCCGGTGGTCTTCCAGTGCGCGATCAGGTCCTCGGTCCACACCACCGCCCTCGGACGATGCCGGCGCGGAGGCTCAGCCTCTCGTGCCGGGTTCCACACGATCAGTCCACGACGCAACGCAGCGTTCAGGCCGGCCCGCAGCGTGGCATGGATCCGCGTGATCGTGCCCCTGACAACGTGGAACCGCGCAGGCGAGTCCGACGCCTGGCAAGGACGGCGTAGAAGTCGTTGAGATCCGCGATGGTGAGCTCGGTCAGCGGGATGTTCCCCAGAACCGGGTTGATGTAGACGTTGATGTGCTCGGTGTAGGACACCCTGGTCGACATCGCCAGCCGAGCACTGCCGGCCACCCACTTCTGCAGCCACTCGCCCACCGTCACACCCGCCCTCCGGATCGGTCCCGCCCCGGACCCGAGCCAGCGCCGACTCAGCCGCCGCCTGATCCACGTGGCCGTCACGACGCATCACCTTCGACCGGCCCGCCAGGCCGTCCACCGATGGGACACTCACAGCGAAATACCACGACCCGTGGCCATCTTCACACCGCCGCGGACAATCCCCACCCTGTCGAAGGCCACACCCGCACCGCCAATACACCGAACCCGAACTAGGACTGGCCACCTGAACCACCTTCTCCCCACTGATGGTGACCGCGACCCGCCTGGCGCAGGCGCACGCCACCACCTTCAGTGTCCGACTGTCCGACATCACGGGCTATCCGGCGCGGCGATGGCGCGTCATAGCCGGGCTGAGCACATCTCGGTTGGCGCCCTGATCCATGTGAGTGGAGGCTGACGGTTGTGCCCCGGCTGCCTATGGTTGACACCTTCCGCAACCTCTTCGCCCACGACTCAGCAAGTGAAGCGGCACGCGAACAGGCCATCGTGATCACTAAGAGTCCGTTGCTCAACCGAACATGAGGCCTGATAAAGCCTCGTTTGGGTGATTCGCGAGTAACCGCAAGGCCTCCGGTGTAGCTGGTTGGTGTCTACGCAACCGAGCAGCCGGAGGCCTTGGTGTCTTCTTTGTATGCCATCGACGACGTCGAAGCCCCGCGGCACGCCGTATCGTGTGACTGTCTGGCACATCGCCATGGCAACGCCGCCAATCGCCCGGTGCGCCAGCGTGCGTATCCCACGGATCTGACCGACGGGCAGTGGGCCGCGATCGTTCCGATGATCCCGGTACCGGCCTGGATGGACGGTCGAGGCGGGCGCCCGGAGGGCTACTGCCACCGGGAGATGATCGACGCGGTGGCCTACCTGGTCGACAACGGCACGAAGTGGCGGGCGCTGCCGATCGACTTCCCGCACTGGCCGGCGGTATACCGGTTCTTCCGGCGCTGGCGTGACCAGGGCCTGCTGGCCGTGCTGCACGACCGACTGCGCCGGGGCAGCCGCGTGGCTGAAGGCCGCGCCCCGGAAGCGACCGCGGCGGTCATCGATTCCCAGTCGCTGCGCGCCGCGGAAACCGTCGGCAAGGCCCGGCGCGGCTACGACGGCGGCAAGAGGATTGACGGGACCAAGGCGGCATATCGCCGTGGCCACGATCGGGCTGCTGCTGGCTGTGTTGGTCACCGGCGCCGGGGTCCAGGACCGTGACGGCGCGAAGCCGCTGGTGGAACGGCTGCGCGACCGGTGCCCGCGGATCGCGCTGGCGTGGGCCGACGGCGGATACGCCGGCCGGCTGGTGTCCTGGACCGCTGAGACGTTCGCCGGGCTGCGTCTCGCGGTTGTCAAGCGCACCGACAAGCACCAGTTCGTGGTGCTGCCGCGCCGCTGGTGCGTGGAGCGAACTCTTTCGTGGATTGTCCGCAGGCGGCGGTGCGTCCGCGACTACGAACGACGCGCCGACACCCACGAGGCGATGGTCCGCTGGGCGATGATCACCTTGATGACTCGCAGGCTGGCCCGCGTCAGGAACGACGACTCAGCGCCTCGTCACTGATAGGCACCGGCTGACACAGTCAGTAGCCCCTCCGCCATTCCACTTCCGGGATCGCGCTCTCGGTGTTGTCCCAGAATCGTTCGCTCCACTGGCGTCCGATGAACACCGGACGGCTCAGGATCACGTCGCCGACCCGCTGGAACCGCAGCGTCACCCCGAACCCCTCGACCGACAGGTCGCCGCTCGGGGAGAAGTACGGAACCGTTCCCTCGGCGTCGCCCGCCTCTACGATCTCCGGCTCGACCACCGAGGGCAGGCGCCCGACCAGTGGCACCCTGCCGAGCGTCACCTGCGGCCCATACAGGGCATTGACCGCGACGCAGTACAACTGCTCCTCGATAGGCGTGTAGTAGAGATTCACCGCGTGCCGCCCGAATATCTTCTGTCTTGAGTCGGTCAGACGCGCGGAAAGCCCTACCCCCGGTTGATCCCAGACACCCTGATGGTCGACGAGAATCCCGTGCACGGCTGCCACGGCCTCGTTGTGACGCATCCCGAAGCGGAGCGGCCCGACGCTCTCGAACGGGACGCAATCCCATTGCAGCCGCTCGGCTTCCTCCAAAACCTCCCAGAGCGTCACAGCGCGAACCCCTCCCAAGACAACACCGCCGTGACGCCGTTCACCACGACGTCACGGCCGAGAACCGTTCGAGCTAACGGCACCGTGACGCCCCGCGCAACGCCGTCCTCAGCCACGCCCACCCCAAGTCTCGATCCCACCCAGAACCCCTAACATAGTCGCCCCGCTACCGTGCTACGCCGTCAGCGACCTTGAACACTCCCGGCGCCGACTCGATCAGCCAGCCGCACCGGACCAGGCGCTTGAGTTTCGACCGCGTGCCCTCGACCTTTGCCGGGATTGGCTCGAACCCCAATGCGCAAGCAGCGTCCTGGGCTCGAACCGCATCAGTGGACTGGACCAGGATCGTCCACAGCTGCCGATAGCCGGACGGCAGAACCCGCTCGTCCAAATCGGCACGCCACAACGGAACCTTCACCGGCCCGATCCCACTCTCGGCAGTCGGGAACACCGCCGTAACAGGATCCTGCCCGGCTCTGCCTTGCGGATCGTGGCCGGCGACCACCATGGCCAGCGTCGCCCTGGTGATCGTCACATGCTCCAGCGCCAGCTCGGCCTCACCCAGGGCAACCGACACCCGCGCGGCCTCCGCACGCAACTCATCGACCCTGGCCCGCACCGCAACCTCGTGACCGTCCAACAAGCTGTCCACCGAAACCACCAGCAGCCTCCGAAGGGAATCGAGCGATCCGTCACCCCGACCCTGCCACGATCACCGGCGGACTACACACGCAATCCGACACTATTTTCCCAGCTCAACGACCATATTTGATTGAGTAACAGCCTCTAAGCTTGTTCTTTAACCTACTGCCGCATTCTGCCTGGCAGTGAGGCTGAGTTCGCGTTTGACGGTTTTGCCGACGTCGTGGTGTTGCGCAG
>NZ_JBGCCM010000068.1:0-27914 GCF_041262085.1 Catenulispora sp. GAS73
ACACCACGACGTCGGCAAAACCGTCAAACGCGAACTCAGCCTCACTGCCAGGCAGAATGCGGCAGTAGGTTAAAGAACAAGCTCAGAGTCTGGAGTGCCCCCGCCGGAGGCGCCTGCTCTTGACTTCAGGCGCCCACCACGCCCGACGATTGCCGCCTACGCAACGCGAGCGCAGTGACTCGGACCTGTGCGCGGTCGTGCACGCCAACACCGGCGGCCGCCAACGCAACGCACCACGCTCAACCGAACTGCGCCACCCAGCGGATCCTTCTTAAACCAGTGCGAAGCCGTCAAAAAACGCCCTTGACCGTCAACCCACAAACAAACCGCACCCGCCACCAGCACCCACACATAGGCCAGCAGCGCCGGTTTTTGGGGCTGGTGCTCTGTGCGCGGCCACAATCCACGACGCACCCCCGTCTCAAGGTTCGTCCTCAAGACGGGGGTGCGCTCATGCCCTAATCCTCGGGGCCCGAGCCTGTCCGGCCTACCCCTGGTCCCCCGGGGCCCGCGACGTGGACCTGATCCCCCGTCGCGAAGGGCCCCTCGCGGGGGCGTGCGGCGCCGAGTGGGTCACGCCGTGGGCGTGGCCGCCCAGGGGACCCGACGGTGGCGCCGAGGGCGCACCGGGGCCTGTGGAGCCTCCGAGGCCGCCGGCTGTGCCCGTGCTGCGCTTCTTGTGCAGCTCCTGTTCCGCGTCCGCGGCTCGGGCCGCTGCGAGGTCGCGGTTCGCGGCGGCGAAGATGTCCTTCGTCACCGCGAAGGAGGCGGGGGTCTCCGAGCCCTCGTCCGGATACCAGATCGAGCGCGAGGAGTGGAGATAGTCCCCCATGTATATGTGGAAGGCGCCGGTGAACGTTCTGCGGTTGGGGTTGGCTATGCGGTGGATGGCGTCGTGCGCCATCAGGACCGCCTCCCCCTCGTTGATGTCCACCGTCGCCGTCCGTTGTAAGCGTCCGCCCCTCCTGGACCGGGTCTGGTGGTAGAAGTCGTTGACCTCCAACCCCGCGTAGACGCCCGTCATGACCGGCGTGTTGTGGTTGTGCGCGGGGTAGGACATCCCCGGCGCCCAGACCATGTTCTCGATGACCAGCTCAGGGCCCGGATACAGGACCTGTAGGTGGGCCTCGCGCGGATCCCCGAAGCACTCGCGCACCGGCGCGCATCCGCGCCCGAGTGTCCGGTCCAGTACGTCCTTCACCGCGTCGGCTCCGTCGGCCTCCCAGGCCTGCAGGCACTCGCGGACGAACTCGTCGATGTCGAACTTTCGGCGTGATCGCGGCATCGCCATGACTCCGTTCAGCTAAAGGCTGACAGCGCTCCGTTCTCTCCCCGCCAAATACTGAAGCACCTGACGCCACCGGCGCGCCAGGGGCGCGTCAAACCTTTCTGCGAATTACCCCGATCTCGGCCCCTTTGGTGGACACGCTGTCAAGCCGCTGCCGCCAGTAGCGAGTCGGCCACAGAGGTGCGCGCGTAAAGGACAGAGCGGCCCGCGCGATGTGCGGAAACCATGCCCGCGCCGCGCAACGCGGTCAGGTGCTCGGAGACTCCGCCGGCCGACATTCCGGTACGCGAGGCGAGTTCGGTGGTGGATGCCGGAGCCTCAAGTTCGGCCAGCAGCAGGGCCCGCGAGCGGCCGATGACGGCGGCCACGGCGTCCGACGCCTCGGCCGCGCGACGCGCGAACAGCGTCCCGACTCCCCGCGCCCCGAAGCAGAGCTGTGGCACGTCACCGGTGGCGGCGCGGGTGAGAAACTTGTTCCAGGCGAAGGCGGACGGCACCAGGACCAGCCCCGGAGCATTGTCGTCACGGCACAGGACGCGCTGCCGATGCAGCATCCGCAGGGTCCCGCTGTTCCAGCTCACATCCGGATGCAGCTCGTTGAACAACCGCGCCGCGCCGTACTCGGCGACCTGCCGCGCCCGGTGATAAATGTCCGCTTCAAGCAGGGTTTTGATGCGCGACCAGTAGGGCGCGAGGGCTATCTGGAAGTAGTGCTCGATGTCCTTGGCGAGTTCGCAGAGCGCTTGATCGCGATGGGTGCGAAGACGCCCGGCGAACGCCGGTATCGCACCGTTCGGGACCTTCTCCGCGTAGATGTCGAGATCAGCCAGAAGGTGGTCGTCCGGCGTCGCCTGAATGGCCGCGAGCTCATCGGCCAGAGTCGGCGAGGAATATGCGGGCACAGGGTTCAGGAAGTCCGGAACGTATGATTGTGCATGGAATAGCGCGGAAAGACTTCCGGTCAGCAGCCCCGCGGCGGCCAGCCGCGGACGGACCTGATCGAACCACGGACCGTGCACGGGATACAGCCCGGGCCTGGTCAGCACCCGGAAACTGGTGATGACCTCCCACATCGGGGACACGGAGAAGCGGACCTGCGCCAACTCCTCCGCGGTGAATGACAACGTCGCAGACACAGCGTTCCCCCTCCCACTCCCGCCACCCCGCGCCCCGGCGATTCGGGCGGGGCCGAATCATTGTCGCATGATCGCCCTCCGGCGCCACTCTGAGCGCCATGACCACCACGAGCATCCGCCCCGAGGAGTGCGGCCAACCCTCCGCCGCCGGCCGCGTGGGACACCCGACGCGTCCGGACCGACCGGCGGGCTTTGACCGACCGACGGGCTCCGACCGACCGACGGGCTCCGACCGCACGGCCGGACCGGACCGGCGCGACAGCCCGGCCCGCCGCCGCAATCCGCTCTCGGCCTTCGCCGGATTCCCCCGCGCGATCTGGGTCGTCTTCGCCGGCACCGTCGTCAACCGGGTCGGCTTCCTGGTCGGACCGTTCCTGGTGTTCTTCCTCGGCTCGCGCGGCATCCCCTCGTCGCAGACCCCTTACGTCCTCGGCGCACTCGGCGCCGGCAACCTGATCGGCCCGGCGGTCGGCGGCTGGCTGGCCGACCGCCACAGCCGGAAGTTCACGATGCTGGCCGGCCTCCTCGGCACCGCCGCCGCACAAGGCGCGCTGTTCGCCGCGCCGAACGCCGCGACCATGGCGCTGGCCGCCATCGCGCTGAGCTCCACAGCCACGATGGTCGCGCCGGCGGCCTCGGCGACCCTGACCGACAACGCCGAGCCGCGCCGACGCCGCGAGGCCTTCGCACTGATCGGCTGGGCGGTGAACATCGGCACAGCGGTCGCCGGGATCCTCGGCGGGTACCTCGCGGCGCACGGGTACTGGATGCTGTTCGCGATCGACGCGGGCACATCGGTGGCGTACGCGGTGATCGTGGCCGTGCTGCTGCCGGGGCGGGACTCGCAGAAGACTGACGCACCAACCGAAACCGCGCCCGCCACCCCCGCAGGCTCCGGCTACGGCATCGTCTTCCGCGACCGCCTGGTCCGCAAGCTCCTCCCCCTGCTCGGCATCCAGCTCTTCATCTACTCCCTCACCGAAAGCGCCCTCCCCCTCGCGATCCGCACCGACGGCCTCTCCCCGACCGTTATGGGCATGGCCGCAGCGGTCAACGCAGGCCTGGTCGTGGCCCTCCAACCCCTAGTCACCTCCGTCCTGGCGCGCTTCTCCCGCAACCAAGTCCAAATCGCAGCCAGCACCCTGATAGCCGCCGGCATCGCCCTCACCGGCCTCGCCCACACCCCGGCCGGCTACGCCGCCACCGTGGCCGTCTGGTCCCTCGGCGAGGTCACCGCCGGCGGAATCCCAGCCGCCCTCATCGCCGACCTGGCCCCCACCACCGCCCGAGGCCGCTACCAGGGCGCCTTCAGCTGGACCTGGGGCGTGGCCCGCTTCCTGGCCCTAGCCGCCGGCACGACCGCCTACACCCTCATCGGCCCAGCGTTCCTATGGTGGAGCGTCCTGGCCATGGGAGCGGCCGCCACGGCAGGCGTCGCGGCGCTCAGCCCCGCGATCGACCGCCGCACCGCCGCAGAGGCGTGAGGCGCGAACGAAAAACGAGCTGGCCGCCGCGAACCGCGACGGCCACCTCGTTGTGTATCAATACTCAGACGTTGAACCGGAAGTCCACCACGTCCCCATCAGCCATGACGTAGTCCTTGCCTTCCATCCGCGCCTTCCCCTTGGCCCGGGCCTCGGCGACCGAGCCGAGCTCGATCAGGTCCTCGAACGACACGATCTCCGCCTTGATGAACCCGCGCTGGAAGTCCGTGTGGATGACCCCCGCGGCCTCGGGCGCCGTCGCGCCCTTGCGGATCGTCCAGGCCCGCGACTCCTTCGGGCCGGCCGTCAGGTATGTCTGGAGGCCCAGTGTCTCGAAGCCGACGCGCGCCAGCTGGTTCAGCCCCGACTCGTCCTGGCCCATGCCCTGCAGGAGTTCCAGTGCCTCGTCGTCGGGCAGTTCCATCAGCTCGTGTTCGATCTTCGCGTCCAGGAAGATCGCTTCGGCGGGGGCGACCAGGGCGCGCATCTCGTCCTTCAGCGCGTCGTTGGTGAGTTCGTCCTCGTCGACGTTGAAGACGTACAGGAACGGCTTCGCCGTCAGCAGGTGCAGTTCGCGGAGGGGCTCGCGGTCCAGGCGGGCGGCGAAGACGGTCTTGCCGGAGTCCAGGATCTTCTTGGCCTCCTCCACCGCGGCGACCGTCGCCTGGACTTCCTTCTTCATCCGCGCCTCTTTCTGCAGGCGCGGTAGGGCCTTCTCGATGGTCTGCAGGTCCGCCAGGATCAGCTCGGTGTTGATGGTCTCGATGTCGTCGGCCGGGGAGACCTTGCCGTCGACGTGGACCACGTTGGGGTCGGTGAAGACTCGGATCACCTGGCAGATCGCGTCGGCCTCGCGGATGTTGGCCAGGAACTTGTTGCCCAGGCCCTGGCCCTCGCTGGCGCCGCGCACGATGCCGGCGATGTCGACGAAGGTCACCGTGGCCGGGACCACCTTCTGCGAGGTGTAGAGCTCGGCGAGCTTGGCCAGCCGCGGGTCCGGGACGCCGACCACGCCCTCGTTCGGGTCGATGGTGGCGAACGGGTAGTTCGCGGCGAGCACGTCGTTCTTGGTGAGCGCGTTGAACAAGGTCGACTTGCCCACGTTCGGGAGTCCGACGATTCCGATGGTGAGCGCCATTGTCCAACTGTCCTATCGACGTCGCGTACGGGATGCAGAGCGGGGCCGGACGCGGCCCGCCCTCCAGTATCGCAGGCCCTGCGGGCCACTACGCCGATCGAGGGGACTCACCCGGCCCCGCCCACCGCCTCCGACGCCCCCGCGGACGCTCGCGCCAGGCTCGGGCGCGTCTGCGATCAGCGTGAGAGAGCCCGGAGGTCAGCGTGCGGAACACCCGCGTCGGTATCAAGAAGGCCGCCCTGGCCTGCGGTGCGGCCGGGCTGGCCCTGGCCGCGACCGCCCCGTCCGCCCTGGCCGCCGCCGGGCACTCGCACTACGCGAGCTTCGACTTCGCCGGCGAGAGCGTGACGGACCCCGCGGTCAACTTCCCGCCGGCACAAATCAGTACTGATAGCACCGCGCCGTCGCAGGCCTCGGGCCAGAGCGCGTTCCTCAACGCCTCGACGCCCTTCGCGCAGGTCTTCGGCAGCTCCCAGGGCAAGCCCTACGCGCTGCTGCGCTCGGCGAAGGGCCGCAACCCCTCGACCACCGTGCTGCACTTCGACCGGCCGCTGGTCCCGGGCACCTGGGGCTTCACACTCGGCGACGTGGACGCCGAGAAGGTCCGCGTGACCGCCTACGACGCGGCCGGCAATCAGGTCCCCACTTCCGCGCTCGGCTTCCAGGGCTCGTTCAACTTCTGCCAGGGCACGCCGCTGCCCAGCGCGTGCGGCGGCCGGCCGGACACCGACCAGCCCGCCTGGGACCCGGCGAGCTCGTTCCTGGTCGGCAACGTCGCCGACACCAACGGCGCCTCCGGCTGGTTCCGGCCGACGGCCGACGTGACCACCCTGGAGCTCTACTCGGTCGTGCAGACCGGCATCCCCGTCTACCAGTTCTGGCTGGCCGCCCTCGACCAGCCCCCGGCCGAGCGCAAGCGCCCGACCACGCCGCCGGTCGTCACCCAGCCCGGCCAGCCGGTCGTGATCCCGGTGTGCGAGGGCACGTCGAAGAACATCGACCTGATCAGCGGCGCCGAACACGGCACCATCACCTCGCACACCGACTGCACCGTCACCTACACCCCGGACCCCGGCTTCACTGGCAGGGACACCTTCACCGTGCGCGTCGAGACCGCCGACGGGCAGATCCTGGTCCGCAGCTTCGACGTGAAGGTGGCCAGGACGCTGCCGGTCACCGGCGTGCCCGGCAGCCTTCCGGCCGAGGTCGCGGCAGCCTTGGCTCTGCTCGGCACCGGCGCTGTGCTGACCGTCGCGACGCGCAAGGCACGCAACGCATAACCGCAGTCCACCGCACAGGCGCGCCCCCAGGGGACAATATGGACCCATGATGCCTGTGCTGCTGCTGGTGATCGGGATCGCGTTCGGCGCGCTGCTCGGCGTGCTGTGGGAGCGGTCCCGCCGCCTGACGCTGAACTCGCAGGCGCTGGACCAGTCCGCGGACCGGCTGCTGGCGCTGGCCGGCTCGCAGTTCGACGCCGCGGGCCGGCCGATCAACGAGTCCCTGTCCCGGCTCGACGACCGGCTCCGCGACATCGAGCGGGGCCGCGCCGCCTCCCAGGCGGCGCTGGCGCAGCAGATCGAGGACGTGCGCAACGCCGCCGGCTCCCTCGGCACGCAGACCGCGGCGCTGGTCACCGCACTGCGCCGGCCCGAAGTGCGCGGCCAGTGGGGCGAGATGCACCTGCGCCGCGCGGTGGAACTGGCCGGCATGGTCGACCGCTGCGACTTCAACACGCAGACCGTGCTCCCCGGCTCCTACGGCGCGACCGGCTCGGAGGGCATGCTTCGGCCGGACCTGGTCGTGCACCTGGCCGGGGACAAGTACGTGGTCGTGGACGCCAAGACGCCGCTGGCCGCGTACCTGGACGCCGCGGAGGCCACGGACGAGGGCGAACGGCTGGAGTACCTGAGCGCGCACGCCAAGCACCTGCGCGCGCACGTGGACCAGTTGGCGTCGAAGGCCTACTGGCGGGCGCTGGGCGCCAGCGGCCGGCCCACGCCGGAGTTCGTGGTGCTGTTCGTCCCGGGCGAGGCTTTCCTTTCACAGGCTGTGGATATCGATCCGGAGATCCTGGAGCACGCCGCGGTGCGCCGCGTGGTGATCGCCACCCCGACCACGCTGATCGCCCTGCTCCGCACGGTCGCGTACGCCTGGACGCAGGACGCGCTGGCGGCGAACGCGCAGCAGGTGTTCGAACTCGGCCGGGAGCTGTACGCACGCCTGAACACGATGAGCGGGCACCTGGACCGGGTCGGCAAGGGACTGAATTCCGCGGTCGCCGCGTACAACCAGTCCGTGGGTTCGCTGGAGTCGCGGGTCCTGGTGACGGCGCGGCGGCTGAACGAGCTCGGGCTGGTCGACGAGGAGCTGGTAGTGCCGGCTCAGGTCGAGATCCAGACCCGGGCTTTGTCGGACTAGCGCCGAGGCTGGCGACTGGCGGCGTTTCGTTACCCGAATTGCGTGCAATAGCGTCGTAGGTTCGGGTCTGTGAACGAAGGAGCCAGCCGCCTCGCGCCCCGCCCCGCCCGGGTTCCGCAGACCCGCCGCGACCGCGACGCGCTGCGCCGGGAACGCATGGCCGCTCCGCTGGACTTCCGCTCGACCGGTCCCACACGGCCCCGGCCCCAGTCGCGTTCGACGGCCCAGACCGGGAACAGGACCGGGACCGCCGCGCGCTCGGCCAAGCGCCGCCAGGCCCTGACCGCCTGGGGCGTGCTGCTCATGGTCACCGGCCCCACAGTGGCCGCCGCCGCCCTCGAAGCCCTGGTGACCGGTGACGTGCACTGGTTCTTCGACCTGGTCTTCGTCGCCGCGTCCTTCCATGCCGCGACCCTGGTCCGCCGCCGCGACCTGCTGGCCGGCGTCATCGTGCCACCGCTGGCGTATTGCGCGGGGCTGCTCACCGCGGTGCAGTTCGGCGTCATGCGCGCCGGCCACGGCCTGATCGGCGAGCTCGCCTCGCTCGGCGCCCTGCTCGCGGTCAAGCCGCGGCCACTGTTCCTCGGCACCGCGCTGGCCGCGGCGCTGATCGCGGCGCGCTGGGCCGGTATGCGAAGCGCCGCCAAACGGTAGCCGGGCCCGCGTGGGCGACGGGACGGCGAGCGAGGCGACGACGGCGAGGACCGCGAGACATGGACGGCAAGATCTGGTTCGAGATCGACCCCGGCGGCCGCTTCGCCCTCGACGACTACGGCTGCCGCTTCCTCGCCGAACTCCGCCGCGCCGCGCTGGGCTGGGGCCCGCTCGGCGTGATCGCCTTCGACTCCTGGGCCCTCGCCCTGGCCGGACCGTCGGTGTTGGCGGTGCTCACCGTCCCGGAGGCGGATCCGTTCGGCTTGCAGATGCGCTTGGCGGGCGGAGAGTTCGGCGGCTACTGGGGCGACGACTGCTCGTTCTGGGAGGACTACACGCCGAGCGCGCCGGGCTACATCAACGTGCAGGACAGGCAGGCGGCGCCGGAGGAGATGGCGCAGAGCGCGGCGGACTGGATCGCGGCCCAGCTCTCCCGGCCGCTGCTTCTGGAGGAGCAGCGCAGCTCCGCTTTAGGGCTGCGGCGACGTACGTGGGTGTTCGCCGACACCGGAGAACGCCTGCCCTGCTGCCGGAACTGCCACAAGCCGCGCTTCCCCGGCGACGGACCGCGCCGGGGACAGACGTTGGTGGCGCAGATGCGGGACGTAGCCCCGAGCTCCGCCTGGTGATCCTGCTTGCTACGCCTCGCTGCCCTCGCGCATGTCCTTCCGCAGCTCCGGCGGCAGCGCGAACAGCAGCTTCTCCTCGGCCGAGCGCACGACCTCGACCGTGCCGTACCCGCGCTCGGCGAGCCAGTCCAGCACACCCTCGACCAGGTCCTCCGGGACCGAGGCGCCGGAGGTCAGCCCGACCGTGCGCACGCCGGCCAGCCACTCCTCGCTGATCTCGGAGGCGAAGTCGACCAGGTACGCCGCGCCGGCGCCGGCCTCCAGCGCCACCTCGACCAGGCGCACCGAGTTCGAGGAGTTCTTGGAGCCGACCACGATGACCAGGTCCGAGTCGGCCGCGATGCGCTTGACCGCGGTCTGCCGGTTCTGGGTGGCGTAGCAGATGTCGTCGGACGGCGGGTCCAGCAGCAGCGGGAACTTCGCGCGCAGCCGGTCCACGGTCGCGGTGGTCTCGTCCACCGACAGCGTGGTCTGCGACAGCCACGCCACCTTGGCGGGGTCGCGCACCTCCACCTCGGCCACCGAGTCCGGGCCGTCGACCAGGATGATGTGCTCCGGGGCCTCGCCGGTGGTGCCGACGACCTCCTCGTGGCCGTCGTGGCCGATGAGCAGGATGTCGTAGTCCTGCTCGGCGAAGCGCACGGCTTCCTTGTGCACCTTGGTGACCAGCGGGCAGGTCGCGTCGATGGTCTTCAGGCTGCGCCGGGACGCCTCCTCGTGCACGATCGGCGCCACGCCGTGCGCGGAGAACACCACAGTCGCGCCCTCGGGCACCTCGTCGGTCTCCTCCACGAAGACCGCGCCGCGGTTCTGCAGAGTCTGCACGACGTGCTTGTTGTGCACGATTTCCTTGCGGACGTACACCGGGGCGCCGTAGAGCTCCAACGCCTTCTCCACGGTCACGACCGCGCGGTCGACACCTGCGCAGTAGCCGCGGGGCGCGGCGAGGAGGACGCGGCGGTCTTCTGGTGCGGAGACGTTCATGGTTCCCATGGTAGGCGGCGCACCGGCATCCACAGCCCATGATCGGGTCTCTCCACAACTTCGCCACGTCCGCGCAGCGTCCCCGCCGATGGCTACGCTCCTCTCTATGGCGATGCAATCCTCGGCCGAACAGCCCATCCCCGTCCGCGCCGTCTCCGAGGCGGTGGCCGGGTGGATCTCCCGGCTGGGGGCGATCTGGGTCGAGGGACAGCTGGCACAGATCAACAAGCGGCCCGGGTCACAGATGGTGTACCTGGTGCTGCGGGACCCCTCCGCCGACGTCTCCGTACAGGTCACCACGTTCCGTCGCGTATTCGAGGCAGTAGTGCCTCCGCTCACAGAGGGTGCGCGCGTCATCGTCTATGGGAAGCCGGACTTCTACGTTCCGCGCTCCTCGTTCTCCATCCGCGCCGAGGAGATCCGACAGGTCGGCCTTGGAGAGCTCCTGGCTCGGCTGGAGATGCTGAAGGCGAAGCTCAAGGCGGAGGGACTGTTCGATCCGCGGAGGAAGAAGCCTCTGCCGTTCCTCCCGCGGTGCATCGGCCTTATTACCGGACGCGCCTCGGCAGCGGAGCGGGACGTTCTGGAGAACGCCAAGCGCAGGTGGCCAGGGGTGCATTTCCGGGTGGTGAACACCGACGTGCAGGGCCCGAAGGCGGTCCCGCAGATTCTGCCGGCGCTGGCTCAGCTCGACGCCGACCCCGAGGTGGACGTCATCATCATCGCCCGCGGCGGCGGCTCTGTAGAGGACCTGCTCCCGTTCTCCGATGAAGCGCTCATCAGGGCGGTCGGAGAGTGCGAGACGCCGGTGGTCTCCGCGATCGGGCACGAGCCGGACTCCCCGATCCTCGACCTCGTCGCCGACTTCCGGGCCTCGACGCCGACCGACGCCGCCAAGCGGGTCGTGCCGGACGTCGCCGAGGAGATGGACCGGGTCGCGGAGCTGCGGCGCAACGCGTGGCGCTCGGTGGCCCGGATACTGGAACGCGAGGCGATGGGGCTGGCTTCGTTCCGGCAGCGGCCGGTGCTGGCTTCTCCGTACTCGATGATCGACGGGCGCCGCAGCGACCTCGACGAGCTGACGCGGCGAGCCCGGGCCAGCGTCGGACATCGGCTCGACCGGGCTTCGGACGATCTGGGGCACACGCTGGCGCGAGTCCGTGCGGTGTCTCCGATGGCGACGTTGGAGCGCGGCTACTCGATCGTCCTCGCGCCGTCCGGGCACGCGGTCCGGTCCGCCGAGGAAGTCAGCGAGGGGGACGTGCTCGACGTCCGCCTCGCTTCCGGACGTCTCGACGCGGCGGTCTCTGCGGTGTTCCCTGCAGAAGACGCTGCTGCTACTGCTGCTGCTACTGAGGAGCCCAGCGAGTAAGGGCAAGGCCCATGGGCGGCTCAAAGCCGAGTTCTCTATAGAGCGTCTCGCCATACTCACTGGCGTGGAGCTCTATGCGCGGGATGCCCTGTTCCGCGTACCAGTCCAGCAGCGCTTGCAGGACAAGACGCGAGTAGCCGCGCCGCCTATAGCGTTCGTCGGTACAGACTCCATATATATAGCCGGAACGCCCAGACGGGTTCCGGCCGCTCGGCAGCCGTTCGTCGACAGCACCGATGGCGCTGGCGGCGAGGCCGCTCCCGTCCAGCGCGTCGATGACGAAACACGCGGTCCCGGCCTCGTCGCCGGCCTCCAGCCAGGCGCGGACCTTCTTCACGGCCGCCACATGGTTCGGTTCGTCCAACGCCGGCGGCGTGACCCCGAACACGTCGAGCGCCATCCGGTGCCGCAGCCGCTGGATCTCTTCCTCGTCGCCGGGCACGGCCCGCCGGACACACACTTCGTCGGAACCAGTCACAGCCGGAAACTATCCTGAACCCATGGCGAACGAGACGACCCCCACCGCCGGTGAGACCCCGGACCTGTCCCACCTGGGCTACGAGCAGGCCCGCGACGAGCTGATGGACGTGGTCCGGCGCCTGGAGACCGGCGGCCTGACGCTGGAGGAGTCGCTGGCCGCCTGGGAGCGCGGCGAAGCGCTCGCCAAGCACTGCCAGGCGAAGCTGGACGGCGCGCGGGCCCGGCTCGACGCCGCCATCGGCGCCGGGAACGGGGACGGCGACGAGGGCTGAGCGCCCGAAACTGAGCCCCGGGACAAGACAGCGACAAGACAGCACAGCAGCAGCACAACGCGCGAGCCCCGCTTCCTTGAGGAATCCTCCTCAGAAGCGGGGCTCTTGTGTGCAAGGAGTGGGGCTACTGCAAGGACCCCGCGAGGGTTTCCAGCTCCGACAGCGCACCGGTCCCGGACACCACGACCGCGATCTTGCCCGGCGTCGTGGCCGCCGCGGTCCCCACCGGGGCCGTGGTCCGCACCAGCGCGTGGTGGCGGCCGTCCGGCGTCACATAGACCTGCCACTGGTACCCGCCGGCCGTGACCGTGCCACCGGCCCCGCTCACCGGGGTGGCGTCCGGCGCCTGCACCTGGAGCACGCCGTCCACGCCCTTGCCGCCGGCGACCTGGTCCAGGCCGACGTACTGGTTGTCGGAGGTGAGGAAGCCGAGCTCCCAGCGGAGCTGCGAGCCGGGGTCGAAGTCCGCGTGGATCGAGGTGGCGCGCCAGCCCGGGGGCAGCGTCGTCGGGGCCAGTGCCTGGAAGGGCAGGTCCGGGTCGCGGCGGGCCTGGGCCAGCGGGATCGTGTAATCGACCGTCTGGACCGCGTCCTCCGGCTTCTTGGAGTCGTGGGGGAACCACTCGACGATCGCGACGATCGGGAGGGAGATCACCGCCATCGACAGCAGCATGTCCCGAAGGGACTTCTTCAGCGGAGAGACGCGGGCCATACAGATATGGTCCCATCCGTCCGCATGCGATCTGCGCGGGGTCCCGGCATCGGCCCGACATGAGCCTGGCCACTTCGCGGTTCCCGGTCCACGCCGGCCTCGATACGATCTCCCTCGACAACCCTCGTGAACCGCGACGGTGCGGATCCCCCTCCTCGAGGAGCTTTCAGACCATGAACGCCGCAGTCCCGCAGGCGAACGACAACCCCGCGTCCGACTCCGAAGCCCCCGACCGCAACCTGGCGCTGGAGCTGGCCCGGGTGACCGAGGCCGCGGCGATGGCGGCCGGCCGCTGGGTCGGCAAGGGCGACAAGAACGCCGCCGACGGCGCCGCCGTGAACGCGATGCGCAAGCTGATCAACACCGTCTCGATGCGCGGTGTGGTCGTCATCGGCGAGGGCGAGAAGGACCACGCGCCGATGCTGTTCAACGGCGAGGAGGTCGGCGACGGCTCCGGGCCCGAGTGCGACGTCGCCGTGGACCCGATCGACGGCACCACGCTGACCGGCAAGGGCATGCCCAACGCCCTGGCCGTGATCGCGGTCGCCGACCGGCACAGCATGTACGACCCCTCCGCCGTGTTCTACATGGACAAGCTGGTCGCCGGCCCCGAGGCCGCGGACGTCGTGGACATCACCGCGCCGGTGGCGGAGAACATCCGCGCGGTCGCCCGCGCCAAGCGCCGCGAGCCCGCCGACATCACCGTCGTGGTCCTGGACCGTCCCCGCCACGAGGGCCTGGTCGCCGAGATCCGCGAGGCCGGCGCCCGCATCAAGTTCATCTCCGACGGCGACGTGGCCGGCGCCATCATGGCCACCCGCCCCGGCACCGGCGTGGACCTCCTGCTCGGCGTCGGCGGCACGCCGGAGGGCATCATCGCGGCCTGCGCCATCAAGTGCCTCGGCGGCGTGATCCAGGGCCGCCTGTGGCCCAAGGACGACGCCGAGCGGCAGCGCGCCCTCGACGCCGGCCACGATCTGGACCGCGTACTCCTCACCGACGACCTGGTCTCCGGCGAGAACTGCTTCGTGGCGATCACCGGCATCACCGACGGCGAGCTCGTCCGCGGCGTGCACTACACCGGCGGCGGCGCGACGACGCAGTCGCTGGTGATGCGGTCGAAGTCGGGGACGGTGCGGCTGATCGACTCCGAGCACCGGCTGGACAAGCTGCGGTCGTACAGCGCGGTGGCGTTCCACTAGGGCGCTGCTGCACTGCTGCACTGCTGTTCTGGTTGCGCCGCCGCTCCGTGCGGCGCAACCCTCAGGACTCGAACAAAAAATGCCTCACCCATTCGCCTCACGCTCTGGCCAGAGCGTCCGTTCCGTGGTGATCTGGTGAGGTGAGCGCAGAGTCGACGGGCGCCGGCTCCAACGGCGAGAAGAACGAGGTGGCGCTGGTCTTCGCCGGCGTCATGCTGGGCATGCTGCTGGCCGCGCTGGACCAGACGATCGTCTCCACGGCGCTGCCGACCATCGTCTCGGACCTCGGCGGGGCCAACCACATCTCGTGGGTGGTGACGTCGTACCTGCTGGCGTCCACGGCGCTGACGCCGTTGTGGGGCAAGCTCGGCGACCAGTTCGGGCGCAAGCGGGTGTTCCAGACCGCGATCGTCATCTTCCTGATCGGCTCGGCGCTGTGCGGGCTATCGCAGAACATGGGCGAGCTGATCGGCTCGCGCGCGCTGCAGGGCGTGGGCGGCGGCGGCCTGATGGTGCTGGCGATGGCGCTGATCGCCGACGTGGTGCCGCCCCGGGACCGCGGCAAGTACCAGGGCGTGGTCGGCGCGGTATTCGGCGTGGCCAGCGTCATCGGCCCGCTGATCGGCGGGTTCTTCGTCGACAACCTGAGCTGGCGCTGGGTGTTCTACGTCAACCTCCCGGTCGGCGCGATCGCGCTGGTCGTGGTGGCCATCGGCCTGCGCACGCACACCGCGCACCGCAAGCCGGTCATCGACTACCTCGGCACCTTCCTCATCGCCGCGGCGGCGAGCTCGCTCATCCTCATCACCAGCTTCGGCGGCAGCACCTGGGCCTGGGGCTCGTGGCAGGTGGTGATGTGCGCGGTGGTGGCGGCGGTGTGCCTGGTCGCGTGGTTCTTCGCGGAGAAGTACGCCAAGGAACCCGTGCTGCCCCTGCACCTGTTCAAGAACCCGGTGTTCGCCATGTGCAGCACCATCGGCTTCGTCGTGGGCTTATGCATGTTCGGCAGCCTCACGTTCCTGCCGCTGTACCAACAGGTCGTGCACGGCGCCACGCCGACCGCGTCCGGCCTCCAGCTGCTGCCGCTGATGGCCGGCGTGCTGGTCGCCTCGATCGGCTCGGGACAGCTGATCAGCCGCACCGGCCGCTACAAGATCTTCCCCATCACCGGCACGGCCGTGATGACGGTCGGCGCCTGGCTCCTCTCCCGCATGACCGACACCACCTCCACGGCCTCCAACGCGGTCGCAATGCTGGTCTTCGGCCTCGGCCTGGGCCTGGTGATGCAGGTCCTGATCATCGCGGTGCAGAACAACGTGGACTACGAGGAACTCGGCACGGCCACCAGCGCGGTGACGTTCTTCCGCTCGATCGGCGGCGCGTTCGGGGCGTCGCTGTTCGGCACCATCTTCAACAACAAGCTGACAGCCGAGATCAAGACCGCGGTGGCCGGCGGGAAGATCAACCCGACGTTCCCGTTCCAGAAGGCGATCGAGGACCCGAAGCTCATCAAGCAGTACCCGAAGGCGGAGACGCAGCCCTTCCTGCACACGTACGCGCACGCGCTGCACTACGTCTTCGTGTACGCGATCCCCTTGTGCGTCCTGGCGTTCCTGCTGGCCCTGTTCCTGCGCGAAGTCCCGCTCCGTACCACGACCCGCGGCACCGGAGCGGCCGAGGCGGCGACCGGCCCGACGCAGCGTACGTCGATCGATGAGCTGGAGCGGGCGTTGACGCGGCTGTCCAGCCGGCAGAATGTGAAGGATAGGTACTCGCAGACTATTGCTAAGTCGGGCATCGATATTTCGGTGCCGGAGGCTTACGGCCTGTTCCGGCTGAAGCAGTATGGTCCGACGCGTGTTGAGGACATTCCGACGCGACTCAACCTCCCGATGGCGGAGATCCGGCCGCACCTCGACGCACTGGTCGCAACGGGTCGCTGCTCGGTCGCTGGCACGCCGCCGAACCAGACGGTGACGATGACCGAGGCTGGGGAGGCTGCGGTGGACGCGCTGAGCGCGGCGCGGCGTGCGATTCTGACGGATCAGCTTGACGGTTGGTCGCCTGAGCAGCATGCGGAGTTGCTGACTATGCTGCGGCAGCTCGCGGACTCGTCGATGGATCAGGAGGATCGGCGGTTGTTGAGTGGGGAGGCGGCGGGGCGGGCGGCTGCGGAGATGTAGGGGGTGGGGGTGGGGGAAGGTGTCGATGTAAGGCTGCGGCGGGGGGTGGGTGTTGAGGTGCGGTTGGTCTTTGGTTTTCAGGCGTTTTTTGACGGCTTCGCCAATGGTTTGATGGCCTCGCGGGGGGACGCAGTTCGGTTGTGCGCCGCATGTTGCGCTGGCGGGTGGCGGCTGGCGGGTGGCGGCTGGCGGGTGGCGGCTGGCGGTTTTGGTGTCGGTGGCGCGTGCTATATCTGTGTATAAGGGGTGATAATTCCATAACAAAATGCCGGCATGATCGACTCGCACACTGGGCCACGTCGGCGGCTGGCGGTTTTCGTGGGCACGACCACGCATGAGTCCGAGTCACTGCGCACACGTTGCGTAGGCGGCAATCGTCGTGCGTGGTGGGCGCCTTGAGGCCTCCGGCGGGCGCTCTACAGCAAGGGGGCGACCCGCGCGTCCGGCGCTTCGGCGGCGGCCCGCGACTGCTCGGCTTCCTATCCGCTGTTGCCTGCGTTGCGCTGGTCGGCGGCGGTCGCTGCTTGTGGTCACCGAGGTTCTGGGTCCCTCGCCGCGTCGTCGCCGTAGACGGAACCAGCCCGGTTTGGCGGAATCAAGCCGCATCGCTGTTGCTGTGGTGCAGCCTCGTCCGGCTTGACACCGCCAAACCGGCCAGGTTGGCAGAGCCCGCCGACGCGGCGAGGGACCCAGAACCAACACCCCGCGTGGTCCGGTCGGACACGACGAACCGCGTGGCTGGTCGCGAGCGCCTGGCGGCTGAGGCGTGCGCCGCCGCACGCCTCGGCCGTCCGGTCGGCTCGCGGCTAGCCGATCTCGCGCAGTCGGGGCAGCGCCTCGGCCAGCTTCTCGGCGCGCGCTACCGGGTCGTCGGTCTGCAGGATCAGCAGGGGGTCGCTGATGCCGACCGCTACGAACTCCTCGACCATGCGCTGGAGGGCGTCGAAGTCGTCGCCGACGCGGATTTGGACCGAGCGGCGGATCGTTGAGGGGTCGCGGCCGATGTCCGCGCAGTGCTGGTTCAGGACCGCCGATGCCTCCGCGACTTCGGTTGGGGTGCCGCCGGCGGCGTTCCAGACCGCTGCGTATTCTGCGGCGAGGCGGAGGGTGCGCTTGCGGCCGCTGCCGCCGATCCAGATCGGGGGGTGGGGGGTCTGGAGGGGCTTGGGTTCGGCGATCGCTTCCTTGATTTGGTAGTGCTTGCCTTCGTGGGTGGTGCGGGGCTCGGTCCAGAGGGAGGTGATGATCTTCAGTGCCTCCTCCAGGCGGTCGGCGCGGCTGCCCGCGGTGCCGAAGGGTAGGCCGAGCATCGTGTGCTCGTTCTCGGCCCAGGCTGCGCCGATGCCGAATTCCAGGCGGCCGTTGGACAGGTGGTCGACCGTGACCGCCATCTTCGCCAGTTCGGCGGGGTGTCTGTAGGTGTTGCCGGTGACGGAGCATCCGATGCGGACGCGCGACGTCAGGGCCGCCATGCCCGCCAGGGCCGTCCAGGCCTCGAAGATGTCCTTGGTCTCGTCGCCGCCGAGGCTGGCGAAGTGGTCCATGTTCCAGCAGTGGTCGAAGCCGGCTTCGTCGGCGATGCGCCAGACGGCCTTGTACTCCTCGATGGTCGCATCCTGGCTGAGTTTGATCCCGAAACGGAGATTCGCCATGGACCAAGGCTACTTCGCCGACAGAGCCCCGAGCTTCTTCCGCGAGCGCTTGCCCGCGAGCTCGTCCTCGACCTGCGCCAGCCAGGGCCACGCCCCGAGGGCCGCGAACCGGTCCCCGGCCGCCTCCAGCCGCGCACGATCGCCGTCCAGACGGCCGAACGCCAACAGCGTCCGCGCTTCCTCGTACCGGTCGTCGGTTTCGGCGTGCAGTCGCAGCGCCTTCTCGAAGTGCTGCTTGGCCTTCGCCGCCTTGCCGACCTGCCCGAGACACCGCTCGGCCACGGCCCGGACCACTATCGACATCGTCATGGCTGCGGCATCCTTCGCCGCTTCCGCCACGTCCCGAGCCTTCGCCGAATCTCCAGACCGCACAAGGGCTTCGACCAGGTCGCCGGTCACCGGAAGCACCGACGGGTCCTGAACCCCCAGCCGCTCCAACGCCATCGCGACCTCGCCCAGCACCGTTGCGGCGGCATCCCACTTGCGCTCGGCCAACAGCGCCACGCCGACCGCGTGCCGCAGCCACAGCGCATAAGCCTCGGAGCCCGTGGACTCCGCCTCGACCAGCGCCGCGTCCTCCGTTGGCGCGCCCATCAGGGAACTGACGCGCAGCACCAAGCCCCGCGCGACCGCCCGAACCGGCTGCTGCCCCAGCCGCGAAGCCAGGCCCGCCGCCTCCATCGCATCGTCCCGGGCCGCGGGCCAGCGCCCCGAGCGGAAACCCACCTCGGCCCGGACGACCAACAAAGCGGGAAGATGCTCGGCCGCCCCATACGCACGCAATAGAGCGATTGAGCGGTCCAGCACGGCAGCCGCGCCTCTGACATCGCACGTCCACATCGCCCCGGCCGCGATGGCCGGCACCGTCAACGGCCCCATGTCCAGCGGGTCGGACATCAGCGCCGAGGACACCACCGGCGCCAGCATCGCCTCGGCGTCGATGGCGCGGCCGGCCAGGATCAGCCCGATCGCGGTGGTGTGGCTGCCGCTCTCCAGCAGAGTCTTGATTTTGGTCTGCGGCGTGCGCAGAACCGAGGTCCGGGTCGCGATGCGGTCCAGCCGGTTGTGCAGCGTCGCGTCGTCGGTGAGTACGCGCGCCTCCCGGATCGCGCGGCCGAGGCCGCCGAGATCCCCGAGCAGGCGCGCGGTGTCGGCGGCGCCGGTCAGCCACCGGGCCCGGGCACCCGGATCAGGGGACAGACTCGCCGCGCGTCCGTATGAAGACCGCGAAGCCTCCAGCGCTCCCCGCAGCCTCGCGCCGTCAGCGGCCCGCCCCAGCGCCTCGGCCGCCGCGCCGTCCGGGCCGACCGCCGCTCCGGCGAGGTGCCGGGCCAGGATCTCGCCCTTCTCCGCCTCCCGCAGCTCGTTGATCGCGTCGACGAACGCCGCGTGCGTCTCCTGCCGCTCGGTCGGCGTGGCCGTCGCGTAGATGGACGTCGCCACGCCGAGGTCGCGGAACCGCCAGCCGGACGTCGTGGCCTCGATCACGCCCTCGGCGACCGCCGGGGCCAGATCGCCGACCCGCAGCCCGAGGTGGTCCAGCGCCCCGCCGACCTCGTCGATGTGCCCCGTCGCGCTGGCGGCCAGCACGAGCAGCGCCCGCGTCGTCGCCTTCGGCAGGTCCCCGGCCGCGACCGGCCGCTGGAGCTGCACGGCCACCGCGCCGAGCGCGCCGAACGGGGCCCGGCGCACGTCGTCGACGGTGAGGACCCACGCCACCGGCGCCCGCCTGGTGGCGCGCACGGCCACCGCGATCGCGATCGCCGACGGCTTGTCCAGCAGATGCGCGTCGCCGACCACCGCGACGACCGGCTGCACCGCCGCCGCCCGCGCGATGAGCTCCCCGGCCGCCCTGCCGACCCGGCCGGCGCCGCGGTCGAGATCGAGATCGAGTCCCGACTCGCCGTCGATCAGCGGGCGCACCAGGTCGGCCAGCCCGCTGAAAGCGGCGACGGGAACCGTGTCAGCAAGCTGCGCCGTCTCAGTGATCTGAGCCGCCTGCGTGGCCGGCAGACCACCGCCGGCGCGCAGCACGCACAAGCCGTCGACGACGGGACCCGCGATCCCCGCGAAGTCCGCCGGAGCCGCGCCGCCGAGCAGGACGGCGCCGCCCAAGCCACGCCGCACATGCTCAAGGAGGGTCTGCACGGACTGCCGCATACGTATCAGCCTACTGGCGGAACGCTCGCGATATGTCTGATCCGGCCAACCCGTATTCCGGATGAGAGTTTCGGTGCTGGTGGGACGGCTTCCGCGGCTAGTTGAGGCGGAAACTACCGCCGGTCGAGCCGGTACACCAGCTTCAGTCCCGACCACGTGGCGTCGATCGCCGCGATCTTCACGTCCACCAGTCCGATCGGCAACGCGAGCGCGTCCTCGCGGACCAGGTTCTCGGTGACGTCCGTCACGACGCCCGAGGCCTTCTTCGGCCAACACATCCACAGCGCGCCGCTCTTGGACAACAGGCCCGGGAGGCTCTCGTAACCCTCGGTGAGCGTCGCACGGTCCTTGGCGAACGCCACGATCACGTCGTACGGCCCGGCGCCGCCGTCCTCGGCCGTCTCGACCGTGACGTCGTAGGGCAGCGGCTGTGGATCGAAGTCCTCGGGAGCGTTGTGGAAGAGCACGTAGTACCCGGCTTTGATGCCGAGTTTCTTGGGCAGCGGGGTGCCGGAGTAGCCGGAGGACTGCGGGGAAGTCACATCCGCAACCCTAATCCGGCCTACCGACTAGCCCAGGTAACTCAACGCGACGAACCTGCGGCCGTCGGCCGTCCACACCTGGCGCGCCGCGTATCCGAGCGGCGCGGCCAACGCCAACAGCGACTCGGATCCGATGCGGGCCCAACCGAATTCGTCCCCGCCACCACCGCCGCCGAACCGCACGCGATACCGCTCATCGACGTCGTCCGCCTCGGTCTCAACGATCAATTCCCCGCTGCGCGGCCGGATCAGTGTGCGCAGCCGCTCCAGCAACGCCCCGGGATCACCGCCGATCCCGATGTTCCCGTCCATCAGCAAGGCGTGCGGCCACCGCCCGGCGCCCGGCAGCCGGTCGAAGACCGACCGGCGCAGCGCGCTCGCCCCGCTCGCGCGGCTCAGCAACAGCGCGAACGGCGCGACGTCCACCCCCAAGGCCGGCACCCCGCGCCCGGCGAGCTCGGCGACCAGCCGCCCCGGCCCGCATCCCAGATCGAGGGTCGGGCCCTGACAGCGGTCCAGGACGGCCTTGTCCACGGCGTCCGGCGGCGCGCTGAACTTCGCCGCGTCCAACAGAAGGGTCTCGCCGGAATCGGCGTGCAGGACCAGTCGCGCGGTCGGGTCGTTGATCGCCCGGGCGTACGGCGCGCTGGCCGTCCAGGCGCCGGCGTCGCTCACGCCGGCACCGGCATGGGCGCCGGCAGCCCCGCGCCGGCGGCACCGGCAGCGCCGGCCACAGCGGCGAACCGTGACGCCGGAGCCGCGGCGGCGACGGCCTGGAGGTCCGCGACGGTGTCGACGTCCCGCAGCACCGGCAGCATCCGCACCCTGAGCCCGGCATCGGTGAGCCGGTCGAGCTGCACGGTACCGGTCGTGTCCGTGGACATCGGCACGTCGAACAGCAACCGGTCGAGCGCCACCTCGCGCGGACGACGGAAGCCCAACGCCCAGAACCCGCCGTCCTCGGCCAGACCGATCGTCGCGTCCTCCCACGCCGTGGGCATACACGCCTCCAGCAACGGACCGGTCACCTGCGGCGTGTCCATCCCGATGAGCAGAACCGGGCCCGGATCGAGGACCGCGGCCCGCTGAAAGGCCGCAGCCAGCCGCCGATCAAGACCCCCGGTGCCTTGGGGGACGACCGTGAATCCCGACGCGGCGGGGACCAACGCCGGATCCCCCTCCAGAGCCAACAACCGAAGCGAAACCCGAGCGACGGCAACGGCTTCCAGCGTGTCGGCGAGCGCCGCACGGGCCAGCTCGGCCCCCTGCTGCGGCGTGAACGGCGGCGTCAGCCGGGTCTTCACCCGGCCCGGCACCGGCGCTTTCGCGATGACGATCAGGGTGCTCATCGGGTCGCGGCCCTCCAGACTCGGCGCATGTCGCGGACGGCTTTGACGGTGCCGCCGACCGTTCCGGTGACCTTGGACTTGCCGGTGCGCGGCGCGTACGGGACGTCAGTCTCGGTGATGCGCCAACCGCCTTGCGCGGCCTTGAGCACCATCTCCAGCGGGTAGCCGAACCGCCGGTCCTCGATCCCGAGCGCCAGCAGGTCCGCACGCCGGGCGGCCCGCATCGGCCCGAGGTCGCGGATCCGCACCCCGGTCTCGCTCCGGATCCGCAACGCCAGCAGGCGGTTGGCCAGCCGGGCGTGCGGGGGCCAGGCGTCGCGGGTCAGGGGCCTGCGTTGGCCGAGTGCGAGGTCGGCCTCGCCCCGGCGGACGGCGTCGGCGACCTTCGGCAGGTCTTCGGGGTCGAAGGAGCCGTCGCAGTCGAGGAAGCAGACGACGTCCGCCGTGGCCGCGAGCAGGCCCGCGTGGCAGGCGGCGCCGAAGCCCCGGCGCGGTTCGCGCACGACCAGCGCCCCCAGCGACTCCGCCACCTCGGCGGAGCCGTCCGTGGAGCCGTTGTCGACGACGATGGCGCGGTAGCCGGCGGGGATCCGGGACAGGACATAGGGAAGGGCCGCGGCTTCGTCGAGGCACGGGAGGATGACGTCGGTCGCGCCGACGAGCGCGGGATCTAGAGCGGGATCGAGGTCAAGCTCGTCACGAGTGCGGTCGGTTTCGCGACGCTGCGTCGCCGATCGCAGACGGAGTGTCTTGAAAACAGCCTGCCCCGCGAACACCACCACCATGGCCACCAAAGCCCCGCCGTATCCCTGCACCGGCGAGCCCCCGGACTGCACGACGTACCCCGCGTACGGCACCCCGATCCACGCGATGCTCCGCCAGCCCCCGAACGCGATGAACAGCACCAGCAGTTGCGCGTACCAGGCGAACGGCGGCGCGGTGACCAGGAACCCGACGCCCGCCAGCACCAGCGCGCCGCGCCAGGGCCGCTCCGGGTCGCTCAGCCGCCAGACCAGGATCGTGGCCACGGCCAGGACGGCCACGGCCGCCGGTTTGACCAGCGGCCCCGGGAAGACCGCGTCCAGCAGCGCGAACCGCGCGCCGCTCTGGTAGCCCTCCTCGTTCAGATAGCCGCCGAGAAAGCCCTCGACGCCGCTGCCGACGGCCAGGACATGCGGCAGGTAGACCCCGACCACCACGCCGGCGATGGACGCCACCAGCACGAACGGCCGGCGGCGCAGCGCCCCGGGCACGGCCAGCGCGGGAGTCACCTTCGCCGCGATGCCGAGCCCGAGGAAGACTCCGCCCCGCGCCACGCGCTTCGAGGCCAGCGCCAGGAACGCGCAGGCGGTGAACAGGACGGCGAGGACGTCCACGTGTCCGCCGTTCCCGGCCTCGACCGCCACCGTCGGGCACCAGGCCCACAGCACGGCGTTCCGGGAGTCGACACCGATCCGCGGAAGTCCGACCAGCAGGACGACCGTGACGCCGAGGGCGAGCACCGCCGCGGAAACCTGGATGCCGCGCGGCCCCCACCAGTGCGCGAGGAAGTAGTACGCCTCGGCGACCGGCGGGTAGATCGTGTGCACGAGCGGACGGTTGATGTACGTGCAGGCGGCGGTGATGCCCGGCGCCGAGGTCACGCAGTGCGACGGGTCGAGGCCGCGGCCGGTCGGCGGGAACAGGCCGGAGCCGGCTCGGAGGCCGACGAGGCGCGTGGCCACCGGGACGTAGCGGTAAGGGTCGATGCCGGAGGCCTGGACCCGGCCGTCCCACACGTACCGGTACAGGTCGTCGGAGTAGCGCGGCGCCGTGGTGAACGCCGCGATCTGCATCGCCGCCGCGCCGCCGAGCGTCACCCACCGCGCCCACAGCGTCGGCAGCCCCGACACCGACCACGCGCCGGCGAGGTACAGCGCGAACAGCGCGCCGAAATCCAGTTCGGCCCGTCCGCCGAAGCTGAGGGCCGAGGCGCCGTGGACGCGGACGATCGCGTACACGCCCGCCGTGAGCAGCGTCGCGGCCCCCAGCGCAGCACCGAGCCGCACGATTCTCATGGGCTCAGACTGACCGGCGGCGGGCCTTTCCGGCGACGCTCCACGCCGGGTCGTCACAGTTCCGTAAGGACTGGAAAGCCCCGTTCAGGGCCGCACACGGTGTTCCCTAGTACCGTGACGAGAGCTCCAGGCAAAATGTCGGGAAATGACTGATCACCGGGAAGGCGGCAATCCGATGGGCACGCCGGACACCGCGAGCATCGTCGGCGACGAGCCCGCCACCGACCGCGACGGCGGCGAGGCCGCGCTCGACGTGCTGGTCGTCGACGACGACGCCACGGTCGCCGAGGTCGTCGCCGCCTACCTCACCCGCGCCGGGTACAGCGTCCGCCGCGCCGCCGACGGGCCCTCCGCGGTCGCCGCGGCGGCCGAGCGGCTGCCGGACCTGATGGTGCTGGACCTGATGCTGCCCGGCTTCGACGGGTACGAGGTGCACCAGCGGGTCGCCGCGCTCGGCGAGGTCCCGGTGATCATGCTGACCGCGCGCGGCGAGGAGGGCGACCGGATCCTGGGGCTGCAGGTCGGTGCCGACGACTACGTCACCAAGCCCTTCAGCCCGCGGGAGCTGGTACTGCGGGCCGGAAGCGTGCTGCGCCGCTCGCGCGGCCGGGGCCGGGCTCGGGGCCGGGGCCAGGGCTCGGAGCCGCCACAGGGTCCTGAGATCCTCGTCCTGGGCCGGCTGGAGGTCGACCTGACCGCGCACCAGGCCCGGCTGGCCGGCGAGCCGCTGGCCCTGACCGGCCGGGAGTTCGACCTGCTGGCGTTCCTGATGGCCAACCCCGGCCAGGCGTTCAGCCGCGCCGAGCTGATGCAGCAGGTGTGGGGCTGGTCCTTCGGCGACCAGTCGACCGTCACGGTGCACGTGCGGCGGCTGCGCGAGAAGATCGAGCCGGACCCGGCCGCACCGTCGCTGATCGTGACGGTCTGGGGCGTCGGCTACCGGCTCGAAGCACCGGAGGACCTCGATGCGTGACCAGTTGGAGATCATCGCCATGGGCGCCGGCTCCGCGGTCGGCGCCTCGCTCATCGGCTGGCTGGCGCTGCGGGCGCTGCGCGGCCGGTCGCTGCGCGCCTCGCTGTTCGCCTCGGCCGCGACCGCGGCCCTGGCGGTGGTGGCCGGCATCGTGATCGCCTCCCGCGCGATGTTCATCTCCTCGCACGACGCCGGGGTCTCGGTGGTCGTCTCGCTGTCCGGCGCGGCGGTGACGCTGGCGCTGGCCTACCTGCTGGGCCGCAGCCTGGCGCACGACAGCCGCACGCTGCGCAGCGCCCTGCAGGCCCTCGGCGAGGGCGACGACGCCCCGAGCCCGGCGCAGAACGGCAAAGCCCTGATGACCGGCGAGCTGGCCCAGCTCGACCGGGAACTGCGCGCGACGCAGGCGAAGCTGGCCGAGTCGCGGGAGCGCGAGCGCGCGCTGGAACGCTCGCGCCGCGAGTTGGTCGCCTGGGTCTCGCACGACCTGCGCACCCCGCTGGCCGGGCTGCGCGCCATGGCCGAGGCCCTGGAGGACGGCGTCGCCACCGACCCGGCCCGCTACCACGTGCAGATGCGGCAGGCGGCGGACCGGCTGGCCGGCATGGTGGACGACCTGTTCGAGCTCTCGCGGATACACGCCGGCGCCCTGCGGCTGACGCTGGAGTCGGTGGCGCTGGCGGACCTGGTGGACGGCGCGCTGGCCGAGGGCCAGCCGCTGGCCCGGGCCCGCGGCATCGAGCTGTCGGGCGTGGTGACGACCCCGGCCACGGTGCGCGGTGATGTCAGGGAACTGTCACGTGCGCTGTCGAACCTGGTGGTGAACGCGATCCGGCACACCCCGGAGGACGGCACCGTCCGGATCGAGGCCTCCGCGCTGACCCGGGCCGACGAGAGCGGCGAACCGCAGGTCCTGCTGGCCGTCACCGACGCCTGCGGCGGCATCCCGGACGAGGACCTGGACCGGGTCTTCGACGTGGCGTGGCGGGGCACGGCGGCCCGGACACCGGAGACGGAGAGCCCGGTCGGGGCCGGCGCCGGCCTGGGGCTGGCGATCGTGCGGGGCATCGCCGAGGCACATTCGGGTGCTGTCACAGTCGGGAACGTGGACGGCGGGTGCCGCTTCGAGATGCTTTTGCCAGTTCCAGTGTGATTTTCTCTACGCCATTCGTTGAGAATGCGGAGGAGGTGCGCGGGTCCGGGCCTAGGGTGGTCCGGGCCTACGGAGGGGATCAAGTCATGAAGCGCATGCGTCTGACCGCATCAGCCATAGCCGCGTCGTCGTTGGGATCGCTGGGTCTGGTGGGGATCGGCGCGACCAGCGCCCACGCCGCCGCCTCGCCCAACACAGCGTTCAGCGGGAAGGGCTTCGACATCTGCAACGCGCCCACCAACGCGCAGATGGACGACTGGTACGCACACTCGCCCTATCGAGGTGTCGGCGTCTACATCGGCGGCTCAAGCTACCTGTGCAAGACCGCGACTTCGCCGTCCGGCGGGTACACCTCGGACTGGGTGCAGCACCAGGCCGCGACCGGCTGGGGCATGTGGGCGATCTACGCGGGCAAGCAGGGCCCGGACCTGATCGCGTCCGGGGCGAACCCGGCCGCCATGGGCATGTCCGACGGCGCCGACGCGGCGAAGCAGGCCCAGAGCCTCGGCTTCGCCTCGGGCACGACGATCTTCGTCGACATCGAGACCTACCATGACACCGCGACGGCGCAGGCGGTCGACAGCTACCTGAAGAACTTCGCGGCCGCGCTGCAGCAGAGCAACACCGGCTACAAGCTGGGCCTGTACGGCAACTCGCTGAACCCGGCCACCGATCACAGCGCCATCGGCGACGCGGCCGCGGACCCGGCCCTGCGAGCGCAGATAGCCGCCGTCGACATCGCCGGCACCACCGCGGACCAGGCGAACTTCAACGCCACGACGAACGACCCGTACGTCCCGGCCGGCGACTGGGGCAAGCACCAGCGGATCCACCAGTACTTCAAGAGCGTGAACCGCGGCTACGGCTCCACGTCCCTGAACGTGGACGAGGACCAGGTGGACCTGGCCGCCTCCGCGCACGTGAACATCGACCCGGCGCAGCAGCACGCGGTGCGCTGGGCCGGCAGCGACCGGATCGGCACGGCCGTCGCGGTGTCGCAGCAGATGTGGCCGACGACCACCCGCGACAAGAACGACTTCTACGCCCCCGGCGACAAGCGCCCGCTGGCCAAGGCCGTGGTCCTGAGCCGCTCGGACCAGTTCGCGGACGCCCTCGGCGGCTCGGCGCTGGCCGCGCACGTCGGCGGGCCGCTGCTGCTGACCCAGACCGCGACCCTGAACCCGGCGACCGCCGCGGAACTGCAGCGGACGCTGGCGCCGGGCGCCACGGTGTATCTGCTCGGCGGAGAGAAGGCCGTCTCGCCCGCGGTCGCCAACGCCGTGGCCCGCCTGGGGTACGACCCGATCCGCATCGGCGGGAGCGACCGCTTCGAGACCTCCGCGATGATCGCGGGCACCATGTCCCGCGACATGCTGGACTCGAACGGCCACCACGTCGTGCAGCGGGTCCTGCTCGCCACCGCGAACAACTTCCCCGACGCGCTCGCCGCCGGGACCGCGGCCGGCGCGACCCCGGACACCATCCTGGTGCTGACGAACGACACCAAGATGCCCGGGTCGGTGTCGTCGTTCCTGAACCAGGGCTTGACCGCCGGCGCGAACTTCTACCCGGTCGGCGGCGCGGCGAACACGGCGGCGAAGTCACTCGCCTCCTTCGTCCCGGCCGGCAACCTGAAGCTGAACACCCTGGTCGGCGAAACCCGGTACGGCACCGCCGCCCTGGTCGCGCGCCAGTTCTTCGGCTCCACCGGCACCCCGCACATGTACGGCGTGGCGACCGGCACCAACTGGGCCGACGCCCTGTCCGGCGGCGCCGCGATGGGCACCCTGGACGGCCCGCTGCTGCTCACCGAGCCCACCGGCGTGGACCCCGCCACCCGCGGGTTCTTGAACGACGAGCAGGCTGGCGGCTCGATCGAGGTCGGTGTGGTGCTGGGCGGGACGGCGGCGGTTTCGAACGCGGTGCTCAACAGCTTGTAGGGGCTTGGTTTCGAGTCGGGGGGCCCCGGGGGCGGGGGCGCCCCCGCGGGTTTGGGCGCCGGCCCCCGGCGGGCCCCCCCCCCCCCCCCCCCCCGGGCGGCGGGCCCCCCCGCGGCCGCCCCCCGGCGCCCCC